>DATFWQ010000206.1:0-37450 GCA_035259145.1 Candidatus Dormiibacterota bacterium | reverse complement strand
GGGAGTTGGCCCTAGGGGTGAAAGAGGCGGGGCGGGGTTCCCCCGCCCGCCTGGTCATGACTTGAGCTGCTTGGCTGCACCGCCGACAGGAATGCGGACCGGCTGCGCCGTGGCCACCTTGGGCACGACCACCGTCAGCATCCCGTTCTCGATGTTGGCCTGGATCTTGTCCGGCTGAACCTCCCTGGGCAGCTCGAGCTTCCGGGACCAGTTGCCCCACGGCCGCTCCTGGCGCAGCCACTTGCCCTGCCGCTCAAATGGAACGGGCTTGACTGCGATCGACAGGACCCCATCCTCAAACGACACGTCGACGTGGTCGTGCGGGACGCCGGCTACGCTTGCGTAGAGTACGAAGGCCTCGTCGCTCTCAAGCACGTCCACCGGCAGCGCGTAAGTCGGTGTGCCACCCTCGCCCGGCTCCGACTGAGTGCCGTAGCCGAAGAACTGATCGAACATCCGGTCGATGACGCGGGTGGCGCTCATGAGGTCATGAGCTGGACTCCACCATCGGTTGGTCGCCATCAGAGTTTCACCTCCTGATCAAGTGAGTTTTTCGTTCGCCTGAGCGCGCCCAACATTCGATTACCACCGTCTCGGAGTCGGTAAACGTGGCGCCGGTATGACTTCTTAGAGTTGGCGCGTGGACGCTTACCGGACCGCCGACGATCGCTTTGCCGACCTTCCCGGCTACTCCTTCGCCCCTCACTACATCGAGTGGGAGGGCCTCCGCATCCATTACCTCGACGAGGGCGACCCTGGTCACGAACCGATCCTGCTGCTTCACGGCGAGCCGGACTGGTCGTACCTGTACCGGCGCATGGTGCCCATCCTGGCTCGCCGTTTCCGCGTCCTGGCTCCGGACTACCTTGGCTTCGGTCGCTCGGACAAGCCCACCGACATCGGCTGGTACTCGTACGACCGTCACACCGAGTCGATGAAGGCCTTGATCGAGCACCTGGACGTGCGGGGCGCCACCGTCGTGGTGCAGGACTGGGGAGGGCCGATCGGCCTGAGAGCTGCAGTCGAGATGAAGGATCGCTTTGCTCGCCTGGTGGTGCTCAACACCGGGCTGTTCGGCGGCGCCGACTGGCCCAGCCCGGGCTTCATGCGCTGGCGCACGTTCGCCGAGCGGGCGGGACTGGACCTTCCGGTGGGGCGGGTCATGGCGTCGTCGGTCGCCAGCCCGATGAACGACGCGGTTGTGGCGGCGTACGAGGCGCCGTTCCCGACTCGGGAGTCGAAGGCCGGCGCGGCGGCCTTCCCACTGCTGGTGCCGATCTCATCTGACGATCCGAGTGCCGAAAAGATGCGCCGCGTGGCCGCGGAGCTGCGAGCGTGGAAGGTGCCGGCGCTGGTGGTCTGGAGCGACCAGGACCCCGTCTTCACGCTGGGGCACGGCCAGGCGATGGCCGACGCGCTGCCGGGCGCCGCCGGCAAGGTCTTGGTAGTGGATGGAGCGGGGCACATGCTCCAGGAAGACAAAGGTGAGGAGATAGCCCAGAGGATCGTGGAGTGGGTCGACAGCAACAGCGGCTGACGCCGCAGATCGTCGCTCTCGCGTCGCTGACGGTCGACTGCGGGATGCTCCTGGCCAAGCTGAGCGTTGGCCTGCTGACTGGCAGCCTCGGGATGATCAGCGAGGCGGTTCACACCGGCCTCGACCTGGTCGCCTCGGGCTTCGCGCTGGCGGCGGTCCGAACGGCGCGCAAGCCTGCCGACCATGAGCACCCCTATGGCCACGGCCGAGCCGAGAACCTGGCGTCCTTCGGCGAGGGCGTTATCCTGCTGCTGGCTGCAATCGGGATCGCCTACGAGGGCATACGCCGGCTGCTCGGGGCGCCTGTCGAGGTCGACCCCGCGCTCTACGCCATCGGGCTGATGGCCGGCACGATTGTGCTCGAGATCGGCCGGGCCACAGTCCTGCTTCGTTCTGCCCGGCGCTGGAGCAGCCCTGCTCTGGCGGCCGGAGCGCAGAACCGCAGGGCCGACGTCCTGTCGTCTGGAGGCGTGCTGGCCGGCCTCATCGGTGTCCGGCTCGGTTTCGCCTGGGCTGACGTCGCCGCGGCTCTGCTCGTGGCCGTGCTGATCTTCCGCTCAGCCGGGCTGCTGGTTTACCGCTCGGGGGACATTCTGATCGACCGTGCTCCCAGCGGAGTCGAAGAAGCGGTGCAGCGGACGATCGCCGGGGTCTCCGGGGTCCGCCGAGTGGGTCCGGTCAGGGTGCGCCGGTCCGGCGGCCGCATGCTGGGCGATGCGCGGGTCTCGGCACGCCCAACGCTGTCCGTGGAAGGCGCTCAGCGGCTAACAGAGGAAGTGCTGACCGCGGTAAGTAAGGCCCACCCCGACCTGGAGCTGTCGCTCGTCATCGAGTCCCAATCTGAGGAGAGCAACCTCGTCGAGCGAGTGCACGCTGCCGCGGCCGCCGAGGAGGCGATCAGGGACCTCCACAACGTGACAGTGGAGAGGGAGCAGAACGGCAGCCTGCATCTCAGCATGCACGCCAAGCTGCCCAGCGGCATGACGCTGGATCAAGCAGCGGCGGCGGCGGGTGATCTGGAGCAGCGGCTGCGGCATGAATTCGCCGGCGTCTCGCGAGTGGACGTGCACCTCGAACCGCTGGAGCCCGAGCTCGTGAGCGGGGCCGATGTCACGGGCAAACGAGCAGCTCTCACTCGTGAGATCGCGCGCATCGTCGAGGCCCACCCCGAGGTCCGCAGCTGTCGCGACGTCGAGCTGAGCGAACGCTCCGGCGGTCTGGTCGCACACGTGGTGGCCGGGATGGAAGGGCAGGTCAGCCTGGAGCACGCTCATGAGGTGGAGACCGAGATCGAGGAGAGCCTGCGTCACGCGCTGCCCGAGCTGACCGAGGTGGTTGCACGGGTAGCCCCGTGAGACCAGGGCGGCTTCAGGACCTGCCGGGACTGCGCGCGCTGTGGGCGCACGAGGCGGCGAACCGCGTCCGCGACTGTGTCCCCGGCGAGGCCATGATCGCCGGCCTTATGGCGTCGTTCGACTGGGGAGCACGGTCGCGAGTGATCGAGGACGGCCCGCGGTTGCGAGCTGCAGTGCTGGTGCTCGAGCAGTCGAGCAAAGGCATCACGGTGGCCAGGGTCGAGACCGCAGCCCGAGATGACGGCGACCGGCTGCGATTGATCAACTGGGGTGTCGGCCTGAGCCGCGCCGCAGGAGCCGCAGTGGCGCAGGTCTGGCGCCCCATCGGACACCGGCAGGACATGGCCCAGCTTGGATTGAGCTTCGTCCGTCCCTTCTGGCGCATGGACAGGCGTGACCCTGGCGACGTTCCCTTCCTGGCGCTGCCGGCCGGATACCGTCTGGCCCGGTTGGCGGATCGTCGAACGGCGATCGAGGTCTTCAACCGGTCGTTCGCCGAACACTGGCGGTTCCAGGCCCTGGACCCGGACGACCCGCCGCGGATCAGCCGGCCTCCGGAGTTACAGATCCTGGCTGAGACGTGCGATGGAGTGCCGGCCGCAATCGTGTGGTGCTCTCTCGACACGTTCGACCCCGACCCTCGGCCGCAGCCTGTCGGGATTGTCGAGGTCGTCGGCACCCTGCTCGAGCACCGGCGCCGTGGGCTCGGGTACACGCTCACCGCCGAGGCCCTCCGCCGCCTGGCCCGGCACGGCGCGGCCACCGCCACGTTGTTCGTGGACGGGCTGAACCCGACCCACGCCTACGACATCTACCGGCGGCTCGGGTTCGCGGTGGCCTTCGAGTACGAGGTCTTCGAGGCAGACTTTTCTGGTCGACCTGCCACGGCCAACGGGTGCGGAGCGATCACGGCTTGAACGTGATCTCATAGACGCCGCCCACGAGGTGGGCCTCATGGATCCAGCCCATCTTGCGCAGCAGCCCCAGCATGCTCTGGTTCTCAGGCAGAACGACGAGACTGAACTCTTTGACGCCGTGCTCGCGGGCGACGTCGCCGAGCAAGCGCAGCAGGCCAGAGCCGATACCCTGCCGCTGCACCTCGTCGACCACTGTCACGGCGACCTCCGCCGTACTGGTTCCGGATGCCACGTCGTAACGGGCAACGCCGAGAATGTGCTCCTTGCCGTCGGGCCTGTGTGTGGTGGCCACGAGGGCGAAGCGCTGGTCGTAATCGACGCGTGCAAAGCGGCGGGCCATCGCTTCGGGCAGTCGCTTGAGAGGCGAAAAGAATCGGAAGTACACGCTGCGCTCGGACATCCGGCTGAACGCTTCGTGGAGCCGTGGCTCATCGTCCGGCCGGATCGGGCGCACGTGCACCGGCCTGCCGTTTTTCAGCTCCAGCAAGCGCTGGTAGCTGCCAGTACCGGTCACACGTCTACGGCCCGGCCCCTGCGATGCCGGGCAGCAAGAGGCCCTCCATTTGTTCTCCTCAAGGTACGTAAGTGTGACGGTCGAAGTCCGGTATCGGACGGCGCAGTAGGCCGCTAGCCGAAACCAGGCATCGCCCAAGGGGGGCTGCATCTACACTGCGGTGCATGCAGCTCTTTCGCGTGATCATCCCTGTTCGCGACGTTGACGCGGCGGCGAGGTTCTACGCGGCGCTGCTGAGCACAGCCGGCGAACGTGTGTCCACGGGTCGCCACTACTTCAAGTGTGGAGCGGCGATTCTTGCCTGTTGGGATGCGCTCGCGGACGGAGATCCCGCGTACGTCGGCTCGAACGCTGCGCCTATCTACCTATCAACTGAGGAACCGCTCGAGGCCGTGCGGGAGCGAGCGTTTGCAGCCGGAGCCAAGGCGGACGCCCAACGCGGTGACATTGGTGTTCGACCGTGGGGCGAGCGCTCGTTCTACGTGACGGACCCGTGGGGAAACCCCTTGTGCCTCGTCCAGGCCGGTTCTGAGTACCTGGGAGGCCGGATCAATCGCACGTAGCCGATCCACCTGCGGGGAGTGCTCGTTTCGCTCCTGGCGTCGACGACCGCAAGACCCGCAAGCATGTGCGGCCCGAAGGAGGTCGGTGTCGGCACATGCCAATGCATCCGCGCTCGCATGAAGAGCTGAGGCCAGGTAGACGGCGTCCCTCCCCCTGCGGCACTCATGGCATCGACGCGGGGCCGGGCTTCGGGTGCGGGTCGAGCAGTATCAGCTTGCGGGGCGGTTGTGTGAAGTCGAAGTCATGTGTCAGGTCGCCCAGCTGTGAAGCATTCTCGCGCACGCCGGGCCGCGGGTCGGGCCGGCCATCGGTCATGGGGTCGATCCGCTGCCCACCCAGGAAGTCATCCTCTATGAACTTGACGTAGGCGTCGAAGCTCAGAGTCTGGTGGTCCACGAATCCCCTCTTCGCATACGGGCTGATAACAATCCCCGGCACGCGCAAGCCATACCCGTTCACGTCTACCGTGGGCGGCGCAACGTGGTCGTAGAACCCACCCCAGTCGTCCCAGGACAGGAAGATGGCCGTGGACGCCCAATCCGTGCTCTGCATGACGGCGTTGACGAGCCCGGTCACGTACGCCTGGCCCGCGCTCACCAGCGCCGGTGGGTGTTCGCTGTTCTGGCCGTTGGGTACCACCCAGCTCACCGCCGGCAGCTTCCCAGACCTGGCGTCGGCGTAGAAGTGATCGAGCGTCTGGATGTTGCCGAGCTGGTTGTCCTGCCGCACGGTCTCGAACCAGGGAAGCGGGTTCCAGATCTCGGGCGTGCCGGCGCGCTGGGGTTGCGGGCTGCACTCTGCCTGGTCGTCCTGGCAGTCGGGCTGCGTGCCCTCCGCAACGTAGTACCTCCAGCTCACATTGTTCTTGTGCAGCAGGTAGGTGAGATCCGTCCAGGCGTAGTCAGGCGCCTGAGCCTTTGCGGTGGTACCTGCCCGAAGCTGGTCTGGGTTCTGAAGTGCGTTGACGCAGCTCATCGGGTCACCCGCCTTCGAGCATCTGGCGGACCACTCGCTGACCATGAAGAGGTGCTCCGGCAGCGACCACGAGGCATTCGGTTCGAACATACGGTCCTGAAGGACGAAGCTGGCGGCGTAGGCCCAGTAGTTTGGGATATCCCGCGCATCCTTGTAGCCCATGACGTCCGTGCTGGATGCCGCCCTCCCACTCGTGGTAGCGCGTGGAGGCGCTGTGCACGCGGGGTCGAACTGGCTAGCGCAGCCGGCCCTGGCCCGCTCGGCTTGAGCGACGAAGCCGTCCATCTTGCCGCCGTCGATGTCGTTCATGGCGTTGGCTTCGCCGTGCGGACCCCCTGAGTTCCTGTCGGTGCCGTCGTGGTAAGGCCTGGCGCAGGAGCCGGACGCCGGGTCCGGAACGCATACGGTGAACTGACCGTTCCGTCGTGGCAGCCCGTCCACTCCGGGGAAGAGGCCGAAGTACTCGTCGAAAGAGCGGTTCTCCTGCATTATCACGACGACGTGCCGGATGCTGTGGATCCCAGTGGAGGCGGAAGGGGGAGAGGCGGCGTGAGTGGCGGCGGCAGAGCTGCACGCCGGCAGCTCCACTGCCGCAACGACGACCAGCGCAACGGCACGTACCTGCATCCCTGCCATAAAGGCACGCGCGCGTCAAATCGCGATCGCCTGGTTGTAAAGAATGGATCATCTGGCCGCCGGTGCACCTCCTAGAGCAGCACGAGCCGGTCAGAAGCAACGAATCGATGTCAGAGACCCGCCGGTCTTGCCGGCGCAACCTCTAAGCTCGTCAGCGTGGAGGGGCCGCGTTGGGAAGAGGGTGGTCATGGGATTGCTCTGCACGTCGCGCGCCGGCTGATCTATCGAGCGGGCCAGCTGGGGGCTGTGCTTATGAGCGTCGCCACTCTGCTCTTCATCCTGGTCCGGCTCTCGGCCTCGCCCGCCGCACTGCTGGCCGGGGCGGGGGCGAGCCACGCCGAGGTGCGATCCGCCCACGTCGCGTATGGGCTGGACGGGCCGATATTGCAGCAGTACGTCACGTTCGTGACGCGCGCGCTCCGGCTCGACTTCGGGCAGTCGCCGGCTCACCAGGCCGCGGCCCTCGAGGTGGTGCGCCTGCGGCTCCCGGCAACGCTCATGCTCACCGCGGCGGCGCTGGCTGCCACCGCCCTGGTCGGCGTTTCGCTCGGCGTCTGGCTCGGGCTCCGCGCCGACCGCCCTGAGCACGGCTGGGCCTTCAGGTTGCTCCTGACCGGCCAGAGCCTGCCCGCCCTCATCGTCGGCCTCGTCCTGGTCCAGGTTGTCGGCATGACTTCAGCCATGGGCGCGAGCGCGCCGCTGAGCTTCACGCTGTCGGCGCTTACGCTCACGTGGTGGCTGACGCCTCGGGCCGCGCGACTGACCGCCGGCCCGGTGGCAGGGGCTGTGCGCCAGACCTGGGTGCTGACTGCAAAAGCGATGGGCGCCACCTCACGCGACGTGCTGTGGGGCCACGTACTGCCCAACTCTCTTCTTGCCGCCCTGGCGCTGGTCGGCGTCCAGGTCGCCTTCCTGCTCTCCGCGGCGGTCGTAGTCGAGTGGCTCTTCGGCTGGCCTGGTGTGGGCAACTTGCTCGCCGTGTCGATGCAGGCAAGGGACTTCCCGGTTGTGGAGGCGGCCATATTTGCGATCGCGTTCCTGGTCTTCGCCACGTATGCGATGGTCGACCTCGTCCTTGCTGCGGTCGACCCTCGTCTCCGGAGGCGCGCAACCCCGCCATGACCGGCCCGGTGCTCGCCCACGAAATGGGTCTCAGCCGCCGCCTCCTGCCGGCGCCGGCCATCCCAAGACCGGGCCTTCTCGTGGGAGGGATGGTGGGATTGATGGCCGTGGCGGTGCTGGGTCTCGTGGGAGCCGGCATTGTCCAGGAGCACGCCGCACCGGCACAGCGTCTGCTCGCGCCTGGCACAATCGGTCATCCGCTGGGCACGGATCAGCTGGGCCGCGACGTTCTGGCTCGTACGCTGGCAGGGTTCCGCTGGTCGCTGGCTGTTGTGCTGCCGGCTACACTGATCGCCGGCCTGGCGGGCACCGGGATCGGGCTGGCAGCAGCGGCCAGCTTGGGGTGGACTCGGGTGATCCTGGAACGCGCCACGGAGACGGCGGCGGGGTTTCCGTTCCTCGTCCTTGCGGCGCCCGTCATAGCGATCGTCGGCCGCGGTTACTGGCCGCTTCTGATCGTGCTTGCCATCCTTGCCTCCGCACCCTTCGCCCTAGCGGTCTTCGATGCGACCTGGGGCGGCCGAGGGAGAATGCCCGTTTTCCAGGCTCTCTATGCGGTGCCCGCCGCGCTGCCGGTCGTCGGAGCATTCATCGTGGCCGACCTGGTGGTGACAGAGGCTTGCCTCTCCTTCCTGGGAGTTGGTGCCCCGGAAGTGGCACCCTCCTGGGGCAACATGCTCGCCGACGCCCGGCAGAACGTCACCACCGCGCCGTGGATTCTGTACGCGCCGGCCGCTGCGCTTGTGCTCACGGTCCTCAGCGCGAACTGGTTCGGCGAAGGCCTGGGCCAGCTCTGGAGGGTGAAAGCGCGTTGAGCACCGCCGTCGCCGAGGTACTCCGGCTGCAAGAGCTACGGGTTCAATTCCCTGACGCTTCGGGCCGGTCGGTCGTGGCGCTGGACGGGATCTCGCTGGCAGTGGAGAGAGGTGAGGCTGTGGGCATCGTGGGTGAGCCTGGCTCGGGCAAGACGCTTGTCGCTCTGTCGGTGCTCGGGATGGTGCCCCCTCCGGGCCAGGTGAGCGGCTCCATCCGGCTCCTCGGCCATGAGCTGGTCGGAATGGTGGAGCCCGAGTGGTGGCGGGTGCGAGGCCGCGATGTGGCCATGGTCTTCCCCGACGCGCGGCGCAGCCTGAACCCGATCAGGACCGTCGGCTCGCAGATCGCAGAGGCAGTCGATCGCCACTATGAAGGCTATCCATACGCCATGACGCGGCGGTGGGTGCGTGAGCGAACACTCGAGGCGCTGGCCTGGGCGGGTGTGAGTCGGCCGCGGCAGCGGTTCGGTCACTATCCGCACCAGCTCACGGGGGACCTCCGGCAGCGGGTGATGCTCGCGCTGGCCGGCGCCAACCGGCCGCCCCTCTTCATCGCAGATGAGCCGACGGTCGGTATCAGCGATCCCGTCCAGGCGCAGGTCATGCTGCACCTGTTGCGGCGTGTCCTCGGTGCGGCGGCTCTGATACTGACGACGCGTGACCCGGGTGTCGCGGCAGCCGTCTGCCAGCGGGTGATCGTCATTCACGCCGGCCGGATCGTCGAGACCGGGCCGACCGACCGGGTCATGACCTCGCCACGCCACCCGTACACGGCAGAGCTGCTCGAGCTGACCCCGCGTACCGGGGCGACAGACGTGGGCAGAGCCCGGCCGGGGTGCGCGTTCGCAAGTCGATGCCCGAATGCGATGGAGCAGTGCCGGCGGCTGCGGCCGCCGCTCGAGCTGCTCGAGGACCGCCCGGTCGCCTGCTGGAATCCCTGGGGTTCCTGAGCAAGCATGAGGCGTGGGCACCTTCGCTGGGCACTGCCGGAGGCATGCCTCACCTCATAGAACCATGCTGTCCGGCTCGTTTCCACGGCCGTGGGAGAACACTCGAAACGGGTTCGCGTCCGCGTCGGCGTTGCCCTGGATCAGCCGCACCAGCAGCCGGCCGCCGGCTGGGCTGGCCATGACGCCCCGTCCCTCGTAGGCGGTGTTGACGTAGAGGCCTTCAACCGCCGGATGAGGGCCGATGACCGGCCGGCCGTCATTGGGGACAGCGGCGACGTACTGGCCCGTGTGCCAGGTCACCTGGTCGAACGGCAGGTCGCGCCAGAAACGAATCAGGCGCCGGCCGTGCGTCCGAACCTGCTCGAGGTAGCTGAAGTCGGCCGGGACCGGGTCTGTCGCGTCGGTCGGCAGCTGGTCCCAGGACAGCGCCTTCTCCCAGCCCACGAAGATGCCTTCGGGCCGCGGGCGCCAGTAGAGGCCGAGGTCTGCGTCCACCACCATGGGCCAGGATGGATCGACCATTCCGGGCGTCAGGTGCAGGAGCAGGCCATGGCGGCGACGGTTCTCTATTGCAAGGGGGGCGCGAGCCGCCTCCGCGAGCCGGCGCGTGAAAGGACCGGCGGCGGCGACGACCGTTTCGGTGGCGACGGTTCTGCCACCCCTCGTCCGTACGCCTGTCACGCGTGATCTCGAGGTTTGAATGGCCGCGACCGGGGCTTCGACGTAGGTTTCGAAGCGGCCGCCGAGCACCAGTCCGCGGGCGACAGCTGCGGCGTCGACGAAGCCGTCGGCCGCCCTGAAGTGCGCCTGCTCCACGGCGTCACCGGCGAACGGGAAGCGATGCCTTGCCTGTTCTCCGGTGAGGTACTCGACGTCGGTCAGCCCCAGGTTGTGCCAGCGCTCGACGCGCTCTTTAAGCCGGGCGGGGCGGTAGGCCGGGCCTGCCGACCCGGAGACGAACAGGTAGCCGTTCTTTTCGACCCCGACGTCGTATCCCGAAAGGCCGACGATTTCCGCGAATCGGTCGAACACGTCGACGCTCTCGCGTACCATCTCGATGTTTTCCAGCGCATCCCACTCGAGGCGAAAGCCCTCGGCTGAGTGGGCTGAGGTGAGACTGGCAACGGCGCCTCGGCGTTCGAGGACCAGCACGCGTCCAAGTCCAGCCTGGGCGGCGAAGAACGCGGTGAAGAGTCCAGCCAGGCCGCCGCCGATGATCACGACATCGGCTGAATCGGGCAGGTCGCGATCAGTAAAGTGAATGTTGCTCAAGCTGGGTTTGCTGGTGCCAGCGCGGTGACGTCAGCGCGCCCGCGCCCGCTTGCGACGCGGCGCGAGCTTTGCCAGCCGCTTGATGTCCTCCCACCCTGCCGACAGCCGTTCCACGTCGCGCTTCAACGCTTCGTTCTCGGCTCGTAGGGCGCGGTTCTGGCTCAGCAGCTTGCCGACCAGCTCCGAAGTCTCGCTGGCCAGCTTCTCAAGGGTGCCTCCAGAGGGCTGCCGCCTGCGCCGGATCACGCGGCCAATGATAGAGCGCACTCACCTGACGCTCGTGCTCATGCTCGGGCACGGTGCGCGACACACTGATCGATAATCGCACCATGACCCGGATCCGGGAGGAAGTATCGATCGCCGCACCTCCGCGCAAGGTGTGGAAGGCGGTTCACGAGGACCTCGCCAACGCGCCTCGCTGGGCCGCTTACCTCCGTCACGCCGAAGCCCTTCCCAGCAAGCCGGACGAGGGACCTCGCGTCCGCTACGAACTGGACCTGCCCGGTGGCTTTGAGGTCGATCTGGTGCTGCAGTACACGACCTGGGACCCACCCCGGCTGGCAGTCGGGCGGTTCGCCGGCGGACCGCTGGACGGGACCTGGTCTTACACGTACACACCACGAGATGACGGCACTGACCTCGTCTACGAGATGGACTACGAGCTGCGTGGCTTGCTGCGCTTTGCGGGAGGTCTGCTGAGGGGCCAGTACGAGGACGGCATCAGACGCGGCATGGAAATGCTCAAGGAGCACGTCGAGTCGTCGACGTGAACCGGCGCACTCTACGCGACTGGGCGCACGCATGTGGCACCGAACCCCGATCCCCGACCTCCTGATCGCTGTGACTGCGATCCACCATGGCTTGGGGGTCGTCCACGTCGATGGCGACTACGAGCGAATCTCGGAGATACGTCCACTCGTCGTTCGCCGGCTCACAGGATGACTGGCGAGTGCAACCTGGACGATGCGTGCGCCGAAGGACGGTAATGCGATCACCCCTGGTGGCGACCTGGGACAGTGCTTAATTCTTCGGCAGCAGCTCCAGCTGCTCGGCCCGATCGTCGAGCTCCTTCTGGAGCTGTCCCACCAGTCCCTGAAAGATCTTGTGGTCCGACTCGTCGCCCAGGCGCACGGAGCGCAGGTGACGCAGCACCTCCCGCATGGCCATGATCCCCCCAGCCTCATCCACCTGAAGCCGCTTGCCTGCCATGCGGAGCGCGGCAGCCTGTCGGTCCAGGCTGTGCTCCTTGAGCAGCGCCAGCAGCCGCGCGGTCGCCGCGAGCGCCTTGACGGTGGTGGGGTGCAGCTCCGTGGGTGAGGTGGAGCGAGCGGATCGCCGCACCGTGGCCAGGCGGCGTTTGCGAGGGCGGCCGATGCCGAAGAACCGACGGAGAGCCGGTCCTACCATGATGGCCACACCCACCAGGAACAGCAGACCGGCCACCAAGCCGACTACCACTTCCAGCACTGCCCACTAGGGTACGCGCCCGGGAGCCGTTCGTAGTAACTCTCGGCCGAATCGATCCAGGGCACACACGCCGAGCTGGTCATCGTGCAGAGAGGAACCGTTAGTTTGTGGAAGAGGAGGGTCCGGAATGAGCGACTTCACCATCGACACGTTGATTCGGGGCGCCAGGGTGGTGGACGGGACCGGCAATCCGTGGTTCCGCGGCGACGTCATGATCTCCGGGGACCGCATCCTCGACGTGCTGCCTGCTGGAAGCGTCTCGACCGGGCGTGCAGGTGAGGTGGTCGAAGCCTCCGGCATGGTCGTAAGCCCCGGCTTCATCGACATCCTCAGCCACTCGATCCGGCCGCTGATGCGCGATCCTCGGTGCCTGTCCAAGGTCACGCAGGGTGTCACGACGGAGATCATGGGTGAGGCATGGACCCCGGCTCCGTTCGGGGGCCGGATCGAGGATCCGCTCCGGCCCGACCCCGTCGTCGATGCCGTGCCCGAGTGGCGTGAGAGAGCGCGGGGATGGCGCCGATTCGGAGACTGGCTCGACGCCATGGCGACCAGCGGCGTGACGCCCAACGTCGCCTCGTTCCTGGGCGGCGGCACGGTCCGCGAGTACGCCAAGGCAATGGACATGGGACCGCCGGACGCCGACGAGCTGGAGGTCATGCGCACGGTCGTGAAGGAGGCGATGCTCGACGGCGCGCTTGGCGTGAGCTACGCGCTGATCTACCCTCCCGAGGCTTACGCCCGCACCGAGGAGCTGGTAGAAGTCTGCCGGGTGGTTGCCGGCCACGGCGGGATCTACGCCACCCACATGCGCTCTGAGTCCGACCGTCTGCTGGATGGCATCGGGGAGGCCGTGGAGATCGGCCGGCGCGCCAGCGTGCCAGTCGAGATCTACCACCTTAAGGCCTCAGGCCGCCCAAACTGGCCCCGGATGGCCGGTGCCATCAAAACGATTGCAGAGGCCAGGGCAAGTGGTCAGGACGTGACTGCCGACATCTATCCCTACGTCGCCGGGGGGACCGGGCTCACGTCGGTCCTGCCCCCCTGGGTTGCGGCCGGGGGGAAGCTCTTCGACAACCTGCAGGACCCCGCGATCCGAGCCCGGGTCCGCGAGGAAGTGCGCTGGCCCAGCGGGGACTGGGAGCCGATGGGCAACCTTGCCGGGCCGGAAGGCGTCATGCCGATAGGCTTTCAGAAGCCCGAGAACCGAGAGTACAACGGGAGAAGGCTTTCGGAGATAGCGGCTGCGCGAGGTCAGGACTGGGTCGACGCCGCCATGGACCTGCTCATGTCCGAACGCCAGAGAGTGGGCACGGTCTACTTCGTCATCAGCGAGGAGAACGTCGTCGAGCAGCTGCGCCAGCCGTGGGTCACGATCGGCACCGACGCCGGAGGCCTCGATCCGGCCTGGGCCGCCGAGCTGGGGCCGACGCATCCGCGCGCCTACGGCAGCTACCCCCGCATCCTTGGACGGTACGTTCGCGAGCAGGGGGTGATCGAGCTCGAGGACGCCGTTCGCAAGATGAGCTCCGCGGTGGCGGTGCGCCTCGGCCTCAAGAACCGGGGCCTGCTGCGGCACGGCTACTACGCCGATGTCGTCATTTTCGACCCGGTTCAAATTCGGGATCTGGCGACTTTCGAAGACCCGCACCACCTGTCGGAGGGTGTGCGAGACGTCTGGATCAATGGGATGCGCGCCCTCGACGGCGGCCGCCACACCGGCTCAGCTCCAGGCAGGGTGCTCAGAGGCGCGGGGGCACGCTGAGTCCACTGGGCTCAACGAAGCTCTGGATGCGGATGGTTGTGCGCCCCTGCGCTGTGGTCCACCTCGTCGGCGCAGGGGTGACAGGACTCCAGCTGGATGGTCGTGTGCGCGATTCCGAATCGCTTGCAGAGCTGGATTTCCAGGCCCCTCATCCTGTGCTCGGCGTCAGACATCAACTCGTCGGTGACCACCACGTGGCAGCTCAGGACCGACGAGTCAGACGAAAGCGACCACACGTGGAGGTCGTGCACCGAGTGGACGCCTTCGAACTGCTCGATCTCCCGCCGGACGGCCTCGAGGTCGATGCCGCTGGGCGTTCCCTCGAGCAGAATGTGGACAGTCGCGCGCACTACGCTCAAGGCGCCGAATGCGATCAGGCCGGCGATCGCCAGCGAAAGCAGAGGGTCGACCGGCAGCCAGCCGGTGAGGAGGACCACAGCGCCTGCGATGGCGACGCCGACCGAAGCAGCCAGGTCTCCCAGCACGTGCAGCAGGGCCGCGCGGACGTTGAGGTCGGGACCCGCGTGGCGCAGATTCAGGGCGATGAAGGTGTTGACGGCGAGCGCGACCAGCGCGGCGGCGATGACGAGCCCACCCTGGATCGGCTCGGGATGCTGGAGCCGCCTCACGGCTTCGAACGCGATGGCCGCAACGACCAGGATCAGGGTGCCGCCGTTGACGAGCGCTGCCAGGATGCCCACGCGATGGTAGCCGTACGTGCGGCGGCTGTCAGACGGCCTGCCTGCCTGCTCCACGGCGAACCAGGCCAGGCCCAACGCGAACGCGTCGGTGAGGATGTGGCCTGCATCTGAGAGCAGCGCCAGCGAGTTGGCTACCAGCCCGGCAGACGCTTCTACGATCAGGACGATCAGCGTCAGCAGAAAGGCAAGGCGAAGCCTGCTTCCCGTGAGGGCGTGCCGATGGACGGTCATGTCCTTCCGGCGATCGAGGAGGCGGCGAGGCCGGCCGCGACGGCGGTGGCAGACCCGCCGGCATCAAGTGCTGGGCCGCGGGCCGCCGGCAGCCGGGCAGGTGTCAGCTTTCCGGGCTCGAGTGGCGGACAGGCGGTTGCGGTGCTCACGGATTGAGGATACGCAGGGAGTCAGGGACGTCTGAGAGCGAGTGCGTCCCGGATCAACTGGCCCCGTGGATTGGGTAGAGTGGCGCGGCCGGCCAGCAGATGGGTCAGCGCTTCACTGCGCCCGGCCACGATGGCGGCGGCCACGTAGGCGACCAGGTCCAACAGCGGCGACTCCTCGATGAAGTGCATCACGAGGCGGCTGAAGCGATCGAGTGCCGGGTGACCGAGCAAAGTGTCGAACATGCCCAGGAGCGCAATCTCGTCCGAGCTGGACTGCCAGCGCTCGGCGAGGTCCAGAAGGATGCCGGTGGGCGCGTTCGCCAGCGCGCGGAAGCATTCGGCCGCCTCTTCGCCGATGGCTCCCTCCTGCAGAAGATGCCTGTACAGCGGCAGGTGCTGGCCCGTAGCGGCCAGCAGCCGCACTGCGGTAAGCGCCGGCTCACGTGATCCGCGGGCGGTGTATGGGTCGGCCAGCAGGCGCGTGGCGTGGTATGCGGCCAGAGGCTCGTCGACCCCAGCCAGCGCGAGCAGCCCGGCCGCGCGCAGGTTGCAAGCGACCTCGCTGTGGGCGTCGGAGTCGCCGCGGGCGCCGAACTCGTAGGTGTGAACCGCATCCTCCAGCAGTCCGATGTCAGCGGCCAGAGCGCACTGGCGTAGCCCGCGCAGCAGTGCAGCCCTGATCCCGCCGTCGGCATCGAGTCGCCGGGGTTCCGCGTTGATGTCGTCGTAGCGCTCGAGCAATGCCTCACGCAGACGCGGGTTTCCTGACGCGATCTGAGACAGCGCCGCTGTAACCGCCTGAGCTGACCGGGCTCGAGCCAGGAGCGCCAACCCGTCGTCTCTGGTCACAGGCGGAGCGTGAAGAGGGTCGCGGAGCAGCGGCAGGGACCCAGGCAGACCGGGCACTCCCAGCCATCCCGCAGGCTCTCCTCGTAGTAGAACCGCTCGACCGTCCCCCACTCGCGAAATCCGAGGCTCCTGAACAGGTGAGGCGACGAGTCACTGCGCCCGGACAGCCAGGCCAGGGTTACGGCCACGTCACAGCCCTGCTGGCGCATCCACTCCAGACCAGCCTCGGTCAGGAGGCGACCGGTGCCCCTCCGGCGGAAGCCAGGCTCGACGGCCACCGCTTCGTAGGAGCCGACCGTGCCGGTGAAGAGCTTGACGGCATCGGGACCGAACCGCTCGTAGTAGGCGGCGTCCTCGGGGATCAGGAGGCGTGCGACTGCCGCCCCGACCGGCTGGGGCCCTGCTTCGCGGGCGATCCAGACCGCCGCGATCGGATCTGCTGCGTCCCTGGACAGCCGGCCCAGCGCGTAGATGCCTCGACCCAGCTCCCGATTGAGGATCGCCTCAGCGGCCATCGCGTTCATCCCATCTCCGGGCCTAAGCTTGACGATCTCTGTCACGATTGCCCGACCGTAACACCGGGAACGCCGGGTCCGCGGTTTCTCCCCGCGCCAGCGCCTCCGGCTACCGGTGAGCCGAACGGTCCACGGGTGTCATCATGGCGACCGTGACCGAAAACGAGCGCACCGACCCCAGGTCAGGAGAGGAGAAGCCGGCGCCGCCGCCAGAAAATGAGTCCGTCACCGAGCACACTGTGCAGATCGGCGGCAACGCCGTCGCCTACCGGGCGGTGGCCCGCACCACCACGCTCCGAAGTGAGGAGGGCGAGGCTAGAGCGAGCATCTTCTCGATCGCTTACACGCGCACCGACTCGGTCGAGGACGGCGCGCGGCCACTGACCTTCGTGTTCAACGGCGGGCCCGGCTCATCGTCGACATGGCTCCATCTCGGCCTGGTCGGCCCGCGTCGCGTCGACGTCCCTGACGGACCCACGCCGCCGGCGGCGCCTTACCGGGTGATCGACAACGACGCATCGCTGCTTGACGTCAGCGATCTCGTTTTCATCGACCCCGTCAGCACCGGCTTCAGTCGTGCGGCGGCTGGGCAAGAGGCCAATCAGTTCCACGGCTTCAGGGAGGACCTTGAGTCGGTGGGCGAGTTCATCCGCCTCTACACCACGCGCGCAGGACGCTGGACCGCGCCCAAGTTTCTGGTCGGCGAGAGCTACGGGACGACTCGAGCGGCGGGGCTGGCGCAGCACCTTCAAGACCGGTATGGCATGTACTTGAACGGAGTGGCTCTGATCTCTGCCATCCTGCTCTTTCAGGCCGGCCGGCAAGGCGGTGCCAATGACCTGCCCTACGTCTTGAGCCTGCCTACGTACGCCGCCACAGCCTGGTATCACCAGCGCCTCAAGGACCGTGACCAGAGCCTACGAACGCTCACAGATCAGGTCGAAGAGTTCGCACTGGGCGACTATGCCAGCCTGCTTCTTCGCGGCAAGCGAGCACCGGCCACAGAGCGCGCGTCGGTGCTCGATCGGCTGGCCGGCTGGACCGGCCTGTCGAAGAGCTTCCTTGAGGAGTGCGACCTGCGTGTGAGCCCGCCCCGCTTCTTCAAGGAGCTGCTGCGTTCCGAACGTCGCACGGTCGGCCGCCTCGACAGCCGTTTCACCGGCATCGACGCCGACGCTGCAGGCGAGGTTCCCGAGTACGACCCAAGCTACGCCATCATCCAGGCTCCGTTCTCAGCTGCGGTGAACTCATATCTGCGGGGCGAGCTGGGCTTCGAGTCGGATCTGCCATACGAGGTGCTGAACGGCGAGCGCGTGCGACCCTGGAACTTCGGCGAAGACGCCGACAACAAGTACCTCGACGTCGCCTCGATGCTCCGCAAAGCCATGTCGCGGAGCCGCGAGCTCAAGCTGCTGCTGGCCAGCGGATACTTCGACCTGGCGACGCCGTTCGCAGCCGCCGAATGGACCCTGGAACGTATGGGGCTCGATCCCAGCCTGTCCGGTAATGTCAGGATGACTCGGTACGAGGCTGGGCACATGATGTACATCCATCCGCCGTCCAGGGACAGGCTGGCGGCTGAGCTGCGCGCATTCGTCGGCGCGTCGCCCGTTCCCGCAGAGTGACCGACGCCCGCTACTTCCGCCTGCTGACCGCCGCCGACATGGAGCTGCTCCAGTCGGCTGCGGGCGGACCGGCGGTCGAGGAGCTGCGCAGTGACCCAGCGAAGCTCGACGAGCTGCTGAGGAGCCCGGCGTTGTTCCAGGCGCTGTTCGCGAGCGTCACCGAGCGTGACCCCCTGCTCTCGGCATCGCCGTTCCTTGCTTTCTCCGTGCTGGTCAACCGGGTCGCGAATGACCTGGAACACGCGGTGTTCATTGAAGAGTGGCTCGGCCCGGCCCGAACCGTGCCGGTGTTCGACGTTGCCAGTCTGCGGGAGTTCCTGGCCGGCAACTCCCACCGCGCCTTCCTTGCAGAGCTGCTCGCGTCCTACACGCGGGTTGCCAGCGGGAGCGTGTGGCAGCGGACGCCGCGCGGGTGGCGCCGGCGGCGCTACAGCGAGCTCGACCCGCTGCGTCTGACGCAGCTGCTGGAGGTGGTGCCGGACACCCAGCGAGCCGCCGTCTGCCGGCGGCTTGGCGACCTTGCGCTCTTTCTCGGCGGCGTGTTCCCCGAGCACGCGGCAGCACATCCGCTGCAGCCTCGGCACGTCGAGCGCATCAACCGGCTTCTCAACGCAACCAGCCTGGAGGCGCCCGCGCCGCCTCCTGACGAGCTCGCCCGAGCCAGTGGCCCACAGCAGGGCATCTGGCTGCTGGAATGGTTGGGTCGGAGGGCTTACCGGCTCGCGATTCGAGCCGCGGGTCATTCAGCGGGAGACCTGCGGGACGTGGTCGACCACTTCGGCCGCGCCCGCCGTGTACTCAACGTACTGACCAGGAGCTACCTCTATCCGTCCCGCGAACGCTGGTTCCCACAGGCTCAGTGACCCGTTGGGGCCTTATTCGGCGGGGCTTTGCGCAATCGTTCACGCCAGGTCAGCTGGCCGCCGACCACGGTGGCGGTCACCCGTCCGTCGCGGATCAACGTGAGGTCGCAGAGCATTCCCGGCCGGAGCCCGCCGAGCCGGTCCTCCATGCCGGCTGCGTACGCGGCTCCCCAGGTATAGGCGCGGAGCGCCTGCGCCTCGGTCAGCGCCAGGTCCGGGTACCACCCGGCACGCCGCCGCCATGCGGTCGCCGCGTCGATGCCGAGCAGCGGGTCCGCCGGCTCGACCGGAGCGTCTGAACCAAAGGCCAGGACCGCGCCCGCGTCCAGCAGCGCCCGCCACGCGTACGCGTGCCGGGTGCGCTCACCCCACTCCCGGTCCGCGAGGTCGCGGTCGGTGACGGCGTGGATCGGCTGCATCGAGGCCACCACCCCCGCGCGCCTGAAACGCGGCACGTCGGCCGGGTCGACGCACTGCGCGTGCTCGATGCGCGGCCTCCAGCCAGGCCAGATCCCGGCCAGCGGCTCCAGTGCGTCGAGCGCACGGCGCACGGCTCCGTCTCCGATCGCATGGAGGCAGAGGTTGAGACCTGCCGTCGCGCAGCGGCTGGCAAGCTCCACCAGCTCGGGCTGCGCTAGCACTGGCACGCCGGACCCGTCGACCATCTCGGCGGTCCGGCTGCCGAGCGAGCCGTCCAGGAATGCCTTGACGCCCCAGATGCGCAGGCGGTCGTCGCCCAGACCGCTGTGGATGCCGAGGCGCTCGGCGTGCTCAAGGCGCGGCGCGGGGAGGTTGTAGCTGACCCTGAGAGGCAGCGGGCGGCGAGCCCGTAGACGGGAGAGCGAGGCAAAGGCGAGGGGGGTGTCCATCGAGTGGACGGATGTCAGGCCACGTCGTGCCAGGTCCCGCAGGGCAGCCGCCATCGCCGCGTCGAGCTGCTCATCCGACGGGCGGGGAATGCAGCGCTGCACAGCCTGCACCGCGTTTTCGCGCACGATCCCGCTGGCTTCGCCGTCGGGATCGCGGTCGATCACGCCGCCTGGCGGGTTGGGGGTTTCGCGCGTGATGGCGGCCACACCCAGTGCGGCTGAGCTGACCCAGCCCGAGTGACCGTCCTTGCGGAGCAGCAGCGCGGGACGTCCGGCAACCGCCTCGTCGAGCGACCGGCGGTCCGGAAAGCGGGCGTCCGGCCAGACGTCGTTGTACCAGCCGCGGCCTACGACCCAGGCGTCGGGTGGCAGCGTGGCCGCGTGTCTACGGATGCGGGCCAGCACGTGGTCGAGCGACGGTGAGCCCGCCAGGTCCACTTCCAGCTTGAGCCGGGCGAGCGACTCCAGGTGGATGTGGGCGTCCGCGAGTCCCGGCAGGGTGCGACCGGGCAACTCCTCTACCTCCGCATCTGCACCGGCAGCCTCGCGGGCAGCCGCGCCAACCGCGAGGATGCGGCCATCCGGGCCGGCCGCGACTTCCGGACGGCAGCCGGCGAACAGACGGGTGGGGCGGAAGCTCACCGCCGCAGGGTAAGCGGGAGCAGGTCCGCGCGTCAGCCCTATTCAGGCGGCATCAGCAGTACGCGACGGACTATTCCAGCGCTTTGTCCAGAGGTACAAGCCGCTTTTGAAGACCGTAGATGGCCGCCTGTGTGCGGTCCGCCAGGTGCAGCTTGGAGAGGATGTTCGAGACGTGCGTCTTGACGGTCTCCTCGCCGATGTGGAGGGCCCCCGCGATCTCCTTGTTCGAGCGGCCCCGGGCCAGAGCCCGCAGCACCTCGATCTCGCGGGGCGACAGCGCATCCACGGGCTGGCGGTCGCGTCCACGCATCTCCTGCAGCACCCGTGCCGCTACGCCGGGGTCGAGCACACTCTCGCCGCGCGCGGCTGCGTGGACGGCGCGGACGACTTCCTCGACGCCCGCCGTCTTCAGCAGGTAGGACGTGGCCCCGGCGCGGACGGCATCGAAGACCAGGTCGTCTCCCTGGTGCGAGGTAAGCACGATCACCTGAGTGGCCGGGCTCCGCGTCTTGATAAGTCGAAGCGTGGCGATGCCGTCCAGTCCTGGCATCTGGAGGTCGAGCAGGACGACGGTCGGCACCAGGGCGTCGACCGCTCTGATGGCCGAGTCGCCGTCGGCGCAGTCGCCGACCACCTCGATCTCGGCCTCGTGCTCGAGCAGGAAGCGGAGTCCCTGCCGGACCACGTTGTGGTCGTCGACGATCAGGGCGCGGATCACGCCGCCGCCGAGGCCGGCAGGAGCACGCGCAGCGCTGTGCCCCTGTCCGGCGTGCTCTCGATGGCCAGGGAACCGCCGAGCTCGCGGATGCGCTCCGCCATCAGCTTCAGCCCCAGCCCGTGCTCGGGGGGATCCTCATGGTCGAAGCCGCGGCCGTTGTCGGCCACCGTGAGCTCGGCCTGCGCGCCGTCCTGTCGCAGCCGGACCTCGATCTCGTCGGCCTCGGAGTGACGGACGGCGTTTGAGAGACCTTCCTGGGCGATGCGGAACACCGCCTGTTCTACGGCGGGGTCGAGCACGATGGGCGCCAGGTCCTTCCTCACCCGGACGCCGACCCGCACCTCATACGCGTCACACAGATCTGCAAGGGCCGGCACGAGGCCCTTCTCCTCGAGCGCAGTCGGCCGCAGCTCCAGCAGCAGCGTGCGCATCTCCTGAATGGCCGAGCCGACCGTTTTCGACAGCGTCTCCAGCTGCGGCTGCAGCGCCGAGCCGGCAGGGAGAGCCTTGCGCAGGCCGCCGGCAAGGGCGCTGATGGAGAAGAGGTCCTGTGAGATCGAGTCGTGGAGCTCGCGCGAGATGCGCGAGCGCTCGGCCAGGCGCGCGTTCTTCTCGGCCAGCGCTTGCCGCTCGGCTATCGACTCGTCCAGGCGCTCGGCCATCAGGTTGAAGTGGCGTTCGAGCTGTCCAACCTCGTCGGCGCCCGCCTCGGGCACGCGCTGAGAGAAGTCGCCTGCCGCGAAGCCGACGGTGCCGGCAGCCAGGCGCTGCAGGCGGCGGATCATTCCGCGGGTCGTCAACAGGCCGAACAGGACCCCGACCGGGACGGTGGCGACCAGAAACCACAAGCCCGACAGCAGCTGCGGCTTCAGGTCCCCGAAGGAAAGGCCCGTGGGCTGGAATGGGACCTGCACGTATACGTAGCCCAGCAGCGGCTGCCTGACCGAAAGACCGCCCTTGCCTCCCTTTCCCTCGCCGCCTCCCGCGCCCTTCACGACGCCCGAGTTCTGAGCAACGGCCGGCGCCTTCGGGTCGAGAGCGGTCGTGTCGACGGGCCGCCAGAAGATGGGCTGCGTCGCCCACGCTACCGGGCCATTGCTGAGCTTGCCAACGCCGGACAGTGCCCCCTTGTCCCAGCCTGCGGGCAGCCACTGCGCCGCGGTCGAACCGGGCCCATACCGCGCTGGATACGAGCTTGCATAGACCAGCGCGTCGGCGCCAAGGATGAGGGCCAGTGACATGGGAGCGTTGTCCGGCAGCAGGCCGTCCACGTAAGGGATCAGCACTCCGTTGTCCAGTGGCCTCTCCTGGCCCGGATTGAGGTGTGCATCAGTAACTCCCATCTTGACCCGCTGATCCTGAAAGACCTGCAGCGCCGTCCTGGCGTCCACGCCGGCCGTGGGGTCCGATGACGTCGCAGCCAGCTTCTGCAGGACGTTGCCGTAGCGAACCGAGAACTCGTTGGCCGTTGTCACAAGCCGGCTGCTCAGGTCCGTCCGGGCATTGAAGGTCGGAATCACCAGTGCGGCGGCCAGGACCTCGACCAGGACCACGGCGGCGAACGTCACCAGCACATAGGAGGCCGCCATTCGGGCCCGCAGGCCGAACTCGCCCGGAAGCCGCCGCCGAAGAGCCTTCATCCTCGCGGCACGATCATATGATGGCCCCGGGCCCGCGTCCGTCCCTCGGCCGGGGGAATGTGGCTCACCAGATTACGGGGGCGGTAATCCCCGCGCGGGGCGATGTGCCAGGAAGCCCAGGGGTCATAGGTTGCGGGCCATGAATCCTCCATACAGGCGTCTGCTACTCGCGACTGGAGCTGTGCTGGCGATGGCGGCCTGCGGTGGCCCGGCCCCTCAGCACGCGGCCGGCGTGCGCGACGCCGCCGCACCGATCTGGCACCGGCTGGTGCAGTGCGCGCGCCAGAACGGCATGCCCGACCTTCCGGATCCGACCATCGACGACCAGGGTCAGGCGCACTTCCCCGGCGGTACGCCCGATCCGCCACCCTCAGTGCGACAGGCCTGCCAGGCAATCTACGACCAGCTCCCTGCCCAGGCCCGGGGCGATCAGTCGCAGGACCCGGCCTTGATGCGCCAGTTCGCCCGGTGCATGCGTGACCACGGCATCGAGGACTGGCCGGATCCCGACGCGCAGGGCCAGTTCCACATGCCCGCGAGCCTCGACAACCTGAAGGCAGGGCCGCGGTCACAGCAGATCATGGCCGCCTGGAGGGGCCCGTGCGCGAAGTACGACCCGGGGGGCCGCATCTATACGGCCCCATAACGCAGGACCTCCGCCCCCCCCAACTCACCGGCCGGTCGTGCAGCGGCGCGGCCGGCCGGTCCCGTGTGTCACCATTCGTCCAGGCTAGATTGCCGGCCTGATTCCGAGTTTGTGGGTCAAGGGGGGAAACTTGCGCGGGTGCGCACTGGCGGCTGCGGTGTTCCTGGCTGTGGTGCTGTCAGCCGGGACGGCCGCAGGCAGCTCGCGACCGGCGGCTGGCGCCGAGCCCCCTGCCGTGGCGCAGGAGATCTCCCTGGAGGGGCTCGCGATAAGCACCATGACGTCGCACGGCGCTCATGGTCTGTTGGAGACCTTCTTTCCGGCGCCAGGCGCGCCGCTGGCCGCCTCGGGCAGCTTCGTACGAGTCTTCTTCGCCTACAGCCCGCAGTCGGGGCCGGGGTCGACGATGGTGATCGCCGTCAATGGGCGCGCGATCTCTACTGTGGATCTGGACCGGGGCCACGCTGCCGGCGGCGTCCTCGAGGTCCCCATACCAGCTTCGCTGATCGACCTGAAGCGCCCGAATCGCCTGCAGGTCAGTTTCGACCTCGCCGCGGGCCCGGCTGGGCAGAGCCTCCTCTACGGCAAAGTCGAGGCTCCGACTCTGATCCACTACAGCCTGGCCTCGCTGACCAGCGGCCTGCCGGGCCTCGAGACCTACCCGTGGTCGCTGCTGGCAACGGATGCATCCAGCGCCGCCGTGCCGGCTCTGGCAGTTGCTCTGCCTTCTTCTCCCGACATGGCCGAGACGAGTGCCGCCCTGCGCATATTTGCCGAGCTGGGCCGCCAGGTGGCGACTCAGCGGGTGCAGCTCAAGGTCATCCAGCCGTCACAGCTCGGGGTCCCGGAGACGCACGGTGGCGGTGTAGTGATGGTGGGCCGCCTGGACCATTTACCCGCCGCCCAGCGGGTACTGGCAGCTGCCGGCTGGCGATCGGCGCCTGACGGTTGGACGGCGCCTGACGGCAAGGTGGCCAGGGCCGATGACGGGCTGGTGGTGACTGCTCTGTCTCCGTGGGATAACCGGACCACCGTCCTCCTCGTGTCTGGCGCGACCAACTCCGCGCTGGCCAGGGCAGCCGCCGCGCTGAGCGGCCGCGGGACCACCGCTCTCGCCGGGGCTTACGCCATCGCATCGGCGCCGGCTCCGGGGGCAAGCGGCGAACCGCTCCGCAGCCTCCAGCTCGGGGGACCCGAGGTATCCGGCATCGCGACTGCCGGTGGGCGCTCCTACGAGGCAGGCATGAGCTTCGTGGCCCCGACTGTGGGCCGAGGCGAGTCTGCCGACCTCCGGGTCATAATCCCGCAGCTGGACGCGGCCGGCAAGGCTGAGGTGGCCGTCAACGGCAGCCAGGTGGCTGCCGGCAGCCTGGTCCGGGGTCGCGCAACCATGCTGGCGGCGCAGGTCTCGGGGCGGCTCCTCCGGCAGGGTCTCAACTCGCTGGCCATCAGCATCCAGAGCCAACCCGGTGGGGGCCTGACCAGCGTAGGTGGCGCCCTGTCCGCATCATTCCGCCTGCCACCCCCGCCCAACGACGGGACCGACCTGGGCGCGCTTGCGTTTCCGTTTTTCGACGGCCCTCAGCAGCCCGTCCGTTTTCTGCTGGCAGACGTGGCTCCAGCCACCTTGACGGCAGCCCTCCAGGCCGCCGTCGCGCTCGGCCGCCGATCCGCAGCGCCCCACGGCGTGTTCGAGGCTTCCCTGCTCGCGGACCCGGCGGCGCTGGCGGGTACAGCCAACCTGGTCGTCGTAGGGACGCCGGACAGCACAGCACCTCTCGCGCGCATGGCGAGGGGCCTCCCACAGCCGCCTCCTGGCGCTGGGGTGGTTGCTGAGACGAGTTCAGGGCAGCGGACGGTGCTGTGGCTGATCGGCACCACAGAAACCGCGATGCAGCGGGTGGTGACCGCGCTTTACAGCGCGAACTTGAGTGGAGATGTCGCGACGATTGACGCGGCAGGCAGGGTGGCCGTTGTGGAGCCGCCGTCCGACGGCCACGGCGGGCAGACGGCTCCGGTACCTGCGGGGTCTGGCAGGACGGCGTTCGTCGTGGCAATGATGATCCTGGGCGCTGCGGTGCTCCTGGCCGGCCTCGCGGTTGTACAGCTGCTGCGTGCATGGAGGGTCAGCGCGTGAGGCCAGGGCGTCTGAGGACCCGGTCCTTTGTCATGGGGCTGACAGCGTGGTGTGCGCTGTCCCTGGCCCCCGTGGTCGCGCTCAGCCCAGCGCTGGCGGCGACCTTCTTGCTGGTGGCGACGGCTCTGGCCGCCTGCGCCACACTGCGCTTCTCGTTGCTGGCCGGTGCCGTGGTCGCGGCGGTTTCGGCCTGCATGTTCGCGGTCACGCTTGCCTTGCTGCAGGCGCCGCCGCAGGAAGCACTGACACCAGCCGTGGTTGTTCACTCGCTGGGTCAGGTCGCGACCGCACTGCCCGCGATGATCGCGACGGTCTCCCTGACCGGTGCGGTCGCCTTCGCGGAGCTCGTGTCGATGGGGTTGGAGTGGGACGTCGTGCTGCGCCGCACAGCCGACGTAAGAGGCCTGGACGGGGCTGGTCGAGCCCAGGGGCGCGAGCCCCGGGCCCGGATCCGCGTCATAGAACGAAAGGAGGGCACAACCCACTCATGAAACGACCTCTCTTACTGTTCAGCGCCGTCGCGGCGCTCCTGCCGGTGCTGGCCGGCGCCGCGCCCGCCGCTGCTGCCGCCAACCCCGCGCACGTGCGCTTCGTCAACCTCTTGCCCGACTACCCGTCGAACGTGAACTTCTCGGTCGATGGCGCTCGGTACTTCTCCAACGTCGCCTACAAGACGGTCTCTGCGTATTTCCGGATCACCGCGATGAACCACGACTTCGTGGTCCGGCCGGTGGGTTCCACCTCGGTCGTCGGTGAGACACAGCAGGTGCTGACCGCGGACGCGTACTACACGCTGGTCGTCTCCGGCAAGCAATCCGACCCTCGAACAGGCCTGTATTCGGACAGTCCTTCGGAGACGGCCGGGAAGGTGGTCATTCGGTTCTGCCACTTCGCGCCAGAGGTGCCGGGAGTGGACGTCGCTGCACCCACCGGGCAGCCGATCTTCTTCACCAACATCGGCTTCACCCAGTGCTCCCAGTACGCCACGATCGACCCTGGCTCGTACAACCTGGCGCTTTGGAACACAGGTAAGGAGTCCACCGACCCTCATCCACTCTTCGAGGCGGACGGCGTAGCCGTCACAGCCGGAACCGTCAACACCATCATCGGAACCGGAGGAGAGGGATCCCAGCCCGTCACCGCGATCCCGGTGCTGGACGCGGTTTCGGCCGTCCGCGCGCCGAACGGAGGCGCCAGTACTGGTGAGGGTGGCCTGGCAGGCGCCGGCGCCCTCCAGGTGGGACCGCTTGTGGTGCTGATGGCGCTCATTCTCCTGGCCGCGGTCGGCCTGGCAGCACGCTCACACCGGCCGGGCATCTAGGAGCATCAGGCGTGCGGCCCGGCCACTCATGGTGGCTAGCTCTTGCAGCGCTGGCCCTCCTGGCCGGCTGCACGCCGGCCTCGTCCGGGGCTGGGACCAGTTCGCCGGCGGCGACAGCCGGCACATTCATACGCGTTCCCGCCCCGAGAGCGACGCCTTCGATAATGCCGGTGACGACGCCCATCGTTCGCGCGATCGACGGCGCCAGCGGACCCGGAGCCGCGGCCGCGGCGTTGGGCCAGAGCGCGCCGCCGGTGCACATCCGGATCCCCTCGATCGGGGTGGACGCGAGCATCACCGACCTCGGCCTGGCGCCGGACGGCACCATCGAAGTGCCCGCGGACCCACACCAGGCCGGCTGGTACAAGCTGGGGTCTGTGCCCGGCGACGCGGGGCCCGCGGTGATCCTTGGCCACCTCGACTCCACCACCGGCCCCGCGGTGTTTGCGAGGCTGGCCGGTCTCCGGGTGGGCGACCAGGTCTTGGTGGCTCGGGCGGACGGCTCCCAGGTGCGGTTCCAGGTGGATCGGGTTGCTACGTTCGCGGTGAACTCGTTTCCGACCGAGGCTGTTTACGGCGCCACACCCGAACCGGTCCTGCGTCTTATCACCTGCAGCGGCACATTCAGCCGCGCCCAGGGACGGTACCTTTCGAACGTCGTGGTCTTCGCGACTGAGGCCGTCTGAGCGCGCCCCCCCACGTTTGTAGGCTCGCGGAGTTGCCGGGCTTCGGGAGATGTCAGGGAGAGGCGATCGCCTCGCGCACGAGGTGGCGCAGCCGGTGAAGGTCCCAGAGCGCTCGAGCTATGAGAAGGGCGATCGCCACCGAACACAGAACCGCGACCGAAGCCGGGATGTCGAGGGCGACTCCGACCAGTGGAATTCGCGGCCAGTCGGGCACACGGCCGGCCGCCCAGACTGACACGCCGCCGACGACTATTGCGACCAGGGCCGCGGCCATAGGAGTGACGACGGCCCCCAGCTGGCGCCCGCGCGCCCACCGCACCACGCACGCGGCGCATGTGGGAGGCTGAAACCGCCCGGCGCAGAGGTCGCACAGACCCGCGCCGCAGCCGTCGCAGCTCTCGATGGCGACGTGGCCTGTGTGGCGGTAGCACCGGTGTATCTGCGGTGATGAACCGTCCCTCCTTGCTCCGTTCGTCCTGGTGCGCAGACCGTCATAGAGCGCCCGCTGGCGCGGATGGCGGAGGGTCTGATAAGCGATGTTGAGCTCCCTCATCCTCACCTCCGCCCAGGCGGCGTGATTGACGTCCGGATGGTAGCGGCGCGCCAGCCGCCTGTACGCCGCCTCGATCACCTCGGCATCGGCGTCCGGATCGACCTGGAGGATCTTATAGAGGTCTTGAGTCACTGTTACTGAACCCGACCTCATCCACCCCGACCAACACGATAACCGTTTCGGGGGTTAGCGGGCACCCCTGGCCCCCACCACAACCGTGGGGGGAGCGGGCCGGAGGCGCCGTCAGACGATGTGCAGGGCTAGAAGAAGCAGGAATGCGCCCAGGATGGCCACCGCGATGCGCTTGTCATGCATCGCGCCAACCGGCCAGGCCAGGAACAGAAGGAGCGCAAGCAAGAGGTAGGGAACCTGCATGCCGACGAAGAGTGCGCCCAGCCCTGGGAATACGAACCTGGCCAGCAGGTAGAGCACCACGAGGGCGGCCGCCGCTATCGTGCGAGCCCGATCGCCGTAGGAACCACGCATATACACGTGGCGATACCGACCGCGGCCATACCAGCTTCGCCGTGCCATCCCTTCCTTCCTCCGTTCGAGGGTATCTGGTCCCCCTCCCCCGGCTTCGCCGGGTACTCCCCCGACTTCGCGGTCCGACTTCGCGGGGGAGAGTGACCGCTCGATCCATGATGGGGTCCGGATGACAATCCTAGCACGATCCTATCAGTTATAGTGATATCTACTCAGTACCCCAGGCGACCAGCGACGAGCCGGAAGCTCTGGCGGCGTCCCCCCAAAGAGGGATCAGCGGTCCCCGAAAGTCGGGGATCGGATTCACCTTAGGCGGCGATGTGCCGGTGGGCGGCAGGCACCTAGGGTGGCGAGCATGAAAGTACACGCTCCACTCGCCGGGGTCCTGGCCGGCCTGCGCCTCGCGGTCGGGCTCGCAGGGTGCGGCGGCGGCCCGGGTGCGCGGCAGCCGGCAGGCGTTCAATCTGCAAATCCGGCGCAGGGTCAGCTCTGGAGCGCCTGATGGGGCGAACGATAGCCGTCACCGCTGCCGCCGGTGTGGTCGCCTGCTCCTGCGCCATCGCAATCTTCGTACTCCGCGACCGGGCGGCACCCGCCGCCGCGGCCACCGCGGTGCCGACCGGCACCGCTTCGGTGCAGCGCACGGACGTCGTCCAGCGGCAGCGCGTCAACGGAATCCTGAACTACGGCGCCACGACGACTTTCAGCGCGCCGGGCGGCGCGACGCCGGACCAGGTCCAGCAGGCTCGTGCGACGGTCAATACGGCACAGGCATCACTGAGCGCGGCGATGACGGCAGCCACCGACACCGCCGCCGCAAACCAGCTGGCGATCAGCCAGGCTCAGGGCCCGGCAGCCGTCGCAGCCGCACAGCAGCACGCCCAGCAGGCGCAGCACCAGGCCGATGCCCAGGTCGCCAGTGCGCGGGTCAGCCTCCAGAATGCCGAAGCGGCGCTCCAGATGCTGCAGACCAGCGCCCGGCTGGACGGCAGCTTCACCTGGCTGCCGGCGCTCGGGGCCCACGTCAGCCAGGGCCAGCCGCTCTACGCGGTCAACGGCACGCCCGTGATCTTGCTCAACGGCACGCAGCCGGCGTACCGGCAGCTCGGCCCCGGGGTCAGTGGCGAGGACGTGAAGCAGCTGGAGCAGGATCTCATCGACCTCGGCGTCGTCGGCGCAGGCAACCTGACGGCCGACGGAAACTTCACGAGTGCCGACTCGGCGGCCGTTCGGCGCTGGCAGGCGTCGCTGGGCCTGCCCCAGAGTGGGATGGTCCGGCTGGGTGAGGTGGTCTTCGCCTCGGGACCCATCAGGGTGGCGGCGGTCCGCGCCTCCCTGGGCGCCCAGGCCGCGCCAGGAACCCCGGTGCTGGACCTGACCGCTATCCACCACACGGTGACGGTGCCCCTCGACGTCAGCCGGCAGCAGCTCGTCAACCGCGGTGATCAGGTTTCCGTGTTGATGCCGGACGGTCACACCACCGTGGCGGGCTCGGTCACGGACGTCAGCCGGGTCGCGACAACGCCGCAGAACCAGGGGCAGGGGCAGGGCCAGGGGGGTTCCGGACAGCAGGCGACCGTCGCGGTGACCGTCGCCCTGGCGGACGAGTCCGCGGCCGGGACGCTGGATCAGGCGCCGGTCTACGTTTCGATCACGACCGCATCCAGGAAGAACGTCCTGGCCGTCCCGGTGACCGCGCTGCTGGTGCAGCCCGAGGGCGGTTATTCGGTAGCGGTCAGATCGGGCGGTGCACGCCGGCTGGTGACCGTCCAGCCAGGCCTCTTCGGCGACGGCGGTCTGGTCGAGGTCAGCGGCAGCCGGCTGGCCGAGGGCCAGACGGTTGAGGTACCGGCTCGATGAGAGCCGTGCTCGAGGTTCACAACGTCTCGAAGCGCTACCCCGGCGACCCACAGGTCGAATCACTTCGTGGCGTCAGCTTGACCATCGAGGAGGGAGAACTGCTGGCCATCGTGGGGCCCTCGGGCTCCGGCAAGACCACTCTGCTTCACGTCATGGGCACCCTCGACCGCCCCACACAGGGCGAGGTCCTGGTCGCCGGTCAGGCCGCTTCTGACTTATCGGACGTGGAGCTGTCGGGGCTGCGAGCACACCACCTGGGCTTCGTCTTTCAGCAGTTCTTCCTGCTCGACGGCGTCAGCGTCCTGGACAACGTCGCCAACGGCCTGCTCTACCGCGGCTTTCCAGCCCGGGAGCGCCGGCGCCGTGCACGCGAAGCGCTGGAGAGAGTCGGCCTCGGGCATCGCCTAGGTCACCGACCGAACCAGCTCTCAGGCGGGGAGCGTCAGAGGGTGGCCATCGCGCGGGCAGTCGTGGGCAGTCCCGCGATCGTGCTCGCCGACGAGCCGACCGGCAATCTCGACACCGCCGCGGGCGCCGCGGTCGTGGCGCTGCTGCAGCAGCTCAACCGCCACGGCACGACTATCGCGGTCATCACGCACAACCACGACGTGGCGGCTGCGATGCGCCGCCGCATCGAGCTCAAAGACGGCCGCATCATCGGCGACTCCGGGGCGACGACGTGAGGACTACCAGGACTCGCTCACGCCTGCGGACGGCCGACGTACTGCTGGCGGGCACTGTGGGCCTGCGCGCCCGCCGTCTCCGTGCCGCATTTTCGGCTCTCGGCGTCTGCATCGGGGTAGCCGCGATCGTCGGCGTGCTCGGCGTGACCCAGTCGAGCGAGGCTGATCTGCTGGCCCAGATCGACCGGCTTGGCACGAACCTGCTGACGGTCGAGAAAGGCCAGGGTATAGGCGGCTCAGAGGGCCCCCTACCGCTGACTGCGCCATCCATGATCGGACTCCTGCCGGGGGTTCAGCGGATCTCGTCGACGGCCACGCTGCCGGGCGGGGTCTACCGGAGCGACCTGGTGCCGACCTTCGAGACCGGCGCCATCGGACTGCGTACGACGGACCCTTCGTTGCTGCAGACGCTCAATGGCAGGCTTCTGGCGGGAACCTTCCTCAACGGGGCCACGGCACGCTACCCGGTCGCGGTGCTCGGGTTCGGCGCGGCTGGTGCCCTGGGGGTGGCCACGCTGGACAGCCCGGTCCGAATCTGGGCGGTCGGCCGGTGGCTGACCGTCGCGGGCATCCTGGCGCCCGTCCAGCTGGCACCTGAGATCGACCGTTCGGTGCTCGTCGGCCTCGACTTCGCGATCTCCGATCTGGGCTTCGACGGCTTCCCGACCCGGCTCTACGTCCGGGCTGATCCCGAGCGGGTGGTGGCAATCAGCCGGGTGCTGGCGCGGACGACGAATCCGGAGAACCCAGACCAGGTCGGTGTGACGAGGCCCTCCGACGCGCTGGCCGCCAGGCTTGCGGTCCAGAGCTCGGGCACGGCGCTGTTCGTCGGCCTGGGCGCTGTGGCGCTGCTCGTGGGCGGCGTGGGCGTCGCCAACGTGATGGTGATCTCGGTGCTCGAACGGCGCTCGGAGATCGGCCTCAGACGCGCGCTTGGCGCCACCCGGCTCCACGTGGGAGTCCAGTTCCTGTCAGAGTCGCTGCTGCTTTCGACACTGGGGGGGACCGCCGGCATCGCGACGGGGGTTGCGCTGACGGCGGCGCTCGCGGTCCAACAAGGCTGGACCATCCTGGTGCCTGCGGTCGCGGTGCTGGGTGGTCTCGTGGCCGCGACGGCGATTGGAGGTGTGGCTGGGCTCTACCCGGCGCTGCGGGCGGCCAGGCTGGCGCCTACAGATGCGCTCAGGACGGTCTGAGACCCCGTCGGGCGCACCCAACTTCGCGGATCAGCCAAGCTACAGCCAATGGGGTCTCGGATTGTTGAACTGGGTCCACCGGCCCGCAGGGCGCAGCGCGACAGGCTTTTGGCAACCGCCGGCGCCAGGGCGCGGCTCCTCTCCATCGCGGGGACCGCATCGGGAGCTCTGGTCCTGTTCTTGCTCTACGAACGTCTTTCATTGACCGCCCCTGTCACGTCGGACAGCGCGAACGCCGTCCTCCAGGGTCAGGCGATGGCGCGCGGCAACGTGCTTCTGCAGGGCTGGACGCTGTCAGGTGCCTCGTTCGTAGCGACCGACCTCCCCTTTTACGCTGTGATCGCCTGGCTGAGGGGCGTGTCACTGTCGGTGGCTCACGATGCCGGCGCCGCGATCTACACGCTGCTTGTCGTGTCCGCCTGCTTCCTGGCTCGGGGCCGAGCGCGAGGTACCGAGGCGCTGGTGAGGATGGCGATTCCCCTCGTCTTGCTGATCGCGCCGGCTCCCGGCGCTGCGGCACAGCTGCTCCTGCTCGGGCCTTTTCACGTCGGCACGACGCTGCTGCTGATCCTTGCCCTGATCTCGGTCGACAGGGCGTTGGAACGCCCGCCAGGGATCGCGACCGTCTGGGTACTGCTGACGCTGGCGGTGCTCTCCGACATGCTCGCGATGTACGTCGGAGTACTGGCTCTGGCCTTCGTCTCGGCAACAGGCCTGGTGGGCCGGCACCCGGCTCGCCGGTCGCGCCTCGCTCTCCTGATGGCGGCCGCTCTGGCGCTGCCCGCGGCGACGGTGATCGCCTGGGTGCTGCACGAGCGGGGCGGCTTCACCACAGTGCCAGTGCAGGCCGCGTTTGCGGGAATTGAAGACATGCCCCGAAACCTCGCGCTGACGATTGAGGGCACCCTGCTGGTCTTCGGAGCCGACTTCTTCGGTCAGCCGGTCACGGCCGGCGCCCTGGTCACACTGGTTCGGTTGGCGGGACTGGCCTTCGTCGTTGCGACCTGGGGCCGGGCAGTGCGGTCCTGGTATCGAGGAGAGGAGCCCGATCTGGTCACCCGGGCGCTGGTGGTCGGCATGGCTGTGGACGTGGCCGCGTATCTGTTCAGCAATCAGGCGATCGACCTGAGAACGTCCCGCTACCTGATTCCGCTGCTCGCCTTCGGCGCGGTCCTGGCCGGAAGGTGCGGGGCTGACTGGGTCTGGCCGGGCCGGTTGCGGCTGGAGGCCCTGGCCCTGGCGGTGGGCTACCTGGGCGTCCTGGCCGTGGGCCTGGAGGCGCCGGTGGCGGTGAACCCAGAGGTCGCGATCGGGGAATTCCTCGAGCGTCAGAACCTGACCTACGGTCTGAGCGGCTACTGGGAGGCGAGCACCGTGACGGTCGCAACGGGAGGTCGGGTGCGCGTCCGGGCCATCACGGTGAGCGACAACACGGCTTCCGCCTATCACTGGGAGGCTGTTGACGACTGGTACAACCCCTCGGTGGCCGGAAACAACGCGCGCTTCGTTCTTCGCGACCGCTTCGGTCTGCAGCCGCTCGACCGGCAGTCGACTGAGAATACCTTCGGCCAACCCTCTCGTGAGTACAGCGTCGGCCGCTATGACGTGATGGTCTGGGACCGGAACCTTTTGACCGACATGAACATCTCGCGGAAGTAGGCGCTTACGGCTTCCTGATCTTGTCTTAAGAGTCGATTAGCTCAGTAGCTATACGTTTTCCTTGTGAAGCGTCGGGCTGCCCTCGCCGTTCTCGCCTTCGCCATCGCCTTCGCGACCGTCCTGGCCGGGGTCAGGCTGGATGAGGACATTTCCCCGCCGCACGCTGTCAATGCGGTGGGATCCCGGCTTTCTCCAGCGCCTTCGCCGTCCGCTGCCAGCACACAGTCCACCGCCAGCCCACAACCCGCCAGCCCACAACCTGCCGCCAGCCCACAGCCCACCGCACGCTCGTTCAGCACCCTGGAGAGCGAGGTCGCGCAGCTTCTCGACGCGTCCGGTGCGGCGGCCGGGGTGACGCTGCTGGAGCTCTGGAACGGCGAGTCCTGGTCGCTGAACGGCGACCAGAGCTTCGTGGCTGCAAGCACCTACAAACTGCCGGTGCTGATGAAGGATGCAGAGGATATAGCGTCGGGCCGTGCCAGCCCGAACGATGAGCTCTGCTACGACCCCGGCGATTGGGAGGACGGCTACTTCTCCGACTACGAAGCCGGCGCCTGCTTCACACGGGCCGAGCTCGACCGACGGGCGGGCGCCTACTCGGACAACACGGCGGCGCACATCCTCGTGCGCTACGACGGCGGCACCGGCGCGCTGAACGCGTACGCGCGTTCGTACGGCGCCACCGAGTCTGCCTTCTACGACCCGAACACCACGACCAGCAACGACCTGGCCCGGCTCTTGCAGGCGGAAGCACAGGGGAGGGCGGGCGGCGCCGCGGCGCAGGCATACCTTTACCCGCTGTTGACGCATACGGAGTACGAGGAGGGCATCCCCGCAGGTGTGCCCCCCGGTGAGACTGTCGTGCACAAGGTGGGGTTCCTGAATGGAGCCTTCAACGACGCTGCGCTGGTGCAGGGCGGACCGCGCGGCAGCTACGTGCTCACGGTCGTCACGGACGGTGGGAGCTGGCAGTTAATCGCCGAGGTGGCGCAGCTGGTCGCGCAGTTCGAAGCCTCCTGAACGAAAGGAGCGGCTTCTCGTGGAGCCAGCGAACGGATGTGCCGGCTTAGGCTGACAGCTCCTGGCCAGATCGATCCCGCAGAAGCGCCACCGCACCCAGGCTGATCGCAGCACACGCTGCGCCGTAGATCGCGAGCGGCAGTGAGTGATGAAAAGCGCCCAGCAGCGCCATCGGAATGACCAGGGCGGGGCCGCCTGCGATCAGCGCGGCCAGATGGTAGGCCAACGATGCGCCGCTGTATCGCAGCCTCGCTGTGAAGCTCTCGGCGATGAGCGCTGCCTGGGGGCCGCTCTGGATGTCGTGGATCGGCAGCGCAAGCACGATCGCACCGAAGACCAGGAGGGGCACGCCCTGGTCGAGCAGCGTCCAGTACCCGAAGGACCAGACCAGCATGGCGGCGGCGCCGATCAGGCAGACACGCTTGCGACCCAGGAGATCCGACTGAAACCCCCAGAAGGGCGTTGCCACCAGCGACACGGCGGCTGCGATCATCACGAATTTCAAGATCTCCGCCTGCTGGAACTTCAAGAAGCTCGTGGCGTAGCCGATGACGAATATCGTGAAGAGGTAGAACGGCGCCTCTTGTCCGGTCCGGGCCAGCGCACAGAGGAGCACCTCCGAGCCCTGCCTGGCGACCGCCTGCGTGACCGGAGCCTGCTCGATCTTCCCGTCATCAAGCAGCTTTGTGAAGACCGGGGTCTCAGAGGTGCCGATGCGGACGTAAAGGCCCACCACGATCAGCACTCCGCCAAGCAGGAACGGTACGCGCCAGCCCCAGTACGAGCCCGAGCCCACATAGTAAGCCGAGACCTGGACCGCTCCGAGCGCGAGTAGAAGCCCGGCGGGCATCGCCAGCTGAGTCAGGCTGCCGGTCAGCCCACGCCAGCGGCGCTCGGTCCACTCCACCGACAGCAGAACCGATCCTGCCCACTGGCCACCGGCGGCGACGCCCTGCACGATCCGGAGCAGGGTCAGCAGAACGCCTCCGGCGATCCCTATCTGTGCGTACGTAGGCACCAGTCCGACCAGCACCGTGGCCAGGCCCATCAGCCAGAGCGTTGCGATCAGCGTGGCTCGGCGCCCGATCCGGTCGCCCATGTGCCCGAACAGCGCGGCGCCCAGGGGGCGGGCCGCGAAGCCGACCAGGTAGGTCGCGAGCGCGGTCAGCGTGCTGACGAAGGGAGAAGAGCTCGGGAAGAACCGGTCGCCGAGCACCAGGCTGGCCGCAAAACCGTAGAGAAAGACGTCATACCAGACCAGCGTCGTCCCTAAAGAGGAAGCGATCGCCGCGCGGAGAAGCTGCGGCCGGAGGAGCTGCCGAGCTGGCTGCGCCGCTTCCGCGACGGCTGTGCTCATGACTCGACAGTGTATTTGGGAATGTCCTGGGCAAGTCAAAATGCAGATGGGGACCGGACTGACGCTCAGCACGACTCTGAGAAGGCTCGCGATCGCGTGTCCAGCGCTGCTGGACGTGCGGAGGGGAGTAGCGTAGCCACCGTGGGAGATGTTGTCGGCGTGATCGGGCTGGGCGCGATGGGCGTGCCTGTGGCGGCCAACCTCGAGCGGGCCGGCTACGAGGTCGCGAGTTACGACATACGAGGCACCGGCAGCGCCGGCTCGGTGGCCGAGGTCGCCGCTCGCGCCACGCGCGCCGTGATCGTGCTGGTCCGGACACGACCACAGGTCGAGGCAGTGGTAGGGCAGCTGGATCGGGCAGGACTGGACGTCCTGGTCATGAGCACAATCGACCCCTCCACGATGGAACGCCTCGCCCAGGATCTGGCTCAACGCGGCCTTACCGCCCTGGATGCGCCCGTCAGCGGCGGCGTCGCCGGTGCCGAGGCGGGAACGCTGGCCATCATGGCGGCCGGCGATTCAGCCGCCGTGGCGCGCTGCCGCCCGCTCCTCGAGGCCGTGGGTCGGAGCATCTTCGTCATCGGCGACCGGCCGGGCATGGGCCAGGCGGTCAAGTTGGCCAACCAGCTCATGCTGGCCGTCAACCTGGTGGCCGCTCAGGAAGGCCTGCGTCTGGCAGGCGAGTACGGGCTTCAGCCCGAGAACGTGCTGCCCGTGGTAGAGCGGTCGACCGGCGCCAGCTGGGCCGCCGCCAACTGGGAGACTGTGCTCGGCTGGTGGCGCGACTATCAGCCCGGCGGGGCTCTGGACATCATCGTCAAGGACATGCGCTCGCTGCTCGGCGACGCCGCTGAGCGGCGCGTGCCGCTGCCGGTGGCGGCGGTAGCGTTCCAGCGCCTGCACGACGTCTGGCGCTGACGCGGCGGCCAACGACGTCTTGTGCCGGAGCTGACGAGCAGTCCCGACAACCTTTTCGGCACCAGTGCGCCCGGTGGCCTATCGAGTATGAATCGAGTTTGCTCTCGCCGCGGTGTGGGGTTATTCTTGCCCAAGCGGCCGGGGGGACCGCGGGCGCTGCTCCCGGCCATCCAAGACAGGGGAGGCACGAGAATGAGCGGGCTCTTCGAGAAACGAGTGAGCCGGCGCCGCTTCATA
>DATFWQ010000205.1:0-7765 GCA_035259145.1 Candidatus Dormiibacterota bacterium | reverse complement strand
GGCTACCTCCCCGCTTGTCATGTCTAAGGTTTGCTTCCAGGTACTGAGAGGGTCTTGCCTGGATGGTGACCTGCCCCCGCAAGAGCCACCCGTCTGTAGGAGGTTCTACAGCTTGCTTGATATCTTAGCTCGACAAATAAGGCCCTGTCGAGATCTAAACAGGGAAGCGGGTCAGCCGAGGTCGCGGGGGGCACGGAAGGCGACGAGCTGAGCGCCGCCGCGGCCTAGCTTGGCCCAGCCTCCCGGAATGGCCAGCCTGGCCAGCGCAGCCGTCGGAAAGTGGGCGCGAAGCTGCTCGCGCGCGTCACCAGCGCGGACGAGCAGGGCCGCCAGATCCTGAACGCCGGGGTTGTGCCCGATGAGCAGAGCAGACCCGACGTCAGGCGGCAGGCGCCGCAGGCGCAGGAGCAGCTGCTCGGCGTCCCCGCCGTAGAGCTCATCCTCCATCAGCACGTCCGGGGTCCCGCCCAGGCCCGGTTCCAGCAGCTGCAGCGTCTGGCGAGTACGAAGCGCTGGCGAACAGAGCACGACGTCGGGTGCGATCCCCTCCTCACGAAAGTGCTGAGCGAGGCGCTTCGCTGCTCGGCGCCCCCGTGGCGCCAGGGGCCGTTCCAGATCGGGCAGGCTCTCGTCAGCCCAGCTCGACTTGGCGTGTCGGAGCAGGTACAGCGTGGATCCCATTGCTCATCCGCCCGGTGATGAGCCGGGTGCAGTCCCCACCTGGACCACAGGGCTGGACGTTGGTACCGGGGTTACGGTCGGGGTCCGCGTTGGCGTCGGGGTCCGCGTTGGCGTCGGCGTGGGCGTGGGGGTCGGAGTGGGAGTTGGAGTGGGGGTCGGCGTGGGGGTGGGAGTGGGCGGAGGCTGCTGCACGGTGAGCTGCTTTTTTGCCGGACAGCTTCCGCTCCAGCACACGCTGATCAGGTGCACGCCAGGGCTGGCATCGCTCGGGATGTTGACGCTCTTGGTGAGCCCGCCGGACTGGTCCGCCTGGGCCCTGCTCAGCTCCACGGCCGAGCTCTCGAACTCGATCGAGACGACCTGGCCGGCCGGCAGGTTGGCGGCGGTGACGGTGACCGCATCCCCCGGAAGCGCTGATGTTGCAGAGAGGTCGATCGTGGGTTCAGCGGGCCGGTTGTTCAGCCACAGCAGGAGAACGGCCAGGGCGATGACAGCCACGCCGACGAGGCCTGCCAGCACCCAGGGCCAGCGCTGCGCGGCCGGCCGGGCGGCCGGCCTCACAGCGGCGCCCGGTTCCTCCACCGTGTACGCCGCATGCGCGGCATACGCGTCGTCGTTGAGAGCCTGCGTCAGCGCCTGTGTCATCTGCGCGCAGCTCTGCCATCGGGCGTCAGGATCGCGGGCCAGGCCGCTCGCCAGCACCTGGTCCGTCGCCGGCCCGATGTTCGGGCTGCGGCCCGACGCCGGCATGGCCTCCATTCGCTCTTTCGCGGACAGGATCTCGGAAGTCGTGTGCCCGGGGAACGGTGTCGTCCCGGTCAGCAGCTCGTAGGCGATGGTGGCGAAGGCGTAGCGGTCGGTCGCGGAGTTGACCTCACCCCGCTCCAGCTGCTCGGGCGCCTGATAGTGCAGCGATCCTGTCCGGATGCCCAGCGCAGCGCCGCGGAAGCCGGCGTCGAGAAGAGGCACGAGCCCGGCGTCCCTGACCAGCGGCCGGCCCTCGGCGCCGAGCATGACGGTTGCCGGCCGGAGGTCGCCATGGACTATGCCCTGCCAGTGGGCGTGATCGACACCCCTGCCGACGCCGTGGAGGAGCCGGACCGCGCCTTCCTGGCTGATCCCACCCCGCATGGCGTCCCTCAGCGAGACGCCTTCGACGTACGCGGAGACCAGGTAGGGAACGCCCTGGCGCTCGCCGACCTCGTACACGTCTATCAGGTTGGGATGATGGAGCTCGACAAGCCGCGGAGCTGCTGCCGCCAGACGTCCGCGCACGTCCTGATCGCGCAGCGCTTCCATCACCTCGATGGTGGCCGACCGAGACAGGTTGGGGTCGTAGGCGCGGTAGTTGGGGCCGTAGGCTCCCTGGCCCAGGTACTCCTGGACCTGGTAGCGACCAAGCGTGACGCCGGTTCGAATCGGAGGCTGGGCCGGCTGAGGCGGCTGGGGCGGCGGGACCGTGGACGAGCTCTCCGGCTGCCCGATGGCCTCCGGCGGCTTGACCGCGTCCTTCGGCGCGCCGTCGGCGTCGCGCGGCCGCTGGCCCGGATCTTCCGGCGTCTGACTCATCTCGGGCAGATCGTACGCGTCACCGCGGATCGGGCTCGAGCACGACCACCCCTCATCGGCGAACGTCACCCTCCCTGATCGGCAGAATTGAAGTGGTGACCACCCGTGTCGATCCCCTGGTCTACGAAACCCGCTGGTTGGTACGCAGCTATGAGATCGACCAGAACGGGCACGTCAACAACGCGGTCTACCTGAACTACGCCGAGGCGCTGACCGTCGAGCACGCCGAAGCGTCGGGGTACGGCCGGCTCTGGTCGGAGGCTCACAACGGCGCCTGGGTGATCCGCCGCCACGAGATCGAGTACCTACGACCCGCCGTCATGGGCGACGAGCTCGAGCTGACGGTCCGCGTGGAGCTCGTCCGAGGCGTGCGGGGCGTGCGGCGCACCACGATTCAGCGGCTACCTGACGGCGCGCCGATCGCGAACGTTCTGTCCGAGTGGGTGTGGGTGCGTCTGAGCGACGGGCGGCCCACACGCGTGCCATCCGAGCTAGTCGGTGTCGCCGCTTCGGTGACGGCCGCCACGCTGGCACGCCGGGACCATGACGGGAGGCAGCGCGTCGCGCGGAATGAAACGGACGCCAAATCACGTACTATCCGTTAGCAACCCGCTGCCCCGGGGTCTCCCCTCAACGTTGTCCCACCAACGGCGTCCTCAGGAACCGCGGAAAGAAACCAAGAAAAAGAGAGGGGATTGGAGCACTTATTGCAATCGTTCGCAGACGCGGGCCTGGGCGCCCGCACCCTGGCCGCGCTGGAGCGGCAGTCTATAGAAACCCCCGTTCCGGTCCAGGCCATGGCCATTCCCGGGCTGCTGGAAGGCCGTGACATCGTCATCCAGGCGCCGACCGGCTCGGGCAAGACACTCGCTTTTCTCCTGCCGCTGATCGAGCGCATCGGCCCGGCCGCTCCTGGGCCCCGTGCCCTGGTCGTGACGCCCACCCGTGAGCTGGCCGTGCAGGTCGAGCGGGTGCTGGACGGCCTCGACCATGGCCTGCGCGTAGCACTGCTGTACGGCGGAGTCGGCTACGCGACGCAGACAAAGGCCCTGCAGGCAGGCGTTGACGTCGTGATCGGCACACCTGGTCGCATCCTGGACATGGTCGGCCGGAGGCTGGTCTCGCTCAGCCGGGTCGAGTATGCGGTACTTGACGAGGCTGACGAGATGCTCGATTTCGGCTTCGCGCCGGACGTGGAGCGAATCCTCGGCCTGACATACCATCCCCAGCTTGTGCTGGCCTCGGCCACCATGCCCACGTGGGTGACCCGCATGATCGACCGCCACATGCACGAGCCGCTCCGCGTGACGGTCGAGCGTGACGACGAGGACGACCTGCTGGAGCACGGCCTGGTCCGGGTCGACCGGGAAGCCAAGCTGAAAACCCTGGCGACGTTGCTGCGCCACCTCCAGGGCTCAGCCCTGATCTTCGGCCGTACGAAGAGCGGCGTTCGCTCCCTCAATCGTGACCTCAGGCGCGTGGGCGTCCACTCCCTCGAGCTCCAGGGCGACCTGGACCAGTCGGCCCGCGACAGGACGATGGACGCGTTCCGACAGCGCCACGTGAACGTGCTGGTCGCGACCAACGTGGCAGCTCGGGGCCTGGACATCTCGCACATCGACCTGGTGGTGAACTACGAGCTGCCCGATTCGCCGGACTGGCTGACGCATCGAGTCGGCAGAACGGCGCGCATGGGCCGGCGCGGCTGGGCTTTGACCATGCTGAGCCCCGACGACCACCTTCGCTGGCGGCAGCTCCGCCGGCAGGGGGCGCCGGAGCTGCCCGAGCTCGATGTGGCCCATCTGCTCGCCGACGGCGGCTGGCGCTACCTGGAGCCGGCCGAGCCCGAGCCCAGGCCGGCGCCTCACCGCGAGGGCCACACCGCCGGCGTCGTTCGGTCGCGGCGCCGGCGCACCCGCAACCGCGGCCGGAGCCGTCCCGCAGCGCCGGCCGCCTGAGAGAATCCCGTGCCATGGAGTGTGTGATCGACACGCCCAAGGGCAGAGTCCGGGGCACGATGCATGACGGCGTCGCCGCCTTCAAGGGCATCCCTTACGCGGCACCCCCGTTTGGTCCAGACAGGCTCGGACCGCCGCTGCCCGCCAGGCCCTGGGACGGCGTCCGCGACGCGCTCTCCTTTGGTCCGACACCGCCCCAGCCACCCTATCGCCCGCCGTTCGACGACATGCTGCACAACCCGGTTCTGCCAGGCGATGACTGCCTCAACCTGAACATCTGGACGCCGGAGCCCGGGAGCGCGCGGCTCCCGGTCATGGTCTGGATCCACGGCGGTGCCTTCACCAACGGCTCGGGAGCGGTGCCGACCTACGATGGCGGCGCGTTCGCGCGCGATGGGATCGTCTGCATCACGATCAACTACCGCCTGGGCGTGGAGGGCTTCGCCCAGATCGCGGGAGCGCCTTCGAACCGCGGGCTGCTCGACCAGGTCGCCGCACTGGAGTGGGTCCGCGACTCGATCGCGCCGTTCGGCGGCGACCCGGACAACGTCACGATCTTCGGTGAGTCGGCCGGTGGAATGAGCGTCGCCAGCCTGCTTTCGATGCCGAGGGCGGAGGGGCTGTTCCGGCGGGCGATCGCCCAGAGTGGCGCGGGCCACCACGCGATCTCGGCCGCGACTGCCGACAGGATCTCGACGATGCTCGCGGCCAGACTCGGCGCGGTGCCCACGCGGGAGGCGCTGGCCGCGCTGCCGGCGGAGACCCTGGTCGAGGCCCAGGCCGCCATCTCGCTGGAGGCCCTGCTGGACCGCGACCCGCAAACTTGGGGGGAGGTGGCCGCCAACCAGATGGCCTGGGAGCCGGTCGTCGACGGCGAGGTGCTGCCGGCCCGGCCGATCGACCGCATCGCCCTTGGTGCGGGCGCCGGCGTCGACGTGATGACCGGCACGACCATCGAAGAGGAGCGACTGTTCCTGGTCCCAACCGGGCTGATTGAGGTGGTCCCGGAGGAGATGCTCGCTGCTGCTGCCGCCGGCTACGGACTCGGGACCGACGGCGTGGCCGTATACAGGTCCGGACGTCCCGGCGCCAGTCCGGGAGACCTGTTCTCGGCTGTGGCCACCGACTGGTTCTTCCGCATCCCGGCGCTGCGCCTCGCCGAAGCACACGAGGGCCACGTGTACGAGTTCGGGTGGCGCTCGCCGGCCTTCGACGGCCGCCTTGGCGCCTGCCACGCGCTCGAGATCGCGTTCGTCTTCGACGCGCTAGCAACCGAGCGCGGCCGGCCGCTGGGAGGCGACCAGGCCCCGCAGGCGCTGGCGGACGCGATGCACGGCGCCTGGGTTGCGTTCGCTAGGAACGGCGACCCCGGCTGGCCGCGCTACCGGTCCGATCGCAGGGCGACTATGAGCTTCGGTGAGACCTGCAAGGTGGTGGAGGACCCCCGTGCGGAGGAGCGGCGGCTGTGGGATGGAATTCGCTGACTGGGCGAAGACGAACGGCTCTAGCGACTAACGGTTGGTCTCGCGCCTAACGAACACCGCCGTGCCGAGCACCAGGCAGCCGACGAAGATCGCGAGCATCACGACCAGATTGGTCAGTGGGTTGAAAAGCACCACCTTCTCGTACTCCGGGCGGCCTGTGTAAACCACCCCGCGCACGAGGTCGACCGCGTAGCGCATCGGCGAAAGCAGCGAGAAGGGCACAAGGTACCAGGGAAGCACCTTGATGGGGTTGAAGATGCCGGCCAGGAAGAACTGCGGGAACATCAGAAAAGGAAATATCTGCTGCGCCGCGCGCTGACTGTTCAGAAGCGACATCGCCGCCACCCCGAAGGCGCCACCGAGCAGGCAGGCGAGGAGGCTGGCCGGGATCAAGAGCGCGACCTGAAGCGGGGACAGCGGAACTCGCAGCGCCAGCGCGAGCGCGATCGTCGGCACCGCCTGGACGAACGCGACGACCGTCTCGCCGAAGATCTTTCCAAAGACTATCGAGTAGCGCGAGATCGGTGACACGAACATCTCCTGACTGAAGTCGTTCTCGCGGTCCTCTATTAGCGAAATCAGACCCTGCGCCGCGCTCTGGAAGAGCGTCATGCCAAGCACTCCGGTGAAGATAAAGCCGACGAAGTTGAACCCCGCTGCGCGGCCCAGGTTGCTCTGCAGAGTGCCACCCATCAGCCCGATGAAGATGATGGGGAAGACGAGCGAAAACACCAACCGGTTTCGGTCGCGGAGGAGCTTCAGCACGTCACGAGATGAGATTGCGAGGATCGCGTTGAGCTCGCTCATTCCATTCCTTTCCCGACGATCTCCAGATACGCATCTTCGAGCGATGGCGAGTGCGTCCTGAGCACAGTCAGCGGTGTCGCCAGCGAGCGGATGACGTCCTGGGCAGAGTGGCCATTGAGGGAAATCTTGAACTGGCCCTGCTGTTCGAACGTGACCCCGAGGGCCTCCAGCTCCCGACGCAGGGACGCTCGGTCCGCCGCGTCGAGCACCAACCACTCGGATACCAGCTGGGCCTTGATCTGGTCGGGCGTGCCGAGCGCCACGACCCTTCCCTGGTCGAGGATGCAGATCCGGTCGGCCTCTTCGGCCTCCTCGAGGTAGTGGGTCGTGAGGAAGATCGTCGTCTCGTACTTGACGCGAACATCCCGGAGATACGCCCACAGGTTCCTCCGGCTGGCCGCGTCCAGGCCGGCGGTAGGCTCGTCGAGGAAGAGCACCCTCGGCCTGTGCATGAGGCCGCGGATGATCTCCAGTTTTCGCTTCATGCCGCCTGACAGCGTCTTGACGGGCTTGAAGACCTCTTTCTCGAGACCGAGCACCGCAGCCAGGTCGGCAACCTGATTGCGGTACTCGCGTGGCATGGTTCTGAAGAACGGACGGTACGGGTAGAGGCCGTAAAGCATGGCGTGCAAGCGGACGTTCTCCTCCCCTGAGAGGTTCTGGTCGAGGCTTGGTTTCTGGAAGATGATCCCGACCTTGCGTCGCACGCTCGCCGCGTCCTTCACGGCGTCCAGCCCGTCCACCGTCACGTGACCGGCGGTCGGCGTCAGGGTCGTTGTCAGAATCGAGATCGTGGTGGTCTTCCCTGCACCGTTGGGCCCGAGCAGCGAGAAGAACTCGCCCGGGCGGACCCCGAAGGAGACGCCGTCGACGGCGTTCTTGTCGGCCTTCTTGTAGCGCTTGACCAGGTCCCGGACTTCGATCAGGTTGCTGGAGCTGCCTCCCATCGTGACTAGTGAACCCAATTTTGATCCTGGATCATTCATAGCGTGATGACGTCCTGCGCATTGGCCACTACCCTCTCTTTGAGCGCGCGCGACTGCCAGAGATTCTCAGGGCGCTCGGCTCTGCCGGAAACGATGGTTCTCGGGGTGCAGCCGGGCGTGGTGGACGTCGCACCTCAGTTCGAGATTGGAGAGGTGGGTGGGTCCGCCGTCGGCCCAGTGCCGGCGATGGTGGGGTGTGCACAGCTCGGGCGGCGTCGTGCAGCCCGGGCTCAGGCAGTGGCGATCGCGCAGGTTCAACGCCTTCCGCACCTGCCTGGGC
>DATFWQ010000204.1:0-5865 GCA_035259145.1 Candidatus Dormiibacterota bacterium | reverse complement strand
GTTCTGGCAGTGCTCACCTTCCGCACGCCGGACGAGGCGGTGGAGAAGGCCAACAACACGCCGTATGGCCTGTCGGCCGGCGTGTGGACCGACAAAGGGTCCCGCATCCTCTGGATGGCCGAGCGGATGCGCGCCGGGGTGGTCTGGGCGAACACGTACAACCGCTTCGACCCTTCATCCCCGTTCGGAGGCTACAAGGAGTCGGGATTCGGCCGCGAAGGCGGCCTCCAGGGCCTCCTGCCCTACGTGGAGCTGTCCTAGATGCTGCCCCACGTCGAGCAGCCCCCTGCCTACTCGGCGGCCCGCGAGTTCGTGGTGGATAGCCAGGCACGGGCCCAGGTGCTGCGATTGGCCATCGAGGACGGGCTCGACGAGCAGCTGTCGCTGGAGTACGAGCTCGACTGATGGGTTCTCGGCTCGACGTCCGCAAGACATACAAGCTGTACTCCGGCGGCGAGTTCGTGCGGTCGGAGTCGGGACGCTCCTACCGCGCCGAGGAGTTCAACGTCCCCAGGGCATCCCGCAAGGATCTGCGAGACGCGGTCAGGGCGGCGCGTGGCGCGTTCGCCGGCTGGTCTCAGCGGACCGCGATGAACCGGGGCCAGATCCTCTACCGCGTGGCCGAGATGCTGGACGCCCGGCGCGCACAGTTCATTGCCCTGCTCGGCGGCGGCCGGCCGGCCGGCCGAGAGGTCGACGCGGCGGTGGAGATGTTCGTCTGGTACGCGGGCCTGACCGACAAGCTGGCCCAGTTGACGGGCTCCGTCAACCCTGTGGCCGGGCCGTACTTCAACTTCACTGTTCCTGAGCCGACGGGAGTGGTCGGCCTGGTGGCGCCGCAGGAGCCTGCGTTGGCGGGGATGGCGCACAGCCTGGCCGCCGTCCTCTGCGGCGGCAACACGGTCGTCGCGCTCACCTCAGAGGCGCGGCCGCTGGCGGCGCTGTGCCTTGGCGAGGTGCTCGCCACCAGTGACCTGCCCGGCGGCGTGGTCAACCTGCTGAGCGGCTTCAGGGCGGAGCTGCTGCCCTGGCTGGCGGCTCATATGGACGTGAACGCGATCGACACGGCTGGCTGCACAACCGATCAGCTGGGAGCGATCGAGGAGGCGGCCGCAGGGAACGTGAAGCGCGTGGTGCGGCCAGACGGTCGGGAGGCGCCCAGCCCACAGCGCGCGACAGCGTTCATGGAGTTGAAGACGGTCTGGCACCCGATCGGGGTTTAGGTCACGCCCCCGCTGTCGCGTCAGCTCTCCGGCTTTGAGCTAACGTCCGCTCGTATGCCCTGAGGCAATCGGCCCGGTGTTCCTCCAGCCCGGCCTCCTCCAGGATCGCCAGGGCTTGCTGGAAGTCTGCTATGGCCTGACCTAGATCGCCCTGCGCGGCTCGGAGTTCGCCAAGGTGTCTGTAACCCTCCGCCAGCGTTCTCGTCTCATTGAATCGTTGCGACAGCGCAACGGCTTCTTCAACGAGCTCCAAGCCCTCGTCGTAGCGACCCTGACGATACCGGAGGGCCCCCAGACTGAGCAGCACATTGCTCCGTAGACGGTCTACCCCCAACTCGGTGAACTTCCTGAGGGCGGATCGGAATCGCTCCTCGGCACGCCACAGATCGCCCTGCTCCATCAACAGTATTCCCAGATCGTTCTCCACTCGCGGCAGATTCAGAGTGGGCGGGGCCTCATTGATGCGCTGCTCGGCCTCGTACAACGTTTCAGCCTTCAGTACCAGGTCGATTGCCCGCCCCAGGTCGCCCACCTTGAGGTAGCAGAAGCCCAGACCGTGATAGATCCGGGCCAGCTGGGTCAGATCGCGAACCGTTCCGGCAGCCTGCAGCGCTTCGTCGTAGCGAACGCGTGCCCCCACGAAGTCCCCGCGGCCGGCCAGAATTGTGCCCAGACGCTCGAGGAGCTGGGACTCAGTCTGGGGCCTGCGTGGGTCGAGTGCGCGGCAGCGATCAAGCGCCAGGAGTGCCACATCGAGCGCCAGCGGGTCTTCAGCAAGATGGAGTGCCCTTGCCTGGAGCGCCATCGTCTCCACAATGAGCCAGCTGTCGCCAATCGACTCGAACAGCTCCCGCGCCAGTCTCAATCGGTTAAGCGCTTCCAGGGGCTGGCCAAGGCGAAGGAGCGCGTGACCAACGTGGTGGTGCACGAGAGCAACGACCGGAGGGGATTCCGTGCGCTTCAGTATCTCGCCGCCCCGCTCAAGCGCGCGATCGTACTGGTGGCCTTGAACCAACCTTTCGAGCTCTTGAATTGGCCCGTCCGGCTGACCCGTTCTCTCAGCCTGCACCAGCACAGAATGCATCGGCACAGCCAGGCGGCTGGTGATCACCCGAAGGCTGTTCATCGAGGGCCGGACCTTGCCGGTCTCGATAAGATGCACAGCCTGCCGGGTGAGCTCGCTCCCTGCGACCTGTGCGAGGCTTAGCCCGGCACGCTCACGGGCGTGCCGCAGCACCTCGGGTTTGACGTCAACGCCGTTAAGGCGACCGCGCGGCCTGCCAGACGCCACTGCAATTCGTACTCTACACTTCGCAAGACCACCGCGCGGCCCGCCATCAGCCGACTAGCTTGAGATTAGTCGGGCCCGATCCAGCTTGCCCCGGCCGACAGCGCAAGACACGTAAGGGTCGCCAGCGTCAGTAGGGTCGACAGAGCAAACCGCGTGAGTCGGTTGTGCACGAAAGCACCTCCAGAACTGGTCTAGGTGGTCCCCCCACCTTCGGACGCCACGTTACATGGCTCGCTCCGCCAGGTCACTGGAACCGACGACATCCAACGAGCCGCGATGGCTGGTATTGCAACTCGCGTGGTCGGAGAGGTAGCTTCTGGGCTCGACCCGGTCGACCCACGATCTACGCGGGGGTGGAGATCGTGCGGTCCACGTCGCGCGACTCGCACTGTGCCCAGGTCATCAACGTGGCTCAGGGCGTCGCGAAAAGGACCTGCGCGGAGCAGGCAGCACCACGGCCGCGTTCATGAGTTCAGACGGTCTGGCACCTGATCGGGGTTTAGCCGGCTGCGTTAGCGGCCGCGCCGCCCTGCCTGCGCTGGGTAATCACCTGCTGGTAGGTCTTCAAACACTCGAGGCGCCGTTCCTCCAGGCCTGCTTCCTCCAGGATCGTAAGTGCCTGCTTCAGGCTGGCGACAGCGAGGTCATGCTGGCCGAGCGCCGCATGGGCCTCACCAAGCTGTTTGTGGCCGGTTGCGAGGGCTCGGCCCTCGTTGAACCTCTGAGCCAACTCGATCGCCTGCTCGGCAAGGTCCAGCGCATCGTCGTACCTGCCCTGCATGTGGCGAAGCTCACCCAGGCTCAGGAGCACATGGCTTCGCACCCGTTCCATGCCCATCTCCATGAAACGTTTGAGAGCAGACTGAAAGCGCTGCTCGGCACGAGTGAGATCCCCGGCGCGCATTAGCAACACGCCAAGGTCGTTCTCGACCGCAGGCAGGTCTATGCTCGGAGGGGATTGACTGATTCGCTGCTCCGCCTCGTACAGAGTCTCGGCCTTGACCATCAAGTCGATCGCCCGCCCGAGGTCTCCAACCCCGAGGTAGCAGGGGGAGAGACCATGGTAGATGCGGGCGATCTGCGCGAGGTCGCGAATGCCGCCGGCGACCCGCAGGGCTTCGTCATAGCGGGCCCGCGCCGCCTCGAATTCCTTTCGCCCCGCAAGGATGGTCCCGAGACGTTGCAGCAGCTGGGACTCCGTCTCTGGCCTACGTTGGTCCACCGTTCGGTAGCGCTCCAGCGCTTGCTCGGCGACGCTCAGGGCTTGCGGATGCTCGGCGATCTGTAAAGCGCGAGCTTGCAGTTCCATTGTTTCCGCGATGAGCTCCTGGTCACCCAGGGACTCAAACAGCTCACGCGCCAACTTGAGCCGCTCTAGAGCTTCCACGGGCCGCCCGAGTCTGCAGAGCGCGTGCCCAAGGTGGTAATGAATCAGCGCCACGGCCGGAGGTGCTTCGGCATGGCGCAGGATCTCGCGGCCGCGCTCTACAGCTCGGTCGTAGTGGTGCGTTTGGACCAGCGCTTCGAGCTCTTCCACTGACCCGACCCGCTTCCCGACAGCATCCGGCTGTATAAGAACTGAATGAATCGGAACAGCCAGTCGACTGGTGATTACACGCAGGCTGTTCATCGAGGGCCGAACCTTGCCGGTCTCGATGAGATGCACCGCTTGCCGGGTAAGCTCCCCCCCGGCGACCTGCGCCAGGCTCAGGCCAGCCCGCGTACGCGCGTGCCGTAGCACCTCCGGTTTGACGTCAACGCCGTTAAGGCGACCGCGCGGCCGAGTGGACCCCACTGCGATTCGTACTCTACACCCTGGAAAACTGCCGCGCGGTCGCTGGCTTGTCAGCTAGCCTGACACTAACCTCTCACGGGAGCGGCCCGATTATGTCAGCTCCCGCGGAAAGCGCCAGAGCCGCCAGGGTCGCCAGGGTCAGCAGGGCAGGCAGAACCAGCCGCTTGAAACCGTGCACAAAGCACCTCCAAAAGAACTTTCGAGGTGGACCTCCCACCTTCAGCCCACACCTTAGACGTGTCAAGCAGTTCACTGAGCAGAAAAGTTGAGGACACCTGACATCCTCCTCCACCGCCTGAGGGTCGCCTTCGAGGCAGCGCGCGATCCAGGGCGGGCAGCAGGAGCGGCAGCCTACATGCGGAACCAGTTCCCGTTCCTCGGCATTCGGGCGCCACAGCAGGCGGCGATCTACCGTGAGGTAAGCGCCGGTTTGCCGCCTCCGACGAGCGACGCCGAGCTGGCCACTGTCGCATTTGCCTGCTGGGAGCTCCAAGAGCGTGAGTACCAGCACTTCGCTACCGCTTACTTGCGGCGGCACATCAGGCGTGCCACTCCAGGCTTCATCCCGACGCTGGAGCACTTGGTGACCAGCAAGTCGTGGTGGGATACGGTCGATGGGCTGGCCACCAGGGTGGCGGGACCGCTGGTCGCAGCCCACCCGGAGCTGCGAACAGTGATGGACGGTTGGGTCGAGTCGGAGAACATCTGGCTGGCGCGGGTGGCGATATTGCACCAGGAGCGCTTCCGCGAGCGGACCGATTCTGAATTGCTCTTCGCCTACTGCCTGCGCCGCGCCGCGGACCGCGAGTTCTTCATTCGCAAGGCGATCGGCTGGGCGCTCCGCTCCTACGCAAAGGTCGAACCCGACGTTGTGGCCCAGTTCCTGACCACTCACGGTGCCGCTTTGTCCGGGCTATCTCGTCGCGAGGCGGAGCACGGGGTTGCAATGGGCCGCGAGCTGGCCCGACCGGTGCGCTAGCCGAGCGCCGCCGGAGAGTCACGTAAAGCAGCGAGCCGTGCGGTGCCTCTACATCCGTCCACGATGTATCATGGACGGATGCAACGCTCACCGTCTGAGCGGGCGGGCCTCGGCCGCTTCGAGGAACCCGCGGTCCTGATCCTGACCAGCCTGGTCGATGGGCCACTTCACGGCTACGGGATCGTGAAGGACGTCGAAGACGTCGCCCGAGTCCGCCTCGGCCCCGGCACGCTGTACGCCACGCTCGCGCGCCTGGAGTCTCGCGGACTTATCGCCGGCCTGCCCTCCAAGGACCGCCGGCGCCCGTATCGCATTACCGCCAGCGGCCTGGCTCTGCTCCGCGACCGCCTGGAGCGGATGGACTTGATCGCGCGGACCGGTCTCGAGCGCCTCGCGCGGGTATGAGACTGCTGCTGCGGCTCTACCCGCGGGAGTGGCGCCGGCGGTACGGCGCAGAAATGGAAGCTCTTCTAAGCCAGACGAGGATCGGGCCCCGCGAAACACTGGACCTGCTCCGCGCCGCGCTCGACGCGCACGCCCATCCGCAGTGGCCTCGGCGCGGTCAAAGCCCGCTGCT
>DATFWQ010000203.1:0-7797 GCA_035259145.1 Candidatus Dormiibacterota bacterium | reverse complement strand
CGGCCGCCAGGGTGACTTCTCTGTCGGACGTCGGCGGTGACGTGCTCGACGTCGCGGCGCGGCTGCGCGAGGCCGCGGCACCCCGCACCCTGCTCGCTGCCGAGCGAACCCGCCGGGCCGCCCGCGTTGGAGACTTCCACTTCGGCGAGGTGCTCCGGCTCGGCGGCTCCAGCGCCCGGCCGCTGGTTGGCCGGCGCCTGCTCGCGGCGAGCTGGGCGGCTGAATGGCGGCAGCCGGAGTTCGAGCCGCCGATGGTGGGACGCGAGGAGGAGAGCCGTGTCGTGCTCAGCCTTGTCGACGAGTCCGCGACCAGCGGCCGGCCTCGCCTCATCACCGTCGTCGGGGTCGCCGGCATCGGGAAGAGCCGGCTCATACGCGAGGTGGTCTCGGCTTCCCTGCAGGCGAGACCGGACACCCGGGTGCTCCGCGGACGCTGCCTCGCCACCGGCGACGGCATCACCTACTGGGCGCTGGGCGAGGTCCTCCGCGACGCCTGCGGAATCGCGCTCGGCGAGGCCGGGAACGTCGCCCGCGACAAGCTGCGGGTGAGGCTGCATGAGCTGCTGTCGCTGAGCGGCCTCGACGACAGCCAGGTCGACGAGACGATCTAGGCCCTGGCCGCCACCGCGGGCATCGAGCTGTCCGACAGCCCGCTGGACGGCGCCATCCCACGCACGGTCGCCGACGAGCTGGCGCGAGCCTGGCCGCGCTTCGCCACCGCGCTGGCGTCGGGAGGACCCGTGCTCATCGTGGTGGAGGACCTGCACTGGGCGGGGCCGCCCCTGCTCGACATGCTGGCGCGGCTGGTCGCGCGCTCGGAGGGCCCTCTCGTGCTGCTGACGACCGCGCGTCCGGAGCTCTTCGAACGTTATCCGGCCTTTGGAGCTGGCTCAGCGGACGTGTCGATGATCACGCTGCGGTCACTGTCGGAGAGCTCCAGCCGTGAGCTCCTCGACCGCCTTCCCCCCGGTGCGGACCTGACCGCCCAACGCCGCGAGGAGATTCTCGCCCGGGCCGAGGGAAACCCCTACTTTCTCGACCAGCTGGTGGCGCACGTCACCGACGGTGAGACAGGAGCTCTTCCGGACTCAGTGCACGCGCTGCTGGCGGCACGCGTCGACGGGCTGCCGGCCGCTGAAAAGCGGGTTCTCCAGGCGGCGGCCGTGGTGGGCAGGATCTTCTGGATCGAGGCTCTCCGCGGTCTCGCCGGTGAGGACGACCTCGACGACGCGCTCAGAGCTCTCGAGAATCGGGGGCTCGTCCTCGCCCGGCAGACCTCGAGCCTCGCTGGTCAGGTGGAGTTCGCGTTCAAGCATGCTCTGCTGCGCGACGTTGCCTACGCGTCCCTTCCGGCGGCGCTCCGGGCGCGCGGTCACGCGCACACCGGCGCCTGGCTAGAGGACCTGTCCGGTGACCGGGCGGGCGAGCTCATCGAGCTGATCGCCTACCACTACGCCGACGCGGCCGACACGAGGGATCTGGACCTCGCGTGGCCTGGCGGGCCGGTGAGGAAGGAGTGGGTGCGCGTGAAGGCGTTTCGCTCGCTGATCGAGGCGGGCGGAGCAGCGCGCCAGCGATACGCGGTCTCGAAGGCCCTCGACCTCCACCGGCATGCGCTGCGGCTGGCAGAGGGCGTCGCCGAACGCGCCGAGGCGGCGGAGGCCATCGGCGACGACCATGAGGCCGCCTTCCTCGGCGACGCTGCGATCCCTGCCTGGGAGGAAGCGCTGGCGGAGCTGCGACAGGAGCGGGGTCACGAGGACTGGCGCGCGAGCCTGTGCCTCAAGACCGCGGTGATGGCCGTCAACCGTTGGGGCGGATTTCGTGTTCCGCCGGACCCCGTGATGTGCGACCGCGTGGTCGACGAGGGCCTCGCGGTCGTCCGCGACCCGGCGGCGAGGACCCAGCTTCTGGCCCTTCGCGCGCTGTGCGGGAGTCGTTGGGCGTGGACCGGCAGGACCGACCCAGTGCCGGCAGAGGGCCGGCGCCGCGCCGCGGAATCGGCGCGGCGGCTGGCTCATGAGCTCGGCGCGCCGCCCCTCCAGGGCCTCGCTCTCCTCAGTCTTGCGACCGCCCACTTCATCGAAGGCGCGTACGACCAGGCCGTCGCGGCGATCCTCGAGGAGGTGGATCTCATGGACCAGGGAGGGAGGGATCGCGACCGCGCACTGGGGCACGCCATCGCCAGCTTGGTCGTCGGGGACGTCAGCGGAGCCTGGGACCGGGCGCTCGCGCACGCGCGCACGTCCTACGCGTTGGGCCGGGCCATCTCCCCGCACGACGGGCTGCACGGGACATTCTTGGTGATGGCCTGCCTCTGGCACCTCGGACGGTGGTCGGAAATGGAGCCTTTTCTCGCTGAGCACCTCGCCCTACTCGAGGGACCGGAGGCTGACATGAGCTGCCCGTACCTCCGCGGCGGTCCCGTGCTGGGGGCCATCGGTCTCTGTCATCTCGGCGAGGTGCAAAAGGCGCGGGAGGTCGCTGCCCGCGTAGCTCCGGACCCAGACCACCCGGGATATGTGGACGCACTGCGCGGCCGCCTCGCGATCGAGCTCGGCGACCCACAGACCGGGCGAGCCCTCGCGGAGCGGCTAGTGCTCATGGGCCGCCGTCCTGGGCCGTGGGAGATCCCGTTCGAAGCGATCGTGCTGGTCGAAGCGCTGGAGGCCCAGGGTGACTGGGACGCGCTCGAGCGCTTCCTGCCCGCCGCCCGCTCCAGAGGCGGCTATCTGGCTGCCATGACGCCCACCTGCGACCGAGCGGAGGGCGTCGCGCGTGCCGCGGCCGGCTCCGCCGGCGATGCCGCCGCTCTGCTGGGCCGCGCCGTCGACGGCTTCGACCGCCTTTTGCTGCCGCTTCAGGCGGCCAGGGCGAGAGAGCAGCTGTCGCGCGTCGTCACAGACCGTACCCTGCTCCGTTCGGCGCTCGACGCGTTCGAAGGGCTTGGAGCCGTTCGGGACGCGGCCCGCGCCCGGGAGGCTCTCAGTACCCTTTGACGGTCGGTGGAGGCTCTGCCAGCTCGTCCAGGCCGACTTCGCACCGCCACCAGCGATGCGATCCTTGAGATGTCACGGGCAGCACCATGGGTGTCAGCGGCGCCGGCGATCTGGCCTGGAGGTTCAGGCAGGTGGCCCCGATCGCGACCCAGTGGTAGGTCGCCGAGGACACGGATTCGGGACGGCTCGTCGCACTCGAATGGCCCACATCGCGCTGCGGCCCTCCTCGGTCGCCGTGGTCGACTTTCGCACCCGCCAGCCGAGTGCCCTCGGAGGCGTCGAGCCGTGACCGAACGAATTGGATCGGCGCGGGCACGCCAGTTCTTCGCCACCGACGCCGAGGTAGTTCCCTGGCCGGAGGTTCGGCAGAGAGAGAGCTGCTGGGCCTCCGTATCACGCCGTGGGACGTACCAGCTTTTCGGTGCGCTACCCTGGCCTCCTGGTCAGGCGTCTGGCCCAAAAAGCCGCTAGCGCCGTCGAGAGTGGCGAGCCGACTCGAAAGGATCGACGGGGTCAATCTCGGGAAACCGCCGGAAGCCGCGATCACGTGTGTAGATGACGCGGACGCCATGTTGACGCATCAGCGTCGCCAGGTGAGTGTCGGGCACCTCGTTACCCCGAGCTCGATCCTGACCGGTTGCACGAAAGAGCTTCCAGAAACCCTCCCCTTCCCCAGCTGTGCGGACGTGCGGTCGGTCGAGCAGCGATTCCACGTTGGCGGTCGCCTCTCGCGGATTCAGAGGCCTCGGCAATATGGCCGGGTGGGTGACGATTCGAAGGTAGCCAAGCAGCACCGGCCAGAATAGATAGACGAGCTCGGGGCCCAGGGCGAGTCGGCTGATCAGATCCCGCGCATCCTTGTGAACGGGCTCCGCCTCGTTGCTCGCGTACACGAGAACGTTGGCATCGAGAGTCACGCTCATCCTGAAGTCTCAAGGAGTGCTCTGACCGCCTCCTTGTCCTCCAGGTCGACCCTCGGCCGGCCCAGATCTCTTGAAATCCATGCAAGGCGCGGTGCCGCCTTGTACTCAGCCTGCTCCTCACGAAGTGAGCGGGCCAACAGTTCCGAAGCGAGTTGGCCCATGGTTTTGCCCGCGCTTTGGCTGCGACGACGCAACTCCTCGAGAACCGAAGGATCGAGGTCGATGGTGGTCCGCATGATGCGTGATGATAGCTCATCACACATCAGATGATTACACCCCCACGCTGGGATTCGGGTCGGTGGCCTGGGCAGGCTCCGACACATTCCGGTCGGCGTAGCTCGTAAGAACGCAATGTCCGCCTGCTCGTCGCCGGTGCCGACGTCCGCATCGTCACCGGGGACGGCCAGCTCCTACGTGCCTTGACCCTCGACCCGACCCGGTCTTACCAACCACTCGGAGGCCGGTGGTCTGTCTACGATGTCTTGCAACAGGTGTCCACCATGTCCTGAGACATGGCAATGGCTGGGGAGGAAGGATTCGAACCCTCGATCTCCTGATCCAGAGTCAGGCGCCTTACCACTTGGCTACTCCCCATCGCCAGCCGGGCGGTCATCCATTGTAGCTACGCCGCAGCCAGCCACCCACCCGCTGCGCCCGGGCCCGGGGATTTTTCCACAAGTGTTCCCCAGCCGGGGATAAGTAGCCTGCTCACCATGACATCTCTAAGCCCGGAACAGCTCCTCACGGTCGCCCGTGCCTACAGGCCGACGCCTTCTGCCGGGGGCAGCCTCTACTTCGCCTCCGACATGGCCGGCCTCAGCCAGACCTACCGCCTCGACGCCGCGGACCACTTCCCGGTGCGCCTGGCACCCAGCCAGAACCGCACGCTTCCGATTGCCGAGACCCCGCTCGGACTGCTCGTCCGGCAGGACCAGGGCGGCAACGAGACCTGGCAGCTTGCGCTGGTGGGGCCCGACGGCATCCTCAGGCAGGTCACCAGGGACCGCAAGGCCATTCATCGCGACGTCAAGCTCACCCCCGACCGCCGAAAGGCGGGCATCTCATATAACCCGGGTGGGCAGGACGACTGGGTCCTGGCCGTGATCGACCTGGAGACTGGAAACATCGAGCACTGGGTGGACCGCGGCGGCAACTGGTCGTGGCTGGCCTGGAGCCCAGACGGCACCGTGGCAGTCGTCGCCAAGGCCACTCACAGCCATCGTGACAGCGCCTACCTCGTCGCGCCCGGGGCAGAACTGAGACCGTTGCTGAGCGACGCCCTGCTCGTCGCCGGGGTTGTCTGGACGAACGGACGCCTGCTCGCGCGAACCGACCTTAACCGCGAGTACATCGGCCTGGTTGATGTCGACCCCGACCAACCTGACACCATCCGCCGACGTCTCATAGACGAGGAGCATGACGTCATGACGGTGGTCCCCGACCCGACCGGCCACCGCGCGGCCGTCGTCGTCAATGAGGGAGCCTGCGACGGGCTGCGCATCCTCGACCTCGAGACGGGTGCCGAAGGATGGCGCGCGACCCTGCCACAGGGCATGGTCTACTTCGACAATGCGACGACCGACACCAGTGACCACCTGGCCTGGAGCTCTGACGGGAGCCGCCTGTTCGTGGCCTGGGAGTCGCCCACCGCGCCCGCCGAAATCTACGAGCTGCCTTCGGGCACTCGCTGGACGCGCGCCAGCGGCGATTCTCTCCCGGGATTGGTCGCCCCCACGGATGTCAGCTATGGCTCGTTCGACGGCCTCGAGATCCCGTGTCTTCACTACCGGGCAGACACAGCCCCGAAGCCGACAGTCGTTCTCTTTCACGGCGGGCCCGAGGGCCAGTCCCGAGGGAACTTCAATCTTCAAGTCGCCATGTGGAACGCCGCAGGTTTTGATGTGCTTGCGCCCAACGTCCGCGGCAGCACCGGCTATGGCCGCCGTTTCTACTCACTGGACGACAGGGAGCTGCGCTGGGACTCGGTACGCGACGGGGTCGAGGCGGGGCGTTGGCTCCGCCGCGAGGGTTTCGCCACCCACCTCGTGGCCATGGGTGGCTCGTATGGCGGATTCATGACGCTGGCGGTTCTGGTTGAGGACCCAGAGCTGTGGGACGCGGCCATCGACGTGGTCGGCGTGACCGACTTCCACAGCTTCTTCAAGAACACCAGCGGCTGGCGGCGCGCCATCAGGGCCGCCGAGTACGGCGACCCGGATACCTCCGACAGCGAGTTCCTGGCCGAGTTCAGCCCGCTGCGCCGCGCACACCGGATCAAGGCGCCGCTCCTCATCATCCATGGCCGCAACGACGTGCGCGTGCCAGTCTCCGAGGCGTACCAGATTCACGAGGCTGCGAGTGACTCGGAGCTGTTGATATTCGAGGACGAAGGCCACGGCATCACGAGGCACGGCAACCGCGCCCGCGCCTTCGGTCGTGCCCTGGAGTTCGCACGCGAGCGGCTGAGCGGCTGACCGCGCTACCGTTACCTGCTACGGCGCAGCTGAATCGGTTGCGCCTTCGCCCCCTCCCCGGCCATACGACTGAACAGCCTGGAGAGCAGCACACGAGCCCGATAAAGATTGATCGCCCAGCCCACGCCTACGACCCGCTCAGTGAAGAGTCGGGGATCGTTCGGGTTCCAGTACGCTTGCTGGACCCGATCCCACGTCGGCAGTGTGAGGTCATAGGGAATCACGCCCAGCACCCGGCCACGCCAGGTCCGCTGCGCCGGCGGCTTGGTCAGTTCCTGGGCGACCGCCGCCACCACCAGGCCCACGGCAATCAGCCGCATCATCCGTCGCCAGCGCTTGAGGGAGCGCACGAACCGATTATCCAGTCAGTAACTTCGCCTCGCCGCACAGCGTTCACTTGCCAGAGGTCGAGCCACATCTAGGTATGCGTTCTCGCATCAGCTGGCTGCGCTGGCTGCGCCCGGGACTGGAGGTCAAGCGGTGGATACTCCTGCTTGCGATCAGCATCCTCATCCTCGACCTGGCAGTCGCCTACTTCCTCAAGGATGCGTACAAGATTCTCACTCTGCCCGGAGTCTTCTACTACATCACTCTGCAGCCCCAGCCCTACTGGTTACGTGGCCTGGTGTTCACCTTGTTCGGCGCCGGCCTGCTCAGCTTCTCGATCGTCCAGCTTCAGCGTTCGGTCCTCGGACCGTTCCTGCCGGGCGGGGACCGCAGCGTGGCCGAAGTCATCTACTCCTTCCGCACTCGCAGCCGGGGGCCGCGAGTGGTCGCCATAGGCGGTGGCACCGGGATGTCGACGCTCCTGCGCGGCCTCAAGGAGTACACAGCCAACCTGGCAGCCATCGTCACCGTTGCGGACGACGGAGGTTCGAGCGGGCGGCTGCGCGAGGAGTATCGGATCCTCCCACCCGGTGATTTCCGTCAGTGCCTGGTCGCCCTGGCCGACGCCGAGCCGCTGGTGAAGCAGCTCTTCAACCACCGCTTCCAGAATGGCTCACTGGGCGGTCACTCGTTCGGAAACCTCTTCATCATGGCGATGGCCGAGGTGACAGGGAACTTCGAACACGCGCTTCGCGAGTCGGGCCGCGTCCTGGCGGTCCGCGGCGACATCATCCCCTCGACGCTGCACGACGTCACGCTGGTGGCCAGCGTCAACGGCTCGATGATCGAGGGCGAATCCAAGATCCCGATGCAGGCCGGACCCATAAGCAGGGTGTTTCTGCGCCCAGACGACTCCGAGCTCAACCCGGAAGCGGCGCTCGCGATCATGAACGCCGAGATCATTGTGGTCGGACCCGGCTCGCTCTACACCTCGATCTTGCCCAACCTGCTGGTGCCGGGCATGGTCCGGGCCATCAAGGAGTCGCCTGCGCTCAAAGTCTTCGTGTGCAACGT
>DATFWQ010000202.1:0-9068 GCA_035259145.1 Candidatus Dormiibacterota bacterium | reverse complement strand
GCTGGTCCAGGCTCGCGCCGGCTGCTTCGACCTCACTGCTCCGAGAGCTGGTGGAGGAGGTCAGGATCGAGAGCCGGAGGGTCATCAAACCGACCTTCCGGCTACCCCTCCGGCCGGTTCTTATACTGTCCCGATTGGTGGACCCGGGGTCACAGAATACGAACCCCGCCGCCACCGTCCGGGTCGGCGCGATCGACCCGGGTGAGCAAGCGTGCCGCACCGGCGAGCACCGGGACCGACGCCGTTAATCGCGGGTCCGAACTGATTCGGCCCGACACCTACGAAACCGTGGCCGGCCGCATCCGACACGCCTGATCCAGAGTCAGGCGCCCTGAATCAGGCGCCTTGAGATGGAGCTGCCGAACTGCCGTTGCGCGGCTTACAAAGCGTGAGCGCTGTCCGGCTTCGCTTGACACGTCCCGACCTCCCCAGACTGGCGTCAGTACCCCAGGCGATATAAACAATCAGTGATATCGACGCGAGCGGACCTGATTCCAGTCAGATCCTTGCCCTCGGCTGGTGAGGGACAAATATCCCATTGACCTGACAACAGTGTCGCGAAATCCTGTCAGGCCATGGACTCGTTCACCGGGAAGCTCGCGGTGGTGACCGGCGGTGGCTCCGGCATGGGACGCGAGCTTGTCCGCCAGCTGGCGGCGCAGGGGTGCTCGGTCGGAGCATGCGACTTGAACCCGCACGCGGTCACGGAGACCGCAGCCATCGCGCGGACGGGCGCCCCGCCCGGCGTCCACGTCACGAGCCATGCCTGCGACGTCTCCGACGAGGCGCAGGTCCTGCGCTTTCGCGATGAGGTGCTAGAGGGGCACGCGACCGACCACGTCGATCTGGTCTTCAACAACGCTGGTATCGGCGGCGGCGGCAGCTTCATTCGCGACCGCCGGGAGGAGTGGGAGCGCACGTTCGCCATCGACTGGTGGGGGGTCTATTACTGCGCACGCGCGTTCCTGGCACTGCTCATCGCGAGCGGCGACGGCGTCCTCATCAACACCAGCAGCTTTAACGGCTTCTGGGCGGCACTGCGCCCGGGCGTGCCGCACACCGCGTACAGCGCGGCCAAGTTCGCCGTGAAGGGCTTCTCGGAGGCGCTCATCGAAGACCTTCGCGTCAACGCGCCCCATGTCCGAGTCGCCGTCGTGATGCCGGGGCACGTGGGCACGGACATCGTCTCGAACACCGTTCGCATTCTTGGCCGGGAGCCGGAGCTCATGAATGATGCCGCGCTGGAGGCAGCCCGGGCCGGCCTGATCCGCCTCGGCTGGGCGACCGAGAACGCATCAATCGATGAGCTGCGCCAAAGCCTCGTGCGGGCGAATGCTCAGTTCCGGGACAATGCGCCGCTCAGCGCGGCTGAGGCGGCGACCATCATCCTCGACGGAATACGAGCCGGGGCCTGGCGGATCCTCGTCGGCGAGGACGCCAAGATGCTCGACGCGCTGGTGCGCGCGAAGCCCGAGGCCGCCTACGACTGGGCCGAGCTAGGCAGAACGGCGACAGAAACGGTTGCGAAAACAACGCCTGGGCCGTAGCAACAACCTCGCTATCCGCCGGTCAAACCTGGGCCGTCGGTAGCAGGCGCTTTCGGGCCCAGGCCTCCCGCAGGACCCCAGCCCGCCGAGGCATCTCGCTTAGGCTGTCGGCTCGCCTAGCCCGTGCCGGTAGAGGGTGGCTCGATTGATGCCGGTGCACCGGCGCCCGCCCCTGCAGGCCGCGCCCATCGAACCCGCCGAACGGCGCCCGCAATCCCCGCTCGAGCAGCTGCCGCCGATCGCCGCCCGCAATGCGAGGGAGACCGGCACCGACCTGGCCCGCTACCTGACCGAGAGCTTCCGCGTCTTCGTCTTGCACGACGGCGACGTCTACCACGCCTCTTCGACCGCGGAGCGCGGGGTCGAGTTCCTGATGGGCTACGACGGGATCCTCGACCGGGCGCCGAAAGGCCGCGACGAGGGCGATGGCTTCCAGCTCTGGATCCGCAGCCACGACGAATACGAGACCGAGTAACGCGGGTCGGAGTCCACGATTCTAGCCGGCGCGAAAGGGCCCACAGCGGTCGCACCGAGCATGAGGCGCGAGCCAGGCTGATCCAGGCTCTTACGGATGAGGGCCGCGGTCAGCTGACCTTTGCGCGGGGCCGAGCCGCCACGCTCCAAGAGTATGTGGAGGGGTCGTTATCCGCCGGCCGCGTGAGGGTGAAGACGAGTCTGCGCTATCGCCAGCTTCTGGAGAAGCACGTGGTGCCGGCATTGGGCCGCATCCGGCTGTCGAAGCTGGAGCCTCAGCAGGTCGAGCAACTCCTTCGCGCTGGGCACGGTGCCGGCGTCGCCGCCAAAACCTGCAACCACATTCGAGCCACCTTGCGGGCCTGCCTCAATGACGCCATCGTGGAGGGCCTGGTGGCCGGGAACGCGGCCGCCCTGGCCCGCCCGCAGAAAGTGCCCGCGGCGATAACGATGGCGCTGCTCGGCCACCCAAGCGCGAGCTCCACGCTCGAGGTCTACATGCGAGTGGCGCCCACCCTCGCGCGCGAGGCGGCGGACGCAATGGATAGGGTGCTGCGTGGCGATGGCGGCCAGCTCCCAGAACCTAGCTCCCAGGGCAATGGGGGTTAAGGCCGCTGCAAAGCTTGGGGTTTCGACTCCCTCCCGGCCCACCACCCTCGATTTCGAATTCGGATCGATCGAAGATTTCGATCAGGCGGAGCAATCGCGTAGATGACACGCGTCGGGAGATCCACGAGTAATCGAGCGCGAGGAGCCGGCTGATCCTGTGCGGCGGCGGATGCGACCCGGATGCTGTCGCGCCCTGGCAATCGCTCTGGGTTTCGTGGAGAGTGGGGTTCATCTGACATCTAGGAGACGCACGCTCGGGAGGCCGCTCAGCGGCCTCCTGCCCTATCTACGGGTGAGGTCCAGAGCGGCGCGGGCAAGACAAAAGCGAGGGCGCTACTCTCGGCACGGCATGCGAACGCGCTCAGTTTCCTCGCGGCGCAAGACTGCCCCGTCGGCACTCTCCATCACGACCAACTCCACCACGAGCCTCGCCGACTCATAGACGATCGGAAGAATCACGCCGGCCCTCGGGTGAAGGATCGCTTTGCCTGTGGCTACTAATTGCAGGCGTGAATGTCCGTCGGTGGAACGAGCATGCGAGCGCAGCAGCTCGATTGGTTGTTTCATCACTGCGCCTAGGGTAACTTGGCCTGCTGCCCCAGCCGAGCCGTCCGCCTGCTCTTCCAACAGGTCGACCCATCCCAAGGGCTGGACGATGTCGTAGTCAGGGCTGGCGCGGTAGACGACGCTGTCCTGCATCGGATGCGGAAGCCGACCGTTTGATTGGCGGTGTCCGCGACCTTGTGAGCGACCAGGTGACGAAGGCGGACGGCCTGGGGACCGTTCGCGCCCATCTTCAGGCGACCTGGCGATGACCAGCTGCCCGGATGCGGGAGTGGAAGTGCACGTCGCCACAGCTGAGACGGAGGCCAGGCCGTGCCCAAGGTGCTGAAACTGCTCCCGACGATGGCCGACTCGCCGTCTGCATCGCAGCTCGGGTCTCCCTCGATCGTCAAGGTCGCGACGCTTACCAGGCGGTCCACCGACGAGGAGCACCAGCCGTACTCGATCGAGGCCCGGGACGAACGCCTCGGCGCATACATCCGGAGCCAGGAGGGCTGGGAGCTCTACCGCAAGTACTCGGACAACATGTCCGGCAGCACACTCGACTGCCCGGGCCTGCAGCGCGCTCTCTCGGACGCCCGTCTCCACCGCTACGGGGTCCTCCTCGTGTACCGCGTCGACCGGCTTGCACGTTCAGTACGTGGCCTGGCGCAGGTTCTCGAAGATCTGGACAGGGCCGGATGCGTCTTCCGGTCCGCGACCGAGCCATTCGACACCGGCACGCCCGCGGGTCTCATGATGGTCCAGATGCTCGGCGTCTTCGCCGAGTTCGAACGGGCCACGATCATCGACCGCGTCGTTGCCGGCATGGAGCGCAAAGCTGCCCGGGGCGGATGGAATGGCGGCGGCGTGCCCTGGGGCTATCGCGTTAACAGGGAGACCGGCTTCTTGGAGGTCAACCCGAACGAGGCACCTCTCGTGCCGGTGATGTTCGACCTGTACCTGAACCGGCGACTCGGCGCTGGCAACATCGCCAACTGGCTGAACGAGCATGGGCACCGAACCCGCGGCGGCAAACCATGGAGCTTCAAGCTCATCTTCACCGTCCTGCGCAACCGCGTGTACCTCGGCGAGGTGTTCTTCCGGGACCGGTGGTTCCCGGCCCCCCACGACCCGCTGGTCGACGCAGAGGTCTTTAACAGGGTCCAGTCGCTACTCGACGAGCGTGGCGAAGATCACGCCAGGCGGCGGTCCAATCCTTCCGATTACCTCCTGGGCGGCCTGGTCGTGTGCGCGGCCTGCGGCCATCACCACCTCGGTACCGCTGCCCAGGGCAAGATCTACCGCTACCGCTACTACACCTACTACTCGCGTCAGCGCTACGGCAGCGACACCTGCGCCGCCGAGCGGGTCGATGTGGCCCGACTGGACGAAGCCGTGCTGGAGGCGCCGCTGCATACGTATGAGGACGAGCGGGTGCTGGAGGAGGCGGTCCAAGGGTACCTTGCACGGTCCCGCGCCGCGAGGCCGAATCAGCGGGAGCAGCTGGCTGCCGTCCAGGCCGAGATCAGGAGGTCGGAAGAGGCACTCGATCGCTACTTCAACGCCTTCGAGGCAGGCAAGATGGACGACGATCTCTGCCGGCCCCGCATCGAAGCCTTGACCGAGAGGCTCCGGGCGCTGAGAGCCCGCAATTCGGAGTTGGGCGCCGCCATCGAGGACGAGGAGCTGACTGGCCCAAGCCCGGAGGAGCTGGACGCGCTCAGGGGCAGGATCCGGGGTGCGATCGACCACGGGCCCGTTACCCTCCGCAAGGCAGTCCTCCAGGAACTGGTGGCGGAGGTCAGAATCGAGAGCCGGCGAGTCATTCGGCCGACTTTCCGGCTCCCCCTTCGCGGGGTTCGTGAACTGTCCCAAATGGTGCCCCCGGAAGGACTCGAACCTCCGACACGCGGTTTAGGAAACCGCTGCTCTGTCCCCTGAGCTACGGGGGCTACTGGGCAAATCTGAACTCGGTTGCTGGCTCCGTGACCACCCTGGCGCGTGGCTTCGGAGGTGTTTGACGGCCATACTGACGGCCGATCCAGCTCCGACCGTGCATAGCTTACCCACCGCCAATGGACAGGACCCATGACCGGTTTGGTACCCAGCTCCCCACGCCTGCTGCTCCCGGTTCGATACGAAGGTCTCAATAGGACCCAGGAGCTAGGCGCTCAGATCGCCAAGTTTGAATTCCAGCGGCGCCCTGGCGCCGGGCTTGTCGCCGGCCGGCAGTTGCCCAAGGCGCGGTCCGGCAGCCTAGGCGCGCCCGCGCCCCACTGCGAGCAGACCGACAGCGCCGGCAAGCATCGTCACACCGCCGAGACCGCAGAGGATGGTCACGAACAGCTCATCGCTCCCGTAGTTGAGCCAGACGCCCACGGCTCCGACCAGCAGGCCGGCACCAATCACAACGAGGTAGCCGATTACGTAGCCGGGTGCGGTCCATTCGGCGCGGTGGGGTGTCGACATAGGGAGGACTGTACAGCGTCCGCTGCCGCGGGCTCACACTCCGCAACGCTCGAACGGCCAGGCGAGGGCCACGAGGCGGCTGTCCGACCCGCTGGGGCTGGCCTCGGGGTCGCACCCAACAGTCACATCAACCTGTGGGGCGGAAATAGGGCAGCCGCGGGTCTCCCTGGATGGCCACCTCGACCGGCATCTCGACCCGGACCCCGCCCGGTTCCACATCGACAAGGCGCGTCATCATCCGAACGCCCTCGTCCAGCTCCACCAGCGCGACGACGTATGGGACCTCGTCGCGGTATTCGGGCGGCGCCCGGTGGACGACCGTGTACGAGTGGACGCGGCCGGTTCCGCGAGCCTCCACCCAGCAGAGGTCGACCGCGGTGCAGTGAGGGCAGACAGCGCGCGGATAGAAGATGTAGCGTCCGCACGCCTGACAGCGCTGGATACGCAGGACGCCCTCAGCAATGCCTTCCCAGAACGGCCCGCTGATCGCGTCTGGCACCGGGAATGCCCGCTCAGTCACGGCCCAGCACCACCGTAGCTGCGGACGAGAGCACCCCGCCGGTTCCGTTGGCCAGAGCCACCCGGGCGCCATCGACCTGGCGCTCCCCGGACTCGCCGCGGAGCTGGCGGGTAGCCTCGATCAGCGTGAAGATGCCGTACATCCCGGGGTGGCAGTAGGACAGCCCGCCGCCGTTGGTGTTGAGCGGGAACTCGCCGCCGGGCGCCGTTCGCTGGCCACTGACAAAGTCGCCCGACTCGCCCCGGCCGCAGAAGCCGAGTGCTTCCAGGGTCAGAAGGACAGTGATCGTGAAGCTGTCGTAAACCTCGCACACGTCGATGTCAGCGGGCCCGAGTCCCGCCATCCCGAATGCTGCGGCGCCGCTGTAGACCGCAGGCGTCGTCGTAAGGTCTGGCATGCTGCTGATTCCGAGGTGGGTGTGAGTCTCGCCGTGACCGAGGATCCACACTGGCCTCTTGGGCAGGTCACGCGCTCGCTCTCGTGCCACGATCACGACGGCGCCTCCGCCGTCGGTAACCAGGCAGCAGTCGAGCAGGTGTAAGGGCTCGGAGATCCAGCGCGAGTTGAGCACGTCCTCGATCGTGATCGGCTGGCGCATGAACGCCCTCTCGTTGAGGCTGGCCCACTTGCGCGTGGCGACGGCCACCTCGGCGAGCTGCTCAGGGCGTGTCCCGTACGTGTGCATGTGACGAGTGGCCGCGAGGGCGTAGGCGCCGACTGGAGCCGGCAGCCCCCACACGCCCTCGAACTGAGCTGGTCCTCGGAGCCCTCCGCCGCGCCCAAGGCTGCGGCTCGCCTGCGAGCGCTGCGTCGAGCCGTAGGTGATCAGCGCCACTTCGCAGAGGCCGGCGGCGATCGACTGATAGGCGTGGCCCGCGTGGGCCACGAACGAGGCCCCCCCAATGTTGGTGCTGTCGGTGAAGCGCGGCCGGATCCCCAGGTACTCGCCGATGGCCATCGACGGGGCGAAGGTCTCACCACCGGCCGACAAGAGGGCGTCCACGTCGGAGAACGTGAGTCCCGCCTCGGCAAGCGCATCCCGCGCCGCCTCGGCCTGCAGCTGAATGGAAGTCTTGGGTGCCACGTCCCCGAGGTCGGACTCCGCCACGCCGGCGATAGCGGCTACGCGCTCAACAGTCGACATGGCGCTCAGGTTAGTGCGTGCCCTGAACGGCCCGCTGCGGTCCAGCCACGCTCTCGGATCGTCGCCGGCGACACCGCCTCGATCGCGGCCGAGGCTGGCCGGCTACACGTCACCCCGCGGTTGCGCCGACCCGCTCACGTGCTCGATGGGCTTCACGGCCAGGCCAGTCGAAAACGACCCCGCGGACAGCGAATGTTCCTTGCCTCACCTTCCAGCGTTCGCTGACCGGTTGGCCGCCGGCCACCGAGAAGAATCGCGCCGACGACGATGCGGCGGCGGCCCAGGCCCGCAGGGCCGGCGGTTTCGGGCGGTTCCTCAGGTCGCGTAGAACACAGCGCAGCAGCTGGCGGCCGAGCCCGTGGTGGCGATATTCCGCAGCAACGTACAGGCACTCCAGCTCGACGATCTGATCTCCACCGTGGGTGGTTGGCCCGGTCACATGAGCGAAGCCGACGTTGCAGCGCTGGTAGCCCGCAACGTAGAGCACGTGACCGTCATCGAGATCCTCCAGCAGCCTCAGCGCGATGTCAGGGGAAGAAGGCTCGGCCACATGCGGCCGGGGCGCGCCGCCCCACGCTTCCCGGTTGCCGCTGACCGACAGACGCGCGATCGACGCCACGTCTGCCAGCGTCGCCCTCCGGACACACGGGAAGGGCCCAAGGATCATCTACTTGCAGCGGGCTGGTGGAAGGTCGCCGCTCCAGCCGATCTAGCCGGAAGCGGCGACCAGAGAGAAGAAGGGAGTCTCACCAGCGAGGCACGACCGCCAGCCGCGGGAATCGCAGTGTTCGCCAACCTCGCGTGTACGTCATGGGGCCCTGTCAGCCGGACAGCGGCCTCATTCAACAGGTCGCCCCTTGGAGAACGGTTACAGGTAGCTTGGAAGACGCTGAGAATCCTCCCGTCCACAGGCGTCCCAGTAGCATGGCCGCATGACAGCCAGAGCCGTAGACGCGGTCGTGGTCGGCGCCGGCATCATCGGGCTGAGCACCGGGATCTGTCTGGCTGAGAGCGGGCTCAAGGTCCGAATCTGGACCTCTGAGCTTCCACGGCGCACAACGTCGGCAGCAGCAGTCGCAATGATCGGTCCGGCGCTCAATCCACCCGCAGACACTGCATCGAGCTGGGAGCAAGTCACGATCGAGGAGTTCAGGAGGCTTGCCGAGGTTCCGGACACCGGCGTGCATCTTTGTCGCGGGAGACTCGCGGCGAGGCAAGCGCCTGAGGAGCCGGTCCCGGGATTCGAGACCTGCACTCCGGAGGAGCTCCCCGACGGCTTCTCTTTCGGGTTCTGGGCCACGCTGCCGCTCGTAGACATGCCGCGCTACCTCGCCTACCTCGCCGGCCGGTTCGAGAGCCTTGGTGGGACGATCGACCTGCATCCGGTCGGTTCCCTCGCCGAAGCAGCGCGGGAGGCGCCGCTGGTGGCGAACTGTGCAGGCGTCGGGGCCCGCGATCTGGTGCCAGACCCGCTGGTTCGCGCAGTTCGCGGCCAGCAGGTCATCGTCGAGAATCCAGGCCTCGACACGTTCTTCATAGAAGCTCCCCGTGGGCCGGCCTGGATCGGATATCACCCGCACGGCGACCACGTCACGCTCGGAGGAGTGGCCGCGGTGGACGACTGGAACCTCGACCCGGATCCAGTTCAATCGGAGGCGATTCTTCGCCGCTGCGCCGAGGTCGAACCCCTATTCGCCGGCACCCGGGTCCTGGGACACCGGGTGGGGCTACGACCTGGCCGGCCAAGCGTAAGGCTGGA
>DATFWQ010000201.1:0-3760 GCA_035259145.1 Candidatus Dormiibacterota bacterium | reverse complement strand
TGTCAAGACCGAAGTGAAGTGTCCTGAAAACACCGAAGTAAGATGTCCCCTGTTCACCGACGTTCGTGTCCCCCGACTCACGCGTGGGCTCCCACCTCCTCCTCGTGTTCCTCCTCCTCGAGGTCGGCCACGGGCTTGGGCTTGCGTCCGAGCAGGCCGGCCTTCTTCTTCTCCCGCAACCGGTAGCTGTCCCCCTTGATGTTGACCGTCGTGGCGTGGTGGAGCAGGCGGTCCAGGATGGCGGTGGCCAGGATCTGGTCGTTGAAGACCTCGCCCCAGTCCACGAAGCGCTTGTTGCTGGTGACGATCAGGCTGGCCCGCTCGTAGCGCCGAACCAGGAGGCGGAAGAACAGGCTGGCCTCCTCGCGCGTGAGGGGCAGGTAGCCGAGCTCGTCCAGGATCAGCACGCGGGGAGAGGCGAGCTGGCTGCAGGGTCCGGTCGAGCCGGTTCTCATGGCGGGCCCGGACCAGCCGCCCCATCAGGCTCTCGAGGGTGAGGAAGAGCACCGAGTGGCCAGCCTCGACCGCCTTGACCCCGAGGGCGATCGCCAGATGATCTCCTACCTGTTGTCAAGAGCGAATATCATGCCGCGGCCACGGGCGCCTTCTTGCGCGTGCGCCGAATGACGTCGGGGACCCGCAAGTGGGTCTGGATGAGCTGCTTTGCTGCCGAAACTGTGATGGGGTGCCCGTCGAGATCGCGAAGTTCGTAGGGACGCCCGTCCCGCAGAACAGCATGGATCCGATTCACGAGCCGGGTCGCCACCGCACACAGGGCTTGTCGATGGTGGTGTCCCTTCTCCACCATGCACCGGTAATAGACCGCCGCCAGTTCGGGATCCACGGTGCGTGCGACATCTGCCGCGAGCATCAGGTTGCGTTTGATGCGGTTGTTGCCATCCTGCGTGATGGGCTGCCCGGGATGCGCCACGCCGCCTGACTCCTGGCGACGGGGAAACAGGCCGCAGAAGCCGCGGAGACGTCGCTGGGCGCCGAAGCGAGACGCTGTGTGCAGCACCCCGAGCAGCGCCGGCCCCAGAGTGTCGCCGATCCCCGGGAGTGTACGCAGGGCCTCCACAGGATGGAGCTCCCGATACAGTTGCTCGATCGCGCGATCCAACTCCACGAGGAGCTCGCGATGATGGCGGAGCAGCTGGATCTCTTGCCGCACCTCCAGCGGCAGCAACTCGAAGTCCACACCGTCGGCGCCGAACAGTGCCACGGCGTCGGCCGCGGCCGCCAGCAGGCCGCGGGCGAGCTCCTCGACGAACGGTCCGTGGGCGGGATGGTTGCCGCCGACGTGCCGGCCGATGAATTCGGTGAGCCGATGCGCGCCGAGGGCCTGCAGCTGCGCGGGGTTGAAATAGTGCTCCAACACGGCCAGGCTGACGCTCGTTCCGATCGACGGCAATACTGGCTCCAATGTCGGTTGCGCCCAGCGAATGAGATCGAGCAGCCGGCGCCGGATTGACGAGATCGCATCTTGGTACCGTGCACGCTGCTTGGTCAGGCAATTCAGGGCCTGCTGCTTGGCCGCTGGCACGTAGAGCGGCAGCAGCCCGCGCCGACCGAAGGCGAGCATGCGACCCAGCACCTGCGCGTCCGTCACATCGGTCTTGGCGTACTCGCTGAGGTATCGTCGCAGCGCTTTCACACGCTGCCCCTTGACACGAATGACGGTACAGCCGGCCTGCGTCAGCCGTCGTGCCAGCGGAAACCAGGCCATGCCCGTCGGCTCAAGGACGACCATGACCGTGTCGTCGGCCTGAAGCCCCGCGCGGATCTTGGTGACGAGCTCGTCGAGCGCGGCGGCACTCAAGCGAACCCGAATGGGGGTTCCCAGGGGCCGGCCTTGTTCGTCCAGAATGATCGCCACGTGCGGACCTCGAATCGCCACATCAATCCCTACCGTTCGCGTCGCCATGTCACCCCTCCTCACGCGCGGCAGCGAGCGCGAGCCGGGGCGGCACATCCACGTGCTTCATTCGTGGCCGCCAGCTCGGCGCCACAATCTCCTCACTCTTGCCCGTCCCCGAGGAGGGTGCGGAGGACCAGCAGTCACTTCGTCGGGACGGCCTTTGGCCTCCCATCGTCTTGCCCCTCTGCATCCTCCGCTCTGCTGCCGGCCCCATCCGGGGCTTCCGCCTGAGAGATAGATACATGGGTCTTGCCGACGCCGGGCGGGCCGAGCAGGACGACGGTCTCGGCGCGCTCGACGAAGCCCAGGCCGGCCAGCTCGCGGACCTGCTTGCGGTCGATCGACGGCTGAAAGTCGAAATCGAACTGCTCGAGGCTCTTCACCCAGGGGAGCCGGGCCAGCTTGAGGCGGCTCTCCACTCCGCGCTGGTGCCGGCCGCGCCACTCAGCCTCGAGGGCCTGGGGGAGAAAGCCCTTGTAGTCGAGGTCACCCTTGGCCGCGTGCTCGCAGACGCCATCGAGCTGGGCCAGGAGGTGCTCCATCTTCATGCGCTCGAGGAGGCTGGTCAGCTCCATGTCGTCACCGCCTCGTACACGGCCAGGGACCGCCGCTCGACGGCCAGCGTGTCGGCCCAGAGCGCGGCGTGATGATCGGGGACGGTCACCCCGCCCTGGGAGGACGTGCTGCGCGACACACTGCTCGCCGTCGTAGAGGGCGCGGGCGCCGTCGAGCGTGATCCGCACCCGCCCTGGCTGCCCGGCCAGGGTCCCGGGCACGCTGTAGCGATTGCCGCGGACCTCGACGTAGGCGTCCCAGGCGACCTGGCGTGCCTCCCAGTACGCGGTGTCATAGCGTCGCGATGGCAGGAGCCCCAGCGTCGGAGCTTCCCGGGCGAAGCGCTCGGCGACGACCTCGCGGACCGTGCCATGCACCCGCGGGTCGGCCTCCTCCCGCAGCCACTGCTCGGCGAGCTGGTTGAGGTGGGCCCAACTCTCGAAGGCCCGGTAGCGGACAAAAAAGTGGTGCTTGACGTAGCCGACGTTGCCTTCGTCTTTCCCCTTCGTCTGGGCGCGGGCCGGCCGGCAGGCCCGGGGGCGGAACCCGTAGTGGCCGCCCAGATCGAGGAAGCGCGGATGGAACTGGACGTCGCCCCCGCGCCGATGGGCGAGCACGGCGGCCTTCTGATTATCCACCAGGACCTCGGCCGGGACGCCGCCGAACCACTCGAAGGCCCGCACCAGGGCCTCTGTGCTCGGCGTCCTCACCGTCCGTCGCCCAGAAATGGAAGCGGCGGGAGTAGCTCAGCGTGCTCACCGCGACATGCACCGTGACCGGCTCTCCCGCGATCACCGTCGGCTGCACGGCCCAGTCCGTTCTGCAGCTGCCGCCCGGGCTCTGTCTCGAAGCGTACCGTCGCCCGGGTGCCCGGGCCCAGCGCACGCTTGGGGCGGAGATCATCGCGGATGAGGGAGATCTCCCCGGGGTCGCCCCGGGCCTGCAGCTCTCGCCAAATCACCACCGCGTTCCACACCCCTTCGGCCAGCAACCCATCGATCACCGATCGGTACGGATCCCGCAGACGGCCGCGCCGGCCGCGCCGCGGCGCCGGCGGGCCGCCCCGCTGCACCGCCCGGCTCACCGTCTTCGGGTGCACGCCGAGCTGCTCGGCCATGTCGCAGCGATAGACACCGCGCTTGACCAGTGCGTGAATCGTCATGAAGTCCTCCAGTCCCAGCATCTGTCCCTCCTCCCGATGGGCATCGGTGAAGGGACATTGTCGCTGAGGGTTGGGGGACTTCCTATTTCGGTGTTCTCTGAACTTCTACCATCGGCGCTGACAGC
>DATFWQ010000200.1:0-2590 GCA_035259145.1 Candidatus Dormiibacterota bacterium | reverse complement strand
CGAGCGCGACCTGGCTCCTTTGCGGCATTTCGCCAAGCCGCTCGTGGACCTCGTCAGCCGCCGTCCTTACACGGCCATCCAGGCTCTCACTGACGCCAGCTGGGCGCCCGGCTTCGAGAACTACTGGAAGTCCGACTACCTAGTGGGCATCCCGGATGGCGCAATCGAAGTCCTGACCGCGCATCTCGCAACCATCACCTCACCGCTCAGCGACTTCAAGATCGCCTACCTGGGCGGTGCGGCAGCGCGCCTCCCAGACGGATCCGCCCTCAGCCACCGCGACCAGCCATTCCTCCTCAACATCAACACCCGGTGGCCGCTGGGCGGGCCTCCGGAGTCTCACGTTGGCTGGTCGCAGAGTCTCTTCGAGGCGATGAAGCCGTTCAGCGCGGGGAAGGTCTACGTGAACTTTCTCATGGACGAGGGTCAGGAGAGGGTGCTGGCGGCCTACGGGCCCGACAAGCACGAGCGGTTGGTGGCTCTCAAGCGACGCTACGACCCCGACAACTTCTTCCGCCTGAACCAGAACATCAGACCCTGAATAATTCCCGCCGTTCTGGGCCTTGCTCAATAGAGGGGTCGTCGAGCTGACTCAGGGCCAGCCCGGTAGACAGTCCGAGCGCTCCGCCAACCCGGCGGTTAGCAGCCTCACCGGCTGCGTCCCCGGCGATCCCCAGGCGTCCCTTCCAGTCCCCTCTCAACCTCGCTGGTCGTGACCCCTGTCCCCGATCGTCCCCGCCGACCCCTACTGAGACCAAGGATTCCGCCATCATTTGATAGCCCGACGACCGTCAGCCTCAACCGAGCAGGATCGGGCCTGGTCCGGCCTGCACCCCGGCGGCACCGAGGACCAGCGACCGCGGGCTGGGGGATAGAGCACATACGTAGGCGTGTTCGTGGTCGCAGTCGCGAGTGCGCTGTCGATCAGACCGTCAACTCAAGGCCGCGGCGGCTTCGCCCCGCTTGGTCAGCGTGAAACCCACGTAGCCGCTGGCAGCGACCTCGTCGCACTTCTGCCGGAACGCGGGCAGGCCGCCGACGTAGGGCAGGAACACTCGTGGCTTCCCAGGCACGTTCGCGCCCATATACCAGGAGTCGGCCTTCGGGAACAGGGTGAACGCCCCCACCTCGGCCACATGATCGACCCACGCGTCTTCGGCCTCCTGCGTAGGCTCGATCGCCGCGCAGCCGTTCTCGCGCAGGTATGTGATGCAGTCGGTGATCCAGTCGACGTGCTGCTCGATCGACACCACCATGTTGGTCAGCACCGACGGGCTCAGCGGACCGGTAACGGTGAACAGGTTAGGAAAGCCAGCCATCGCAACTCCAAGGAAGTTTCGCGGCCCTCCGGTCCACCTGGACGGGAGAGCGACCCCGTTTCGTCCCCTGATGTCGATTGCACTGAGCGCTCCGGTCAGGGCATCGAAACCGGTAGCGAGAACGATGGCCTCCAGTTCGAAATGCTCGGTGGACGTACGGATGCCAGCCTCGGTGAACTCAACGAGGGGCGTCTTGCGCAGGTCCACCAGGCGCACGTTGGGCCGGTTGAACGTCTCGTAGTAGCCGGTGTCCAGGCAGGGACGTTTGGTCCCGAACGGGAACGTGCGCGGCGTCAGAGTCTCGGCCACCTCCGGGTCTGCCACAACGGCGCGGATCTTGGCCCGGATGAACTCCGCAGCAGTCTCGTTGGCCGCCGGGTCGAGGAGGATGTCGACGTAGGAGCCGGCTATCGACACCAGGTCACCTTTCTCCCAGCCCGCCTGGTATTTGGCGTTGCGCTCGTCTTCCGGTGTCGCGAGCGCGAAGTCGGTGGCAACCTCGCCAGGAATGCCGGTTCGTGACGCACGCTGCGCATTGCGCCAGGCCTGATAGTCCGCCTTCATCTCCGCGATCTCGGCGGCCGAGAGGGGGCGGTTCCCGGCGGGCATGGAGAAGTTAGGGGTGCGTTGAAAGACAGTCAGCTCAGCCGCCTGCTCGGCGATGATCGGAATGCACTGGATGCCGGACGATCCGGTGCCGATCACGCCGATGCGCAAACCGTCGAAACGGACTTCGTCCTTACCCCACTGGGCGGTCTGATGCATCTGGCCGCGATAGGCGTCCAGGCCGGGAATCTCAGGCAGCTTCGACGCGGACAGGCACCCCGTGGCCATGATCAGGAACTGAGCCGTGAGTTGGCCGCCGGAGTCCGTCGTCACCGTCCAGCGCGCTGAGCCTTCGTCGTAGCGCGCAGCCGTCACCTTGGTGCAGAAGGTGATGTGTGGGCGCAGGTCAAACCGGTCCGCGACGTGATTGAGATAGCGCAGGATCTCTGGCTGGGTGGGGTACTTCTCGGTCCACGACCATTCCTGCTCCAGCCCTGGGGAGAACGAGTAGGAGTAGGACATGCTCTCGACGTCACATCGTGCGCCCGGATACCGGTTCCAGTACCAGGTGCCGCCTACCTCGTCGGCGGCCTCGATGGCCCTGGTGGACAGGCCCAACTCTTTGAGCCGGTACAGCTGGTACAGCCCGGCCAGGCCGGCTCCGACGATGATGGCGTCACAGTTGGGCTGATCGGGCATCTTGACAGGATCCCAGATGGCGGCCA
>DATFWQ010000199.1:0-3929 GCA_035259145.1 Candidatus Dormiibacterota bacterium | reverse complement strand
TTCCCAGACACAGGCGGAGATCGGCAACCGGCTGCTGCACACTGGTCACCGCTGCCCATAGTCATGGTGAATGAACTGGTGGAGGCGCTCGATCTCTGATCGGGAGACGTGGCGTGGTTCCCCCAACTGGAGCGCGATAAAAGCGATGCGCGCCATCTCCTCGACCTGTGCCGCTGCTGAATAGCAGTTGTACAGGTCCTCGCCGACCGCGACCACGCCATGGTTGGGGAGCAGGACGGCCCGGTCGTTTCCGAGCCCTGCCGCCACCCGGTCGCCGGTGTCCGGCTGTGCAGGGGGCACGTACTCGAGCACCCGCACGCCGCCGCCAAGAAAGCCGGCGGACTCGGTGATGAGCGGTGGGATTTCGCGATAGAGGGTTGAAAAAGCTGCTGCGTATGGGGAGTGGGTGTGGATCACGGCGCAGACGTCCGCACGTGCCCGGTAGACCGCCAGGTGGATCGGGGCGTCGACGGAGGGTTTCATGCCTTGACGGAGCAGCTTGCCCTCCAGGTCGAGCATGACCAGGTCCTCAGGCTGCATCGCCAGGTAGTCGACGCCGGAGGGAGTGACCAGACACCAGCCGGCTCTCGGCGGTCGGGCGCTGAGATTGCCCGAGGTGCCGGATACGAGGCCACCCGTCAGCATCCGCCGGGCCTGCCGGAGCAGCTCATCCCGTAGATCGAGTTCTGAGTCCCTCATCGCGACCGTTGAGCGGTCCGCAGGCATTGGCACCCATGATCGACCGGCGCGAGTTGCCGTCGCGCGGTCAGGCTGTTGGGGAACACTGGTTCCCGTGCTCTATGTCACGACAAGACAGGTGATTGTCTTGAAGACGCCCTCGATCTTCTGGATCTTTTCGACGATCAGCTGGCCGATCGCATTGACGTCTGCCGCCTCGCAGACGGCGATCACGTCGTACTCGCCGGTGATGGCATCGGCGGCCGCGATCCCGCTCTGCCCCTGCATCTTTCTCGCGACTTCCAGAGCTCTGCCCGGCGAAGCGTTGATGAGGACGTAGGCCTTCATTGCGCACCCCTTGGGTGGTGTGGAACACCAACTCGGTCGCCGCGGATCGTCGGATCCGCGTTTAAGAACAATTTAGCTGCCAGCCCGGCGCCGTGCACGGAGCTCACAAAACGCGAGGGCCAAATGCCGGCGGTTGTGCCTGTCCGCAGCACACGAATTGGACGTACTGCCGGCACCAGGCCCTCACCAGGTCAGCGCGACTTCAAAGCGCGCAGCATCACCTCGTCGGCGATGTTTGCCCCTGAGAGCAGGACGACCACCCGTTCGCTGGCCTCCGGCGCGTAGTGGTACAGCAGTGCGGCGAGCGCAGCCGCGCCGGCGGGCTCCGCGAGCAGATGCTCCCACTCGAAGTAGAGGCGTATGGCCCGCAGCATCTCGGTCTCTTCGACCGTGATCATCTGGTCCACGCAGGCCGAGGCGATGCTCAGCGCGATGCGCCCCGGGGTCTTTGCGGCCAGGCCGTCTGCCATCGTGTCGACGCGGTCAAGCGTCACCAGCTCGCCAGCGGCCAGGGATCGGGTAAGCGCGTCAGCGCCGGCAGGCTCCACCCCGATCACCCGGACTGAGGGACGCCGCGTCTTGAGGTACCGGGCGATGCCGGCGATCAGGCCGCCGCCTCCCACCGGCACCAGCACTGTGTCGATCGCCGGCAGCTGTTCGAGCAGTTCGACGGCGACGGTACCCTGGCCGATCACGACGGCAGGATCGTCGAACGCATGCACGAAGATGGAGCCGCCCGCTTCCTGCGCGCGCAGCGCCTCGCGGTAGGCGTCGTCGTAGCTCCGACCGAACTGGACAACCCGGCTGCCCATCCGTTTGATCGCCTGAACCTTGAGCTGATTGGCACCGTCGGGCACGTACACCGTGGCGGGAATTCGGAACGCCTGTGCGGCGTAGGCCACCCCGAGTCCGTGATTGCCGGCTGAGGCCGTGATCACCCCGGCAGCGCGGTCTTCAGGTCGCAGGCCCATGAGCTTGTTGAGGCCGCCGCGGACCTTGAACGCCCTCGTGGGGTGGATGCCTTCGATTTTCAGGTAGACGTGGCACCCGGCTTTGGCGGTGAAGGCGCGAGAGTACTGCAGTGGCGTTAGAGAGAGGTGGGCGTGGAGGTCGGCCGCCGCCCGCTCGATGGCCTCGGCAGTGACCGGAGCCTGCTCGGCGCCGGCTGGCGTCGTCGTCTCTTGCAAGGCCACCTATGTTAGGCCTGCCGGTACGATGCGAGTCGTGAGCGAGGACGAGGACCTGCTACCTGCCCGAGAGCGGGCACGCGTGAAAAGCCGGGACCGCAAGACACGGGGGCCGAGGGTCATCGTGGACAATCCCGGCTTGAAGAAGCTGGCTCTCTACCTGGCCCGCAGGCGGCCGAGGAAGCCTACCGTGCCCCGCTGAGCAAGCGTGCGACCAGGCGCCTGGCACCTCCTTCGCGGTGCCTGAGCGCTCGCAGCCTGTGGGTGCTGTCAGGTCAGCGCCGGAATGATCGCCCGCTTGTGAGTGCCAGACCCGATTAGCGTGTCGGCCGTGGCGCACTCCACGTCGAAAAGCAGCCTGTTTCCGTTCACCTCTTTGAGGCGCGCCGTGACCACCACCCTCTCGCCGGTCTTGGCCGGAGCGACGTGCCGGACGCAGACCTCGTAGCCGACAGTGGTGTGGCCGGCCTCGAGCTCGGCCTCGACGGCGCGCTGGGCCGACTGCTCCATCAGGCCGATCATCGACGGCGTCGCGAAAAGCCCTGCTCCCCCGACGTGCTTCGTGATCAAAGACGAGTCGATCACCCGTTCGATACGTCCTTCGAGGCCTGGCTTCAGACCGCCGAACTCGCTTCCCATCGCCGTACATTGTCACGGATGACCAGACAGACCGTCCGGCGTGCCATCTTCCCCGTCGCGGGGCTGGCCACCCGCTTCCTGCCTGTGACCAAGGTCCAGTCCAAGTACATGCTGCCGCTGATCGATAAGCCGACGATCCAGTACGCGGTGGAGGAGGCGATCGCCGCAGGCCTGGAGCAGGTGGTCATGGTCACCGGCGGCGGCAACTTCTCCATTTATGAGCACTTCGATCGCTCCTACGAGCTGGAGTTCTATCTGGCGGACCGAGGTAAGGACGACCTGTTGAAAGTGCTCGCAGACGTGGACCGGCTCAACGACGAGATCGACCTCGCCTACGTGAGGCAGGAGGAGCCGCTGGGTCTTGGCCACGCCGTGTGGACCGCGCGCCGGCTGGTCGAGGGTGAGCCATGCGCGGTCTTGCTGCCCGATGACGTGATCCTCGGCGACGAGCCATGCCTGGGCCAGCTGATCAGGGCTCACGCCAAAACGGGCGGGACCGTCCTGGCCGTACGCCGTGTGAGCCCGGACCAGATCAGCCGTTACGGGATCATCGCCACCGGTGCGTCGAACGGCAGGCTGCACGAGGTCGTGGACCTGGTGGAGAAGCCGGAGCTGTCTCAGGCGCCGAGTGACCTGGCCATCTTCGGTCGCTACGTGCTCGCTCCGGACGTTTTCGAGGCGTTGGGTGAAACCGCGCCCGGGAAGGGGAAGGAAATCCAGCTCACGGACGCGCTGAAGAAGACGCTCGAACGTGCGCGCGTCGTGGCGTATGAGTTCGAAGGTGAGTATTACGACACCGGCACGGTGCCTGGATACCTGCGTGCCAACCTGAAGCTGGCCCTCAAGCGGCCCGAGCTGCGGGAGGCGATGCTGGGGGTGGTGCGTGAGCTGATCGACCGGTCCGAGCTGACGGTCAAGTAGCGAACGTTCGTTCTTTTTCCATTCACCTCGGGGTTTCGCAAGCCGGTCGTTATAATCGGGTGACGCTCTTATGAGCCATCGCCCGTGCCTCCCCGCCCGCAGGACTTGCAGCTATGGCAGTGTCTGGAAAGCGACGCTTCGACGACGACCGGGTCG
>DATFWQ010000198.1:0-6999 GCA_035259145.1 Candidatus Dormiibacterota bacterium | reverse complement strand
ATCCGCGGCTGCGGCAGCTTCTTGCAGAGCGAGAGCGACGTGTGCAGCTCGATCGTCCCCAGCTGCCCGACCCAGACCATTGAGGCAAGGTCCTGGACCATGCAGTAGTACATGTAGCGGTTGTTGCCGTCGCTCCAGACCTGCGCGGTTTCCACCCAGGGCGGCCGGTGTTTGGGGCAGTTCTTCTCGTAGAACATCTCGCCGTCGACCCCGTTTGGGTAGCGCTTGAGGGTGAGGGGGCGATCGCGGAGGTGTGGCAGCAGGGCGGGTGCGATGCGAGTGTAGTAGTCGATCATCTGGCCCTTCGTGAAGCCGACCTTGGGATAGAACACCTTGTCCAGGTTGGTCAGCCGCAGGATGCGGTCGTCGATGCGGACCTCTACCACACGCTCTGTGGCGCTCATGTGGCGGGCCTCTCTCGCACCACCCGGCGGGCGTCTTTGCGCTCGCGCAGGCCCTTGAAAGCACCGGCCCGGACCTGCCCCGCGCGGGTCCATTCGGCGAACTCGAACTCACCTACGAGGCGGGGCTCCACGAAGTGGGCATCCCCCGGCGTCTTGACGCTGAAGGGCGACTCGGAACGCTCGAGGGGCTTCAGCAGCCGCGCCAGGCGGGCGAGCGTCGCGTCGGTGAAGCCGGTACCCACGCGACCCGCATAGACGAAGCGGTCCCCGTCCCAGTAGCCGACGAGGAGCGCTCCGGGAAAGCCTCGCCGCTTGCCTTCGCCCTCCATCCAGCCGCCTATGACCAGCTCCTGACGCAACCTGTTCTTGATCTTCAGCCACGCCGAGGAGCGCCGGACCTGCTCGTATGGGCTGTCGGCGCGCTTGGCCATGATCCCTTCGAGGCCGGCGGTGCGGCTGGCTTCCAGCATTGCCGCGCCGTTGCCGACCTGGTGCTCCGGTGTCTGCCAGAAAGCACCCGATAGCTTCAGCCCCAGAAGCCGCTTGCGGCGCTCGAGGTATGGAAGGGTTTCCAGCAGCCGCCCATCGAGATAGAGCAGGTCGAAGGCGAAGTAATGGACGGGCACCTCCTGCATCTTTCGCCTGATGTCCGCATCCGAGGTGAGGCCGATCCGCTGCTGGAGCTGCTCGAAGCGCGGTACGCCGTCAGCTGCCAGTGCCACAATCTCGCCGTCGAGCACCGCCTGGTGCGAGCCGAGGGCGCTGCCCAGTCCGCGAACCTCGGGGTACCGCCGCGTGATGTCCTCCTGGGTCCGGCTCATGATCCGCACGGAGCCTCTGTCGCCGAAGACGATCGCACGCGCACCGTCCCACTTGAACTCGTATGCCCACCCTCTATCCGGATTGGGCACGCCGCTCGCGAGCTTCGCGAGCATCGGCTGGACCTGTGCCGGCATGTCTTCGCGGTCGGGATCCTCGGGCGGGCTCATCCGGTGGATCATCCAGTTGTCTCCGTCTGTCTGGAAAAGGACGTAACGGCCCTTGAGGGTCTCTCCCTGGAAGGTGACCATGACCTCAGGTTTGGAGCCACTCATCTTCCACTTGTGGGTCTCGTACGTCCCCCTGTCCCAGATGGTCACCTTGCCCGCCCCGTAGTTCCCCTTGGGTATCTCCCCTTCAAAGTCGCCGTATTCCAGCGGGTGGTCCTCGACGTGGACCGCGAGATGGTTGCGCCGGGGATCCTCGGGCACGCCACGGGGCACCGCCCACGAGACCAGGACCCCGTCGCGCTCAAGGCGGAGGTCCCAGTGCAGACGTCGTGCCTGGTGCTGCTGGACCACGAAACGGAGGACTTGGGAGGCTGCGTCCTCTGTCGTCGCTTCACCGGCAGGCTCGGGGGTCTCCTGGAAGTCGCGCTTGGCCTTGTACGAGCGCAGCTTGCCCATGGGCACCAAGTTACGGCTAAGCAGGCGCCAGCGTGCGGCTCACAGCCCGACCGCCAATGAGGACCTCGAGCTCGGCGCCGGCCACCGGTACCTTCCTCCGAACGGGTTCCGCCATCGATCACCGGTAGATTAGTTGCCGCTGGATGCCGGGAGCGCCGCAGGACGCGCAAGGCGGGGTCTGGGCCGCCGTCTTGCTAAGCTGATTGTCGTGATGTCGATCACCTCGCAGCGTCGATGGCTGCTCACACGGCGCCGAGAGGTCGACTTCATGCGCTTCACGACCTTCACCTGTTAGGTAGCGCGCCCGGCGGGCGCGTCCCCGCTCGCGGACCTCCTCTTCAGCAGTCCGGGGCGAAGTTATGGCTGGAGACCGGCGCATTCCGCCGGACGTAGCAAACAGGCGAAGGAAGCAATGGCACCGTTCATCTCGTTTGTCAGGCGCGAGCTGTCGATACTGCTCGGCGCCATCACAGACCTGAACTCCGACCGCAGGCTCTGGTCGAACGTAGAGGGCGTCTGGCCGGGAGGCTGGGGATTCCGGTCCACAGGCGCCCGGCTCCTGGCGGCGCTGTTCGGACTGCTGGTGACGGCGTGTGGCGGGAGCGCGGGCCTGGCGGCATCACCACAGGAGCACGTGGACCTCCGGCTCGGACTCTCAGCCAACCTCACCCACGCCACGGCGTTGGTGGGTCTTCGGCAGGGGTTCTTCGCGACTGCGCTCGGCCCGGACATAGGGCTTAGAACCGCGACGTTCAGCGCCGGCCCAGAGGCAGTCACAGCGCTCCTATCCAACTCCATCGACGCCACCTACATCGGCCCAAATCCAGCCATCAACGCCTTCACGCAGTCACACGGCCGGGCCGTCAGGATCGTCTCGGGCGCCAGCTCGGGGGGTGCATCGCTGGTCGTCAAGCCGGGCATCACATCGCTCACCGATCTCAGGGGCAAGAGGCTGGCCACTCCGCAGTTGGGCAATACGCAGGACGTCGCCCTGCGTTACTGGTTGTCACGCAACGGCCTGAAGACCACGCTCGAAGGCGGTGGTGACGTCTCCATCCACCCGCAGGACAACGCCCAGACGCTGCAGACCTTTCGAGCCGGTCAGATCGACGGCGCCTGGGTGCCGGAGCCGTGGGCGACGCGACTCGTTCTCGAAGGGGGCGGCAAGGTGCTCCTGGACGAGCGCGACCTCTGGCCCGATGGCCTGTTCGCGACCACACTGCTCGTGGTACGGACCGAGTACCTTCGTCAGCACGCGGGCGTGGTGCGCAGGCTCATCGAGGGCCAGGTCCGGTCCAACGCGTTCGTCAACTCCCAGCCGGCCGACGCCCAGCGCCTCGCCAGCGCCTCAATCAACGAGATTACGGGCAGGCCGCTGTCGGACCAGATCGTGGCCAGGGCCTGGACGCGCCTCACCTTCACCAACGATCCCATCGCGGCCTCGCTCAGGGATTCAGCCCAACACGCCTCCCAGGTCGGGCTGCTGCCGCGCGTGGACCTCCGCGGCATCTTCGACCCGTCGCTGCTGAACCAGTCACTGGCGTCGCAGGGCGAACCCACAGTGATGGGGCTATGAGCCTCCAAGCCCTGCCAGACGTCGGGGTCGACTCGCAGCGGGAAGTCGCGGTGCGCGTCGATGGCGTATCGAAGGTGTTCGGACAGGGGCGTTCGGCGATCCTCGCCCTACATCAGGTCTCGCTGGAACTGAACAGGGGCGAATTCGTCTGCCTGGTGGGCGCTTCCGGATCCGGCAAGAGCACGCTGCTAAACCTGCTGGCGGGTCTTGAGCAGCCGAGCGCCGGGCACATCGACAGCGGTGGCACTAGATGCGCGCTCCTCTTCCAGGACGGGGCTCTTTTCCCGTGGCTGACAGCGGCTGGAAACGTAGAGCTGGCCCTGCGCCTGCGTGGCCTCGCCAGGACAGAGCGCCGGCGCCGGGCGCTGGAGCTTTTGCGGCTCGTGCGCCTTGACGGGTTCGCACAGCGACGGCCCCATGAGCTGTCGGGCGGCATGCGGCAGCGGGTAGCGCTCGCGCGGGCGCTGGCACAGGAGGCGGACATCCTGCTGATGGACGAGCCGTTTGGCGCGCTCGACGCGATTACGCGCGACCTCCTGCACGACGAGCTCGAGACGATCTGGCGTGAACGCTCCCTGACAGTTCTCTTCGTGACCCACAACCCTCGGGAAGCCGTGAGGCTCGGGGATCGCGTGGTCGTGTTCACGAGCCGGCCAGGCAGCGTGGCCGCCGAGATCCGGGTGACGCTGAACCGCCCTCGCCGGACGGACTCTGCCCTCGTGGCCAACGTTGCGGCTGAGATCAGTGATCGACTCCGATCGGAGGTTCGAGCCCATGGCCTGTCCCACCCCACGGAATCTCTGGTTTCGCGGGGGCCCCGAGGGTGAGGCCGCTTGCGATGGACCGCGAGCTGGCCGGCCTGGACGCGCTCGAGCTGGCTTCACCGCCGCCGCGATCAAGAGCGGTGCGTGTGTGGTCGGCTGTGTGGCCGGCTCTCGGCGGCGCCCTCATCGCCCTGGCGGCCTGGCAGCTGGTCGTCCTGAGCGGATGGCGTCCCGACTACCTGCTGCCCGGTCCGAAGGTCGTCTTCAGCCGCCTCCTGATCGACGCTGGTCAGCCGGCCTTCCACGAGGCTGTCGCCATCACGCTTCAGCGAGCGCTCGCCGGTTACGGTCTGGCGGTCGCCGGTGGTGGATTGATTGGCGCGGTCGTGGCTCGCAACCGGCCGCTTCGCCGAGCCTGCGGCTCGCTGATCACCGGGGTGCAATCCATGCCCTCGATCGCCTGGTTTCCGCTCGCCATCCTCTTGTTCGGTCTCAACGAGACCGCGATCATCTTCGTTGTGCTCCTGGGAGCGGCGCCGGCTGTGGCAAACGGGCTCATCACAGGCATCGACAATATCCCGCCGGTGCTCCTCCGCTGCGGCCGGGTGATGGGCGCGCGCAGCATCTGGCTCTACCGGCACGTCGTGCTGCCCGCCTCCTTGCCCGCATTCCTCGGCGGCCTCAAGCAGGGATGGGCATTCGCCTGGCGAAGCCTGATGGCAGGCGAGCTGCTCGTGGTCCTGGGGAACCGGCCGTCGCTGGGCGCTCGACTTCAGTTTGCGCGGGAATTCTCGGATGCCGCCGGATTGCTGGCCGCAATGGTCGTCATCCTGATCATCGGCATGCTTGTCGACGGCCTGTTCGGCCTGGTCGAACGAGAGGTGCGGAGCCGCTGGGGCCTGACCGGCGAGTGACCGCAGCGCTCGCCGGCTCGGGCCACCAGGTGGGCCCCTTGTTGCCGGGCAAAGCCGCGCCTCGCCTACCGGACTTCCTGGACCGTGCCGCGGCCGACGTCGTAGATGAAGCCCCGCACAGCGTCCTTGTGGCTCACGAAGGGGCTGGCTTTGACGCGCGTGATCGACTGGCGGACGTCCTGCTCGAGGTCGGGAAAGGCCTCGAGCGCGAACGGCGGCCGGATGCCGGTCTCGGCTTCGATCTGCCGCTTCATCCCGTCGTCCGTGAAGGTTTGCATCCCGCAATTGGTGTGGTGGACGACCATCACTTCCCGCGTGCCGAGCAGCCTCTGTGAGATCAACAAGGATCGGATGACGTCCTCGGTCACCACACCGCCTGCGTTGCGGATGACGTGCACCTCGCCCTCCTCCAGGCCAAGGGCGCGATGAACGTCGATGCGGGCGTCCATGCAGGTGACGATCGCGATCGGGCGTGAGGGTCGGTGGGAGAGGTAGCCCTTGGTGAAGGACGCCGCGTACGTGTGGTTGTTCAGAAGCAGCAGGTCGATGTGGCTCATCGGAGGTGGGCGACCCCGGCGCCGGCGGCGGCCACGAAGCCGCTGAAGAGTGCTCTCGCCCAGTCGTGGTTGGTGAGCTCCTCCGGATGGCACTGGACCGTCAAGATGCGCCCGTCCGCCGACTCCAGACCCTCGATCACCCCGTCGACAGCGCTCACCGCGCTGACGCCGAGGTCGGGTGCAACCGCGCGCACAGCCTGGTGGTGGAAGCTGTTGACCTCGAGCCGGCCGGCCCCAACCAGCGCATGCAGCCTGCTGCCGGCTCGGATTTCGATCACGTGCGCCAGGTGATCGCGACCCAGCGCAGGATCGGTAGTGTGCGACAGGCCGCTCAGCCCGTCCCGGACGATGTCCTGGTACAGAGTTCCGCGCATCGCCACGTTGACAACCTGGTGGCCGCGGCATATGCCAAACACGGGCAGTCCGCGGTCGATAGCGGCCCGGACCAGGGCCAGCTCCAGCGTGTCCAGGTCGTCGTCGACATCGCCGAGCCCTTCGGTGGGCGCCTCGCCGTAGCGCTCCGGATTCACGTCCGCCCCACCTGGCATCAAGACGCCGTCCAGCCGATCGAGCAGCGCCGGCGCCGCAGGCGGCTGGCCTGATGGCGCGGGCGGCAGCAGCACCACGTCCGCGCCGGCCGCCTGGAGCGCGCTGACGTAGGAGCGGTTGACGGCCAGCCGGGGCATGCCACCGCGGTCAGGCCGGTTGCCTGTGGTCACCGCGATCAGCGGTCGGTGCTCCCTCACGGGCACAACGATAGCCAGTCTCTCTCGAGGGTTGCATCACCGGCCGGCTTCGGGCGAAGGCGGGTGATCGCGCTGCGCACAGGTTCAGGCACCGCGGTTCGGTAACCTGCGACCGTGATGCGATCGCAGCGGCTGAGGACCACGGTCTTCTGGCTCGGCGCCGCGTCCGCCGTGGGCATGTTCGCGGTCCTGGTGATGGGCGCTACCGTGACCACAACCGGCTCTGCCGAGGGGTGTGGCCGCGACTGGCCACTATGCAACGGCAAGTTCGTCCCTGACTTCGCGCTTGCGGCCGCGATCGAATTCAGCCACCGCGCCGTGACCGGAGTCGAAGGCGTTCTGATCGTCGCGCTCACCGGAGCGGTGCTGTTGCTGTATGGCCGCCGGCGGCCGGTGCAGGTTCTGGCGCCGCTGATGCTCGGCTTCCTCTTCCTTCAGGCCGGCATGGGCGCGTGGGCCGTCAAGTATCCGCAGCAGCCGGTCGTTCTGGCGCTTCATTTCGGCATCTCGCTGGTGGCGCTGGCCACGACCACGCTGACAGCGATCTACATTCGGCGTCCGGAGGCGCTCTCGAGCGCCCCGGCTGTCTCCAG
>DATFWQ010000197.1:0-6411 GCA_035259145.1 Candidatus Dormiibacterota bacterium | reverse complement strand
TGCTACTAGTCATACGACAAAAGATACTACCGATTGTCCGTAAATGTCGGGAATTATTTGTGCAGGTGCTCGTCAGGGTGGCGAGTGACGGTGGTGTCCACTCTTGACTTCGCCTGGTCAGATGAGGCCCTGGCTCACCGCGAGCGGTCGGTGAACCAGGGCCCGCTCCAGAGGACGCCCGTCAGCCCGCCGTAGCCGCGGCGCCCTCGGTTTCCTGAACCTCGACGATCTCACCCTCGATGTTGATCTGGACGTCGTTGCTCACGACGAACCTGCCGTCGAGCATCATGTCGAACCTCATCCCGAAGTCCTTGCGATTGATCTTGGCCTCGGCGGCGTAGCCGATCCGATGACCCATGTTCGGATCGTTGAATTCCCCATACCTGACGACCTTGAGCGTCACCGGCCTGGTGGTGCCCTTGATGGTCAGGTCGCCGGTCAGGGTGTAGCGGTCGGGGCCGGCTGCCTCGACCGAGGTGCTCTTGAAAGTCATGGTCGGGTACTTGTCGACCTCGAGGAAGTTGGACGACCGGAGGTCGTTGTCTCGCTGCTCGTTGTGCGTGCGGATGCTCGCGGTGTTGATGGTGGCCTCGACGGCAGAGCGTTCGGGCGCCTCGGGGTGAATGTCACCCGACGCGCTGACCTCGGCGAAGTGACCGCGCACGGTCATCATCCCCAGGTGCTTGGCCGAGAACTCAACCTGAGTGTGGAACGGATCGAGTTTCCAGGTGCCCATCGAAATTACCTCCTTGTGTGAATTGGGCCGAGGCTAGAAGCGGTAGGGCCGAATCGCCGTCCGGCTCATCGTTGATCCCCAAACCGATTCGTTACTCCATTTATTTCGGCGGCAATCGAATTTTGCCGGGTGCCGGTACACTGCACCACGTGAGCGAAGGCTTCGTCCCCGGGCTTGCCTACCGGTCCCGCGCTCAGGAGATCTGGGCGCTGATCGTGGAGTCTTTCGGCGAGTGGGAGGCCCGGCTGACCAGGGAGGCCGCTGCGGCCGGCCTGTCGCCGGTGTCGGCCTGGGCTCTCGTCCAGCTGGACCCTGACGATCCGATTTCCCAGAAGGAGCTGGCCGCCCGCCTTCGCTGCAACCCCTCCACCGTCGTGGATCCCACCGATCGCCTCGAAGTGAGCGGTCTCGTGATCCGTCGGCCCAACCCGAGCGACCGCCGGGTGAACGTGCTGGTCGTGACCGAGAAGGGTAAGCAGGTGAGGGCGGAGCTGATCGAGCGGCTATTCGAACCACCCGAAGCCTTCCGGCGCCTGCCGGCCCGCGAGCAGAGCCGCTTTCGGGACGTGATGCGCGCGGCGGTCACCGGAAAGCAGATCTCCCCGGGGCGACGACCGTCTGTCTCACGACGCTAGAGGTGCGGCCGGAAACCCGGCCGAGGCATCTGGGGGCCAGGTGGTCCGAATGCGCTCGGGCCGCCGAGCACCGGAGCACGCGCATCAGCAATGCGTACGCGAGGAGCGCAGAAGGCTCGGGGAAAGGGGCCCCCACGAAGTGGGGATGCAACGGGCGGCATGGGCGCCAGAGGTCCGTTCGGGCTTTTCGGCCGCACCTCTAGGCTAGTCGATCGACGTTTTCGCGAGGCGCTCGTAGACCTTGAGCATCGCGGAGTTGTCCAGCTCGCCGTCGCCATCGGCGATCAGGGCGTTGAAGTGCTGAGCCGCCAGGGCCGTCATCGGCGCAGAGACTGAGAGGCTGCGCGCCATCTGGAGTGCGATGTGCAGGTCCTTGTTGTGCAGCCGGACGAAGAAGCCGGGCGCGAAGGTGTGCTGAATCATCCGCTCGCCATGGACCTCCAGCAGCCTGCTTCCGGCGTAGCCGCCCATCAACGCCTGCCGGATCAGCGCCGGGTCCACACCGGCCTTCGCGCCCATGACGAGCGCCTCGGCGATCCCGGCGAGCGTCGCGGCGATCACGACCTGGTTGCAGGCCTTGGTGACCTGGCCTGAGCCGAGGTCCCCGACGCGCACGATGGTCTTGCCCATAGCCTCGAGGAGCGGCAGGCAAGCGTCGAACACCTCCTGCTTGCCGCCGACCATGATCGACAGGGTTCCGGCCTCAGCTCCTGGAGGCCCGCCACTGACCGGGGCGTCCAGAGCGTCGACGCCCCTGTCCGCGGCCGCCGCGCCAAGCCGGCGTGTAACGTCCGGTGAGATCGTGCTCATATCGATCCAGGTCGATCCCGACGACGCTCCGCCCAGCAGCCCGTGCTCGCCTTCAACCACTTCGAGCACGTCCGGGCTGTCCGTCACCATCGTCACCACCGCGTCCGATCGCTGGGCCACCTCCGCCGGGCTGGTGACCTGCCGTGCGCCCTCCGCCACCAGCGCCGCTGCCTTGGCTGCCGTCCGGTTGTAGACGGTCAGCTGATAGCCCGCCCTCAGCACGTTGCGAGCCATCGGGAGGCCCATCAGCCCCAGCCCGATGAAGCCAACCTTCGTCGTTCGCGGCTCAGCAACCATCATCCGAACAACCTCCAGCTCTCATCTTTCGCGCCTCCAGTGTCGCGAGGCAGAAGTTCGTCGAGCAGATTGTGGCAGGCACCCGAGAGGCTGTCGGAGTGGCAGGATACCTACTACTGCCGGGAGGCTGCTGCCGAACACGACGCCTCCGGTATTTGCACTCATGCCCTCCGGCTTGTGATGCCCGCCATCGATGCCGGTCCTGGTGTGCCGGCTCAGCGAAGGGGAGCGTTGGCGGTCTGGGCAACCGGCGAGCCGATACTGGTCTACCGACGCGCTGCAAATGAACCATCTCCAGCCCTCGCCGCAGCGCAACGCCAGAGTAAGGTCCAAGTGCCGGCAGACGGCCCTCTCAGAGATGCTCGAAAGGGCCATTGGGCCACATTTGGTCCACTTTCGCTACGGTTGCCGCCCAATTCTGGCGCTCCGGTCGCCCAGACCACGCCAGTCCGCCGTTCCCAGGTGGCAGGCAGGTCTGCCAGGCCTTCGAGCCAGGCGGACGCTCAGCGCTGGCTCAGACCATTCCCAGCTCCCACCGGGCGTCCTCGGTCATTCGCTCAGGCGTCCACGGTGGGTCGTAGACCAGCTCCACCCCAGCTTCTTCGACGCCGGGGATCTGGAGCAGGTGATCACGCACGTCGGTCATCACTTCCCCGGCCATCGGGCAGCCGATGGCTGTCAACGTCATCTTCACGTCGACCCGCCTGGGCTGGATGTTCACCTCATAGACCAGGCCCAGATCGACGATGTTGACCGGGATCTCAGGGTCGTAGCACTCGCGCAGCTCTTCGTAGACCTGCTCTTCAGTCACCAGAACGCCCTGCTCCGCCATTGCTCACAACCCCTTGTCGAGTGGCAGCCCGGCCTCGCGCCAGGCCCTGTGGCCACCGCGGAAGTTGACCACGTCCTTCACGCCCAGTGCCACCGCCATCTCGGAGGCCACCGCCGACCGTTCACCGATCTCACACACGAAGATGGTCCTGTCCTTGAACTCCAGGATGGTCGGGTTGGTCAGGATCCGGCTCAGGACGACGTGCCGGGAGCCCGGGATGTGGCCGCGTTCTCGCTCCCAGCCCTCGCGAACGTCCACCACCTCGTAATCGCCGCAGTCGATCAGCGGCTTGATCTCGTCCAGCTTCAGGTCACGAAAGGACGTCTCTGTCTCGTTCAATCCTCGTCCTCCTCATGGGCCAGGCCATAGGCGCCGACCTTCAACACCTTGAGTGAGAGCAGCGCGCACTTCAAGCGCGCGGGTGAGATCTCGATGCCCAGCTCGCCGAGCACGTCCTCCTTCGAGATCTTGCGGGCATCTTCCACTCTCATTCCCTTCAGGCGCTCCGTCATCAGCGAAGCCGAGGCCTGGGAGATGGCGCAGCCCCGCCCGTGAAAGCGAACGTCCTGGATGACCCCGTCGAGCATGCGGAAGTCCATTCCGACCATGTCGCCGCAGAGCGGGTTGTACTCCTCGTGGGAGATGTCCGCCGCCTCGAGCCGCCCGAAGTTTCGCGGGTTCTTGTAGTGGTCGAGGATGTATTCGCGATAGAACTGGTCGTCGAGAGCCATTACGAAAAGATTCTCTTCGCGTCATGCAACCCCACGAGGAGGCGGTCGATTTCCTCCTTCGTGTTGTAGAGGAAGAACGAGGCGCGGGCTGTTGCCGCCACGTCGAGCCGGTGCATCAGCGGCATCGCGCAGTTGTGGCCGGCGCGAATGCACACATTGTGGCGGTCGACGATGGTCGCGATGTCGTGGGGGTGGATGCCTTCGATGTCGAACGAGAGAACCCCGGCGCGCCGAAGCGCGGGCGGTCCAAACATCCGCAGACCGTCGATCTCGCTGAGGGCCTCAACCGCGTACTCCGTCAGGTCGAGCTCGTGCGCGCGGATGGCGTCGACACCGACGCCCTGCAGGTAGTCGATGGCCGCGCCTAAACCGATCACCTCAGCGATCGCCGGCGTTCCCGCCTCGAACTTCTCGGGCAGCCCCGCGTAATCGGTGTGGTCCAGAAAGACCGCTTTGATCATGTCGCCGCCGCCCAGGAATGGGGGCATGGCCTCAAGCAGCTCGCGGCGCCCGTAGAGGACCCCCACGCCGGTCGGCCCCAGGATCTTGTGGCCGGTGAAACCGTAGAAGTCGCAGCCGACCTCCTGCACGTCCACGCCAACGTGCTGAACGCCCTGGGCACCATCGATCAGGACCACCGCGCCGGCAGCACGAGCCGCCGCCGTCAGCTCGCGGTAGGGCGTGATCGTCCCAAGCGTGTTCGAGACTTGCGCGAACGCGACCAGCTTGGGGCGCTGCTCCAGCAGGTCGTGGAACTGGTCGAGGCGCAGCTCTCCCTGGTCGTCGATGTCGACGTAGGCGAGTCGGGCGCCCTTCTCCTGGGCCAGGATTTGCCAGGGCACGATGTTGGAGTGGTGCTCCATCACCGTCAGGACGATCAGGTCGCCCTCTCCGACGTTCTGACGCCCCCACGTATAGGCGACCAGGTTGATGCTCTCAGTGACGTTGCGCGTGAAGATGACCTCTTTGACCGACCTTGCGTTGATGAATTCGCGGACCTTGCGCCGGGTGGCGTCATAGCGCTCCGTCGCCTGCATCGAGGTCCGGTAGACGGCCCGATGGATGTTGGAGTTGTACTGCGTGAAGTACTCCTCCATCGCCTCTACAACCTGCCTGGGCCGCTGCGAGGTATTGGCAGAGTCGAGATAGGCGACGCCGGTGTCGAAGAAGGGGAAGTCCGCGCGGATTACCCCGACGTCGTACCGGCCGGAGGTGGCGACCTCAGATCTCAATGTAGACATCGTCACCCTCCACGGTGACCGGAAAGGTCCTTGCGGGGATCACGGCGGGCAGGCCGGTTACGGCCCCCGTCAGCAGATTGAAGCGAGAGCCGTGTGCTGGGCACTCGACGTCGAGCCCCCACAGCTCACCTTCGCTCAGGGAGTACTCCTCATGTGTACAGATGTCGCACAGGGCGTAGTAGCTCCCGTCGTCGGCGTGTATCAGACAGATCTCCTCGCCGTCCAGGACGACCTTCCTCATGCTGTCCACCTCGAGGTCGTCGACCTTGCCCACCAGATGCTTCGACATCAGCCGATTCGTGCCTCCAGCTCTTGCTCGACGAGCTCGCGTGCCTGTCGCACCGGGATCCGGTCGAGCACCTGGCCGAAGAAGCCGTGGACGACCATCCGCTCCGCGGTGGCGGCCGGGATCCCGCGGCTCTGCAGGTAGAACAGGTGCGCGGGGTCGACGGGCGCGATGGTCGCGCCGTGGGTACAGCGGACGTCGTTGTTCAGGATCTCGAGCATGGGGATGGAGTGCGCCTTGGCCGTCTTCGAGAGCAGCAGGTTGCGGTTGGCCTGGTAGGCGTCCGAGCGTGAGGCTTTGGGCTCGATCCGGATCAGGCCGGCGTAAACGCTGCGCGCCTGGTCGCTGAGGGCGCCTTTGAACAGCAGGTCACTGGTCGTGTGGCCGACGCGGTGCTGCTGCAAGGTGTGGAAGTCGAAGGACTGCTGCTCGGAGCCGAAGAACAGTGCCTTCAACTCCGCGCTCGCGCCGGGCCCGCTCAGGACCGCCTCGATGCGGTTCTTGGCGAAGCGGCCGCCCAGCCCCACCGCGATAAGGCGCACGGTGGCGTCGCGCTCGGCGCGCACCCGCTGGTCGGCGAACTGCCAGGCGTGGCGGCCCCAACGCTGCAGCGACAGGTAGCCGACCGAAGCGCCCTCGCCGGCGAAGACCTCCGCCGAGCCGCTCGTCAGCGCCGGCCGGTCCAGGTCTGGCGAAAGGAATTCGTCCAGGTAGTTGAAGCTGCTGCCCCGGGCGGCGACGATAAGCGTGTGAGGCAGGACCGCCGCGCCGCCACCTGACGACCAGAACTGCGAGACAAGCGGCTTGTCCACGGTCACGCCGTCGGGCACGTAGAGGAAGGTG
>DATFWQ010000196.1:0-3315 GCA_035259145.1 Candidatus Dormiibacterota bacterium | reverse complement strand
AGCACTGGCACCGGCAGCGCGCCCAGATCGAGGAGCGCGTAAAGGAGGCCGAGCTCGGCGACGGGCTGCTGCACTTCCCGCTCGGCACTCTGGACGCCAACCGGGTCTGGCAGACGGCCCGCGTGATCGCGCACAACCTGGTCGCCCTGCTCTCGGCGGTGGTCGCCGACGTCAATCACCATCGCCTGCGGGAGCAGCTGGAGCAGTCGCCAGAGCCACCACCGCGGCCAGCCGCCGCGCGGGTGGCCAATCACAACACCAAGCTGGTGCGGCGCTGGCTGCTGGCATGCCCGGGCGGGTCCTGCACGGCGGCCGCCGGGTGGTGCTGCGGCTCGCCCAGGGCATGCTCTGGGCCGCGACCTTCATCGCCGCCTGCCAGCGGCTGTGCCGGCTCACCTCCAGCGCCTGAACGGCGCGGAGCTCGCGTCCACCATCCGCGTGTCCATCGTCATCCCCGAGCACGGGCGTCCTCGCGTGCCGCTACGACGTGCAGGAACCCCCGCAGCAGGCCCTGGCTGAGCCTCGACCACCCCCTCGCGGTCCCCGCGCGCGGGACGTCCCCGTCACGACGCCGCCTCCACGGCTCGGCTCACACCGAACGCTGCACTTCTGCTGACACCGTCGCACGCCCTCCACGTCTTACTCGCGGATTCAGGTCTGATGGGGCCATTCCTCAGCACTTTGCTCACTTGGCCCGTGCCGAGCTTGGTAACATCTGCCGACTCAACGACGATGTTGCGAGGATTCGCCACCATCAGTTTCTGGGCTGAGGACCTGGAGGCGGCAAAGGTGTGGTACGCCGATCTGTTGGGCGTCCAGCCGTACTTCGAACGCCCGGGCTATTACGAGTTTCGCGTTGGCGACTACCAGGGCGAGCTGGGCCTGATCGATAGCCGCTACGCGCCCGGCGGTTCGGCGACAGGCCCGGCCGGTGCTGTCATGTACTGGCACGTCGACGACGTCAAGGGAGCTCTCGAGAGGCTGCTGTCCAAGGGAGCGAGGGAGTACCAGCCGTATACAGAGCGTGGCATGGGATTCATCACGGCTTCCGTCGTCGATCCCTTTGGAAACATCCTGGGCATCATGTACAACCCGCACTACCTGGAGGTTCTGAGCTCGATCAGCACAGCTTGACCGTCGGCGCCTGTGACAGTGCCGCAGCCAGAGGCCCGGCCGGCGGGGCGGACGGGCCTCTCTCGCGGGGACTAGACGGCGCAGGCGGCGAACTGCGCCGGGTTCACGACAGCCGGCTGCAGCGTGGGTGGGTGCAGGAGCGCCGGCTTCTCGAAGTCGAAGAGGTCGAACATCGGATCGGCCGCGGCGTCCCGCCGGGTGAGGGCGGGCAGCCCGAACCGCTTCTCCACGAAGCCAAGGATCGAGGTGTGGTCGAAGACGTCGTGAGAGACGAAGTGCGGGCGCGCGAACGGCGACACCACAACCGACGGCACCCGCACCCCGTAGCGATCGAAGCCTGCCACCGTGTCGCCTGGACCGAGCATGGGCGGGATGTCGTCCGGGGCCACCGCTGCTGGCGGCGAAATATGGTCGAAGTAGCCGCCGTGCTCGTCGTAGGTGAGGAAGAGCGCCGACGACGGCCAGTTCGGGCTCTTGAACAATGCGTTCACGACGCCGGCAACGAACCGTTGCCCGATCTGGATGTTGGCGGGCGGGTGCTCGTCTGTCTCAGTGTTCTTGTTGCCCCCGAACATGGGGTCCAGGAATGCCACCTGGGGTAGACGGCCCGCGGCCGCATCCGCGAAGTACTGGTTGATGGGTACCACGTGGCCGGCGGCGTGCGTCCGCACGTAAGCAAAGAGGAACCCGGCCGGAATGTCGGAGAAGTAGATCTTCCAGCTCACGCCGGCCTCATCGAGCTCGTTGAAGATGGAGCGCCCCGTGAGGCCGGCGGCGGGCAGGTCGTTGCGAATGTGGCCGAACGAGGTCCCCGCCAGGAGGTACTCGCGGTTGGGAAACGTCGGACCCGGCACCGAGGCGAAATAGCGATCGCCGATCGCGAACGCGCTGTAGAGAGAGTAGTAGAAGGGCAGGTCGTGGATGTCGTAGAAACCCATAGCACGGCTGCCGGTGGGGTCGGTTGGAGCCGCGTTGGCGGCCGTGAACCCGTCCATCTCATCGCCATCCAGCGAGTTGTGGGTCCCCGTCCAGGAGTGGTTCAGGTCGGCGACCTCGCAGTAGGCGGTCTGATGGAAGACGCGAACAGGCGAGGCGTCCTCGTTCAACGGGTTCGGGTTGCTGGCGTGGCGCGGCTCGGCTGCAGCGTGGGGCTGCCCCTCGAAGTGCAGCTGTCCGAAGTACGAGTCGAAGGAACGGTTCTCCTGCATGAGGATCAGCACGTGGTCGATCGGGTTGCGACCGGTCTCGCCGGCGGAGACCGGAACGGCTCCCCCAGCACCGATCGTCAGTCCGGTCGCCGCGACGAGGCCTGCGACAAGTCGAGCAAGGCTTCGCATGACAAAGCACCTCCCTCCGTGCGTGTGGCGTTGGCCGATGGCTCGGCCAGCGTAAGTCCGGGCAGGTTAGGCGGTGGCTAATGACGCATGAAGCAATCGGGCGATCGGCACAACGCGTGTGGGAGTCGCGACCGCTTGGCGCCGACTCAGTAGGTCGACTTGCTCAGGCCCCTCATCAGATGCGCAATTACCGACGAGGCCCACACCCAACCGACGACCACGGCGACGTACAGAGGTAGCAGATCTCCTCTGGTCAAGCCGCTCATGACGGTGACGAAGCAGACTGCGAGCAGGATGCAACTACCGGCGCAGTAGGCAGCCCATCTCCCCTGTGCAACTCCCCAGTAATGTCGGGCAAAGACGGCACACGCCGCGACAAGCGAAGCGAACCCAATCGCAAATGCGCCGAAGTGAACCATTGCGTGCCAGCTCATTGCGGCCGGCCTGCCGGCCGGCGCGCCGGGCGGAAAGTCGAGACCGGGGTCGGCGAGAAAGACCCCGCCGAAGACCATGCTGCCTCCGAGGACGCCGATCAAGAGCGGTCCCCACGCGCCCAGCTGCCCGGTCTTCGCAAGTGGCCGCATGCCCACCGTAGAAATAACGAACAGCAGCCCGCTGAGCACGAAATTGGTGATCTGAATCCAGCCCAGGTCGCCGAGGCTCAGCAGGCTCGGCGGGTGACGCGTCACGTCGAACCCGGGGCGAGACGAGGCCTGGATCATCACGGTCACGATGAAGAGCGGCCCCGCGATGGCGCCGCACACTAGCGCGGCTCGCGCCCTGGTCATCGCCGATGATTGGTCCGAGCGAGCTGAAGGTACTGCGACCCCTGGCATGGACATCG
>DATFWQ010000195.1:0-4276 GCA_035259145.1 Candidatus Dormiibacterota bacterium | reverse complement strand
GCTGGTTGCCTGGGTACCACCAGATCTTGTCCTGGGAGGTCGGCTCACGGACGAAGAACTTGTCCTGCGGCGATCGGCCGGTGTGCTGGCCCGTCACCGCGGTCAGGGCGCCACTGGAGACGATCGACGCCTCGCCGTTTCGAACAGCGTGCTCGTACAGCTCGGCGGGGGAGAGATTGTGCCAGGTCCTGATGGCCTGAGTGACGCCGACATGATGGAGGACGGGTTGTTCTACCAGCTGCATCACGCTCCTCGATCATACTGGCCGGCCGGCCGGGCGGGCTGCCGGGCGCCGACAAGGCCATCGTGGAACGTCGTGGTGCTGGCGCAGCTCAGACCGCCAACTCCCTTCATCCCCCCTCCCCCGACTTCGCGGGGGAGAGTCTCCGCGATCAGCTGGCCTGGCGGCTGCGCTGCCGGCGCTGCTTGCCGGAGACGTAATCGACCAGGAGGTACTCGCCCAGCCTCTCAGGTGAGACGAAGAACGCGCGGCCCTTGTTGATGCGCGTCATCTGATTGACGAATTCGGTCAGGTAAGGTCCCCGCTCCAGCATGAAGGTGTTGATGACAATCCGGTCGCGGGTGCATCGCCGAACCTCGCGCAGAGTCTCCTGGATGGTGCGGAAGGATGGTGGATAGGCGAAGAAGGGATGACCCCTCTCGTCCAGATGGGCGGTCGGCTCGCCGTCTGTGACCATGATCACCTGGCGGTTGCCGCGATGCTTGGCCAGGAGCGACCGGGCGACCTGGAACCCGTGCTGCATGTTGGTGCCGTACACGTAGTCGTTGAGGGTGATTCCTGGCAGGCTCTGCGGCCTGAGCTCGACCGCGTAGTTCGAGAACCCGACGACGTAGAGGCTGTCACGCGGGAACTGTGAGCGGATCAGCGAATCCAGCGCGATCGCCACCTTCTTGGCGGCCAGAAAGCAGCCGCGCAGGAACATCGAGCGGCTCATGTCGATCATCAGCACGGTCGAGGCCTGCGTCGAGTGCTCGGTGCGGTGGACCGCAAAGTCCAAGGGTTCGATCTTCACCGGCACGCCGGCGCCCTCTCGCTCGAGCGCGTTGAAGAGGGTCTCGTTCAGGTCCAGCAGGAACGGGTCGCCGTACTCGTACGGCTTGACCTCCTCGCCGGACTCGATGCCTTGACCCGTCGGCCGGATCTGGTGCTGACCGAGCCGGCTCTTCTTCAGCTGGTCGAAGATGTCGCGCAGGGCGCCCTGGCCGATGCGCCGCATACCGCGCGGCGTCAGCTCCAGGCGGCGGTCGCGGCGCTCGACGTACCCGGCCTTCTCCAGGATCTGCGTCATCTGGCGCATCCGGTCCAGCTGCTGGCGCGCTTCGGGGCCGAGCCTCTGCTCCAGCAGGCCCCGATCGACGTCGTCGAGCCGGAAGCTGCCTCGCTCAAGCTGGGACTCCAGCCGGTCCATCTGCTGCAGCTGCTCCATCAGCCCCATCGCCGCTTGCATGCTGAGTGGTTCGTCGCCGAAGAACGGATAGCGCTCGGTCAGCTCTGACGGTGGCATCAGCTGCTGCATCATGGCCGCCAGCCGTGCCAGCTCCAGCCGCAGGGAGTCGTCCTGGAGCAGCTCGTCCATCATCCGTCGCAGCTCATCGCGCGCCTGTGGCGAAAGCGACTGCATGAGCGAGTTCATCTGGGCCATCTGCCGCTGCAGGTGCTCCAGCAGCTGGTCGAGCGTCTCGATCCCGGGGGGAAACAGGTGCCCGTACTTCTGCATGAATTGACGAAACTGAGCTGAGGTGTCCCGGCCCTGGCGGCGCTGCTCGAGCATCCGGTTCAGGTCCCTGACCATTTCGCGGACCAGACCCAGATCCTCGCGGGTCATCGACTGGATCGACTGCTTGAGGCCCTGGAACATCTGGTTCAGCATCTGCTCCTGCAGCTGCTGCAAAAGGCGCTCGAACTTCTCGCGCGCCCCCTCGTCCATGAACTCGTACTGGCGGAGGGCCTTCATGCGGCCTCCCAGGTCGTCCGGCATCCGGTCGAGCTGGTTGCGGCGCTGTCTCGCCAGCTTATCCATTAGCTTGCGCTGCTCGGGCCGGGCCTGGTCGACCTTGCGGTCGATGCCCACCCGCTCGGTATCGATGACGTCCTGCAGCTGCTCCCGGATGGATTCGACAGTAGAGTCCAGGTCGTACCGCGACAGCTCCCGCTCGCGCTGCTCCCTGAGCTGACGGAGGAGATGCTCCAGGCCAGCCATGTCGCCGGTTCCCCATCGGTACAGACGCTGCAAAGCCGCGCTCAGGTCGCCGTAGCTCATGAGGTCGTCTGACAGCGCATCCATCACCTCGTCCGCGTCCAGGGCGTCGAGGTTCTGGGTCCCGTCCCACCGTGAGTACCGAAAGCTGGGCGGCATGGGGGCTGCTTACAACCTTACACCTCGTCCCAAGGTCTCACGTCTGCTCCAGGGCTCCGCACCTAGGCGCTTCCAGCGTGGCCACCGGCTGCTACGCTCATCTCGCTACGGTGGAGACCAATCTGCCAGTGGCGCTCACAGCGTTCGTGGGGCGCAAGCGAGAGCTGGCTGAGGTCGGCGGGCTGCTGTTCCAGGACCGGATGGTGACTCTCTGTGGCCTGGGCGGCTGTGGAAAGACCCGGCTCGCCGTCGAGGCCGCTCGGCTCCAGCTGGCTGCGCACCCGGACGGGACTTCGTTCGTAGACCTCTCCGCAGGTCGACCCGCGATGCTTTCATTGGCAACAATGCCGCCGCCTTCAGATCTCAACCAGACCGTCGGGCTGGAACGAGCGGATGCAGGCCCCAAGCAGTGCGTCGGCCCGCACGAGATCGAGGGTCCCCTGTGCTGACCGGGTCGAGGCGCGGCGGCGGGAGCTCTGCGACTACACCTCGCCACCGGGCTTGACGTCGATCACTGTGACGCCGGGGCCGACGAGTTCCTCCAGCTGGGCAGGAGTGCCCTGGAGGGCCGGAAAGGTCGCGTAGTGCATCGGGACGACGGTCTTGACGCCAAGAAGCTGGACCGCCTTCGCGGCACGCCGCGGGCCCATGGTGTAGAAGTCGCCGATCGAGAGGAAGGCCACCTCGGGCTGCTCCAGCTCCCGGATGAGCGCCATGTCGCCGAAGACGTCGGTATCCCCGGAGAAGTAGACCTTGAAGCCGTTCTCGAACTCGATGACGTAGCCCACCGGTTCACCGCCGTAGGCGCCGTCCGGGGTGGAGGAAAAGTGCTCCGCGTGCACCATCGTGAAGCTGATCCCGTCGACCTCTACGGTGCCGCCTTTGCCGAACGCGATCACACTGTCTCCGTCGACGCCCTGAGTGGTCAGCCAGGTCCCGACCTCGAACGGGGCCAGGATCTTCGGGTGCGTCGCCCTGGCGATCTCCACCGCGTCCGCCACGTGGTCACCGTGGCCGTGCGTGATCAGCATGATGTCCAGGCGGTCGACCGTCTTGAGGTGATCGGGCGCGACCGGGTTGGACATCACCCAGGGATCGATCAGCATGTCCTTGCCGTGCGCGGTGCGGACCTTCCAGGTGCCGTGCCCGATCCAGGTGAACTTGACCTGATCGTTGATGGCCATCAGCTTGCCTCCTTTAAGCGGTGGGCTCGTTTGTGGAAGAGATAAGACTGCCAGACCGCGGACGGAGCTCGTAGCGGTGATCGAGCGAGTTGAAGGCGCGACCGGCCGGACCGATCAAAACATCCACGACTGACACCTACGATCTTCTGCATGGAGATCGAGGGGAAGGTGGCGCTGGTCAGCGGTGCGGGTGCCGGCGCCGGAAGAGCCATCGCGGTGCGGCTGGCGGCGGACGGTGCCGGCACGGTGATCGCAGACATAGACGCCCTGGGTGGGCTTGAAACGGCTCAGCGGATCGAGGCCGCCGGCGGCCGTGCCGCGTTCTTGCGGGCCGACGTCACGGTCGAGCCGGACGTGCGAGCGATGGTTGCTTTCGCTGAGGAGACGTTCGGCGGTCTGGACATCCTCGTCAACAACGCCGGGGGCGTGCCCGAGCCCGTGTTCCCGAACGCCACCAGCGACCACTGGGGCCGCACGCTGACGCTCAACCTGACAGGGCCGATGCTGGCGATCCAGCATGCGCTGCCGGCGATGGCCCGCCGCGACGGCGGCGCAGTCGTGAACATTTCATCTGTGGCCGGCCTCGGCTACGGACCGCACGACTCGCCGGAGTACGCCGCCGCGAAGGCCGGCTTGATCCGGCTGTCGGTGGTGCTCGCCCCGCTCGCCGAGCGGCACCACGTTCGCGTCAACTGCGTGGTGCCGAACTGGATC
>DATFWQ010000194.1:0-11413 GCA_035259145.1 Candidatus Dormiibacterota bacterium | reverse complement strand
CCACAGCTGTTCGAGCGGGTGGCACGAACAGGAGCCGCAGAGGACCGCGAGATCGCCCTCGACACGCTGGCAATCGACCATTCCATCCGCACAGCCCGCGTGCAGAACGCCGCGCTGCGCGCGAGGACGCCGAAGCGCCTGGTCGCGGCTCCCGGAGGGCGGGGCAACCCTGACAGGACAATTTTCAACGCCCGGCACCGTGCTGACGTCCACGCCAGAACCATGTTGCGCACGGAGGGCCAGCCGCCCGTACCAGATTCCTCCGCCAACCAGGCCTACGATGGCCTGGGCGACACCTACCGCTTCTTCTGGGAGGTCCTGGGGCGCGATTCGATCGATGACGCCGCCCTCCCCCTGCTCGGCGAGGTGCACTTCGGCGTCAACTACGACAACGCGTTCTGGGATGGCGAGCGGATGATGTTCGGCGACGGCGATGGCCGGCTGTTCACCGGGTTCACCCAGGCCGTCGACGTGATTGGACACGAGCTGACTCACGGTGTGACCCAGGACACTCTCAACCTGCTCTACACGGGTCAGTCCGGGGCGCTCAACGAGTCGATCTCGGATGTCTTCGGGTCGCTGGTCAAGCAGTACAGGCTGAAGCAGACCGCGGATCGAGCGGACTGGCTGATTGGGGCCGGCATCCTCGGGCCCGCTTTCCCGGGAATCGCGCTGCGATCGATGAAGGCGCCTGGCACTGCGTATGACGGTGATGGCCAGCCTGGGGTCATGAGCGGCTACGTCGTGACAACCACCGACAACGGAGGTGTTCACATCAACTCTGGAATCCCGAACCACGCCTTCTACCTGACGGCCGCCGCCCTGGGCGGTCAGGCCTGGGAGCGCGGGGGCCGCATCTGGTATCGGGTGATGTCGACGCGGGCCGTCGCCCCCGACGCTCAATTCCACACGTTCGCGCTGGCTACCGTGAACGCAGCCATAGCGCTCTACGGGGACACCTCGCCAGAGGCACAGGCGGTGACTTCCGCCTGGATACAGGTCGGTGTGCTTAAGGCGGGGCAGGTGCCGACACCGGCTGCGGTCGCCACTTGACGGAGCCCAGGGCCGCGGACTCCCTTCGCATCGAGCGGTCGGGCGGCTTCGGCGGGCTGAGGCTCAGCGCCAGCATCCCCGTCGACGAGCTCAAGCCCCGGGAGCGTGAGGCGCTTGAGCTGTGTTTCGAAGCGCCTGAGGCGCCGCCGTCGGGCCCTGACCGCTTCGTTTACCGGCTGCGTCTGGGGGACCGCGAGGCAGTTGTGCAGGAGGACAGGGTGCCGCCTGGGCTTGAGCCTCTGCTGAGGAGGCTGGCAGGGTCATGGCGCTGATGCCGCCCCCGGCAGGCTTCCTCGGGGACGGTCGCGAAGGGGAATAAATTTCTCAAGGTCGGACTTGAGAAAGCGCGGAAAGGCTGCGAGAATGGAAGGGGTAGGGGGACAGAAATGCGAGCGATTGATCTAGAACTGACGAATGCCGAGGTGGAAGTGCGGCAGCTCGAGGCGCGGCTGCGAGTCGTGCCGATGAACGATGTCCAGCTGGCCCAGGCTCTGCGACGCGCACTCACCGCCAAGCGTGAGCGGCTCGAGCGGCTCCGAGCGCGCCACAACGACGCCTAGCCGGACGTAACAGCCGGATGCGGAGCATCCGGCGTCCCATGCCGCCGGATTGGGCCAATCGCCGGCCCTGCGCCCTCTTCCAGCCCTCTGATAGGGCAATTTCCCAGCACGTGGTTCACTTGCAGCACAACTGCGGGCCACTTCGGCGCTCGCCCTTTGGCCGCAAGGTTCCGGCTGGGGGTTCGCGGTTAACCGGTAAGCGTCCTGGCTTGGGCGACAACCCGGGCCGCCAGATCGTACCGGCCGGCCGAAGGGACCACGTATGCGCCCTGAGTCTGGCCGTGCGCCGCTTCGAGAAACTCTACGGCGAGGTCGACACCAAGCCCCGAAGCGCGCTCTCCAGCGCGCTCCAGCCGGTCGCGGAGTTCCTGCGGCACAGTTATCCCCGGCAGCTCGTGGTGCAGGTATTCGGCGTGCCGAAATGAACGCAGCGGCATCACGCCCACCAGGACCGGCACTGCAACTTCGCGCGTGATCTCGCGCAGCCGCTCCAGAGCCGCCGGGTCATAGATCGGATTCGTGACGATGAAGTTGGCGCCGGCGGCGACCTTGCGCCTCAGGAGCCGCAGCTCGCGCTCCAGGTCATCAGCGCCCGGATTGACAGCCGCCCCCACCAGGAACGAAGCATGATCCCCGATGGGGGTCTCGTTGGCGTCGAGGCCGCGGTTCAGGTTTGCGAGGATCGTGATCAGTCCGACCGCGTTTACGTCCCAGACCGGCGTGGCGTTCGGGTAGTCGCCAACTCGAGGAGGGTCGCCGCGTAGTGCCAGGACGTTGCGGATGCCGAGGGCGTGGGCGCCGATCAGTTCCGACTGGATCGCCATCACGTTGCGATCGCGGCAGGTGAAGTGGGCGATCGCCTCGAGGCCCACCTGCTGCTGGACCAGCGCGGCGCAGCTCATCACGCCCATCCGCAGCCGTGCCATCGCCGAGTCGGTGACGTTGGCGTAGTCCACGCCCGCCTCTTTGAGCAGCCGGGCGCCGGCCAGCATTCGGCTGGGGTCGATGCCGCGTGGCGGGGTCAGTTCGACCGAGATCGCGAAGCGCCCTGACGCCAGATCGGTGGCCAGCCGCGAGCCGGGTCTGGGCAGGGGCCGTTCGGCCTCCTCGTGGCGCGGGCGGGGCCGGATCTGCACGGTTCCCGAGCCGATGGTGTCGAGGCGAGCCCGGGTGGCCGCGATGTGCGCGGGGCCCGTGCCGCAGCATCCTCCGACGATGCGGACCCCGTCAGCCACCATGCGGGCGGCGCACTCCGCGAAATACTCGGGCCCGGCCGTATAAACCAGCCTTCCCCCGACGCGCTGGGGGAGTCCGGCGTTCGGCCAGGCTCCGATCGTACCGGCGCCTGCTTCAGCCAGGTGGTATGTGACATTGTGAGCCGGCACCGGTCCGCTGCCGCAGTTGATCCCGACGGCCATCACGCCTAGCGGGCAGACCGTCGTCACGAGCGCCGAGGCCACCTCCGCGGGCCTGGACTCGTCGTCAAAGCTGAGGCTTGCGACCACAGGAATATCCGGCGCGACCTCGCGGGCGACCCTGACCGCGAGCTCCAGCTCGCCGAGTGCCGTGAAGGTCTCGAGGACCAGAAGGTCGACGCCGCCATCCACCAGGGCCTGGATCTGCTCGTGGAACATGCGCTCAGCAGACGTCCGCTTGATCGCACCGACAGGCTCGATGGGGCGGCCAAGGGGGCCTATGCTGCCGGCGACGAGGACCGGCCGGCCGGATGCGTTGCGTGCCTCGACCGCGAGCCTGGCGCCAGCCTGGTTGACGTCCCGTACCAGGTGTTCAAGGTAATGCTCGCCAAGACCAAAGCGGTTGGCCTGGAACGTGTTGGTCTCGATGACGTCGGCGCCGGCAGCGATGTAGTCGCGGTGGACGCTGGTCACCAGGACGGGCTCGCTCAAGTTGAGCTCTTCGAGGCATCGGCCCGAGGCGACGCCGCGCGCGAAAAGCTCGGTGCCCATAGCGCCGTCGAACAGGACGGGACCTCGGGCTAGCATCTCGGCCAGACGGTTCATTGAGTGCTGTATGAAACCATAGGCGGATGCGTGTGCTGATCACGGGAGCCGCGGGCCAGCTCGGCACGGACTTGCAGCGCCTTCTTCCCGACGCCGATGCACTCGACCGCCACAGGCTCTCGATCACTGACCGCGAAGCCGTCCTGACCGCGGTTCGCGGGCACGACATCGTCCTCAACTGTGCGGCCTACAACGCGGTGGACGCCGCCGAGGCGGATCCCGCACCCGCGTTTGCCGTCAACACCGGCGGCCCGGCCAACCTGGCATGGGCCTGCAGCCAGACGGGCTCCCGGCTGGTCCACTACTCGACCAACTATGTGTTCGACGGCTCCGCTCCCGAGCCTTACTCCGAGCCAGAGGAGCCGAGGCCTCTGGGCGCCTACGCGCGCTCCAAGCTCGACGGGGAGCATCGGGTGCTCGAGACGCTGCCGAGCGCCCTCGTCATCCGCTCAGCAGGGCTCTTTGGTGCCACCGGTTCGGCCATCAAGGGCGGCAGCTTTCCCGAGCGGATGGTGAAGCGGGCTCGCGAAGGCCAGCAGCTGCGGATCGTGGCTGACCAGCGGCTGAACCCGACGTACACGGTCGATCTGGCGCGGGCCACGCTCGACCTGCTTGCTCAAGGTGTGACGGGGGTTGTCCACGCGGTCGCGGCGGGCTGCTGCTCGTACTGGGAGCTCGCGGTCGAGGCCCTCCGCCTCGCCGGCGTCAGCGCGCCGGTCGACCCGGTCACGACCGCCGAGCTGGGAGCCGCCGCACCGCGACCGCGCAACGGCTGTTTGACCTCGATCCGAGTAAAGGCCCTTCGTGACTGGCACGAGGGACTCACGGACTGGTTTGCGGCCTGGCGGCAGGCCGCGTCTCAGGCGCCCGTGAGGATGCCCCGACCATAGGCGATCGCGACGATCCAGCAGGAGGCGGCCATGAGCGCTGCCTCGCGCGTACGGCTTCCCCGTGCCGCCCAGAAGTAGATGCCGGGGAGGAAGATGATGGCGAAGGCCCCGTAGACGACGTGCACGATCTCGCGTGGGCGCGCCACTGCGATGAGGGCCACGCCCATGAGGCCCTGGACGCCCGTCAGGGCGATCATCAGGACATAGCTGGAGCGGAAGCCGGCGCTCACCTCACGCCGGATCACGAAGCCGACCGAGCCCCAGACACCCAGGATGGCGGCGAAGAGTATCAGCGCGAGTGCAAGTCGAGCGTGGAGGAACACGAGCGTATCGATCACAAGCTGTCAATTGTCGGCCTTCGCGTGGTGGTGGTGAAGGCTGTCAGGGCGCCCGTCGCACCGGCCTTCGTGGGTCGGGTGCTCGTGGCCGCAGCCGCCGAGCCGGCGGTTGCGGCCGTGCTGGCGGGAACGGGCGGTGCGGCTGAGATCACGGTGCGAATCACGGGCGATCGCGAGCTGCGGCGGCTGAACCGCCAGTTTCTGGGCGACGACCGGGTGACCGACGTCCTCAGCTTTCCGAGTGGGGACTTGCTGAGCGGAGATCCGCCGAGCGCCTATCTTGGCGATCTGGCACTGTCGTGGCCCGCAGTCGGGCGTCAGGCGGAGGCGTTCGGGCACGAGGCGGAGGTGGAAGCGGCTCTCCTTGCAGTCCATGGTCTCCTCCATCTCCTGGGGTGGGACCACGAGACCCCAGCCGGCGAACGAGAGATGACCAGGCTGACGCTCGCCTGCCTCGCGCGCTCTGACGTGCATCCGGCCCTGGGCCGGCTGTAGCAGGGATCCTTCCTACACTTGTGCACCGGGCCGCGGCGGACGCCGCAGGCCCAGGCATGCCCATGCTCGAAACGAACCGGTCGTCCACACCTGACATCGTGCTGGTCGGTCTCGGCAACCCTGGCCCGGACTACGCACAGACCCGCCACAACCTCGGCCAGGCCTGCCTGGAGGCATTTGCTCGCCGAGCAGGCATCGAGCTTTCCCGGCGGCGCTGGCGCTCGCGCGTCGGCTGCGGCGAGCTCGCGGGTCACCGGCTCTGCCTGCTGGAGCCTCAGACGTTCATGAACCTCAGCGGCCGTGCGGTGTTCGAAGCTGTGCGCGACCTTGAAATGAGCCCCGAGAACGTGTGGGTTGTCTACGACGAGATGGACCTGCCCCTTTGCCGCCTTCGGATCAGGCGCGGCGGCTCCTCGGCCGGACACCGGGGAGTCGAATCGATAATCGCTCATCTGCACAGCGACGCGTTCACCCGGTTTCGCGTCGGTGTCGGCAAGCAGGGGCGGCCGGGGTCTGACGCCGGTATCCATCACGTGCTGGGCAACTTTTCGGGCCGAGAGGCGGACGTGCTCGATTCAGTGATCGACGGAGTCGCCTCGGCGATCGACACGGCAGTCAGGGACGGGGTGACGAAGGCGATGGATCTTTACAACCGGACTGGATCTCTCGGCTGCGAGGAGATAGCGTGAGCTCGTTGTGGGAACGGACGTTCGACGGCGCTTTGAGCGACTGGTTGGCGCGGCCCGCCGGCTTGCTCCGGACTGGTCGGCTGCCCCGGTCGGCATGGCCGCTGGTTGTCTCGGCGGTGGCCCGAGGCGCGGCTCAGGCGCGACGGCCTGTGCTGGTCCTCTGCCCCGAACCGGCCCGGTTCGTGAAAGCCCTGCGGCCGTGGCTGGCCGGTCGTCCCTTTGTCTACCACTTCGCCGAGGTGACCGTCTCCTTCCTGGATCGACCGCCGGCATTCGACGAGAGCGTTTCCCTGCGCCTGGAGGCTCTGGCCTGTCTGGCAATGGCCTGGGACCAGGGCTCGCCCGAACCGTGCGTGGTCGTGTCCTCGCGCCGGTCCATGATGCGCATGACCGTCGCTCCGGGGGACCTTGCGTCGACCACGGTTCTGTTGAAGCCGGGGTTGGAGGCCGAACCCATGGAGCTGGCCGCGCGTTTGGTGGAGCTGGGCTATACGCGCGAGCCGCTGGCCGAGACCGCCGGTCAGTTCGCGCTCCGTGGCGGCATCCTGGATGTGTTTCCCGCCGCTGCGCGTACGCCCGTACGGGCCGAGTTCTTCGGCACCGAGCTCGAGACGCTACGACTGTACGACCCCCTGAACCAGCGCTCGGTGATGGCTGTGCCCCAGGTGACCGTGCGCCCCGGGCGCGAGCTCCTGCTCGGACCGGAGCGCGGCACGGCGGCGGTCGAGCGGTTGCGCTCGGGAGCGGGGCTGGACGGCCTGCGCGCTGACGTGCGAGCCGACTGGGAAGAGGACCTCGAGCGGCTGGCCGCCGGTGGGGCTTTCCCGGGGGTGGAGCTGTATGGTGCTTACCTCGATCCCCGGTTGCCCGCGCTGGTCGACCACCTTGCGGAGGCTGCGGTCGTGGTCGATCTCGATCCGGACCACCAGCTGGCCGACGCACGCGAGCTCGAGACGGAGACGCTGATGCTGGCCCAGGCTGAGTCGGGTGACGGCGAACTGCCGCGCGGCTTCGAGGCGCCTATGGTGCCGGTGGAGCGCCTGACCGACCTGCCGGCGGGGTGCTGGCTAATGACAGCCTCGGTGGCCGACGCGGAGGGCGGCGAAGTCGACCTGGGTTGGCGAGACCTGGAGCCGCTCGTCGGCAGGCCTCGCGCAATCGCTGAGCTGGCCCGGGACGCGGCAACCGCCATGGTCTTGCTGACCAGCGAGCAGGCGGAGCGGGTCGAGGGCCTGGTGGCCGAGGCCGGAGTCCGGACCGTGCCGGCCGCGATCGAGCTCGACGCCGATCTGGAGCCTGCACCCGGCCTGTACCGGGCCGACCTGGACATCCCTGCCGGATTCGGCAACGAACGGCTGGGCATCGAGATCTACAGCGACGCAGAGCTGTTCGGCAGGGTGCGCCGCGTGGCCCCCCGGCCCGCCCGACGTTCCACCAGGGGTGAGGTAACGCTCCACCTCGCGTTCCAGCCCGGTGAGCTCGTGGTCCACGTGGACCACGGCATTGCCCGGTTCGCGGGCATGCGTCTCATCGACGCGGAGGACATCGAGCTGGGAGGCACCATCCAGCGGGAATACCTGGAGCTCGAGTACGCAGAGGGCGACAAGCTTTTCGTGCCCGTTGAGAGCCTGGACAGGGTCCAGAAGTACCTTGGCGGCTCAGAGGAGCGGCCACCTCTTCACCGGCTCGGCACCGGAGACTGGACTCGAGCCCGAGCCAGGGCCCGCAAAAGCGTCGAGGACGCGGCCGAAGACCTGCTCCGGGTGTACGCGCGCCGCGAGGCAAGACCCGGCTACGCGTTTGCCGCCGACACCGCCTGGCAGGCCGACCTGGAGGAGTCCTTCGCCTATGACGAGACCCCCGACCAGGCCCAGGCCCTGGCAGAGATCAAGAGCGACATGGAGTCAGACCGGCCGATGGACCGCCTCCTGTGTGGAGACGTGGGCTTCGGCAAGACCGAGGTCGCGCTGCGTGCGGCCTTCAAAGCCGTGATGAGCGGCCGGCAGGTGGCACTCCTGGCCCCGACAACCGTACTGGTGCAGCAGCACCACCAGGTCTTCCGCGACCGACTTGAGCGCTTCCCGGTCACCATCGAGGTGCTGTCCCGATTCAAGACCGAGGACGAGCAGAAGCGCACGCTCGCCGGATTGAAGGTGGGAGCTGTCGACATCGTGATCGGCACCCACCGGTTGCTCCAGCGCGACGTCAAGTTCAAGCGCCTTGGACTCCTGATCGTCGATGAGGAACAGCGCTTCGGGGTCATGCAAAAGGAGAGGTTCAAGCGCATGCGCGCAAACCTCGACGTGCTCTCCCTGTCGGCCACCCCCATCCCGAGGACCCTTCACATGGCTGTGGCCGGCATCCGCGACATGAGCGTGATCCAGACGCCGCCCGAGGACCGCCAGCCGATCAAAACCTACGTCACTACCTACGACGACCAGCTGGTCGCGGAGGTGATGGAGCGGGAGCTCGACCGCGGCGGGCAGGTCTATTACGTGCACAACCGCGTGCGCACGATCGACAGAGCGGCGGAGCGTGTGGCCCGGCTCGTACCTGGGGCGCGTATTGCGATCGGTCATGGTCAGATGGAGGAGGATCAGCTGGCCAAGGTGATGGTCGACTTCGCAGCCGCTGCGTTCGACGTGCTGGTGTGCACCACGATCATCGAGTCCGGGCTGGACATCCCCAACGTCAACACCATGCTCGTGGAGCGGGCAGACCGCTTCGGTCTGTCGCAGCTCTACCAGCTTCGTGGCCGGGTCGGCCGTGCCGGCAAGCGGGCCTATGTCTACTTCCTTTACGACCCGACGAAGTCTCTGACGGAGGCGGCTGACAAGCGCCTGGACGTGATGTCCGGGTTGCACGAGCTGGGTCAGGGTTTCAAGATCGCCCTGCGCGACCTCGAGATCAGGGGCGCCGGCAATCTGCTCGGGGTCGAGCAGCACGGGGCGATCGCGTCGGTCGGCTTCGAGATGTACCTGCAGATGCTGCAGGCCGCGGTCGAGAAGCTGCGCTCGGGGCAGGAGGCGCGGGTGGGCGACGTTCTCTCGACTCCGGAACTGACGATCGACCTGCCCCTCGACCACTTCGTGCCGCGGTCGTACATCCGTGACGAGCGGCTGCGGCTTGACGCCTACCGCCAGCTTGCCGCAGCCGAAGACGAAGCTGAGCTGGAGGGTGTGCTGAGATCGCTCCGCGACCGCTACGGGCCGCCTCCTGCACAGCTTGGGAACCTCGCCTACTCCCTGAGGGTGAAGCTGCTTGGCCAGAGACTGAACCTGCGCGCAGTGGTGGCCGACGGTCACGACATCGCCATCCGAGTGGACCCCGACCGGCTGCTCGACGTGGATGAGTTGGAGCGCCGGTTCAGTGGCAGGCTGCGGGTGCGGCCCAACCGCCTCCTCTTTCGGAGGCAGGGCGAGGGCTGGCCGGGCGAGCTGATGCGCCTGCTGGAAACGATGGGCGAGCTTTATGAATCTGCAACCATTCCAGTTGCCCATGCCTGACGAACAGCCCTATCCCGACGGCGTCGCTGCCATCTTCGAGGTCGCCAGGCGCCTGCGCGCACCGAACGGCTGCCCGTGGGACAGGGAGCAGACGCACCGTTCCCTGCGCCCCTACCTGCTCGAGGAGACCTACGAGCTGCTGGAAGTGATCGACCGGGGTCTGGAGGACGGCAAGCTGCTGGAAGAGCTTGGCGACGTGCTTCTCCAGGTGGCGATGCACGCCGCCATCGCCGAGGAGCAGAAACGCTTCAACGCCGCAAATGTCTCCGAGGCGGCCGCCGCCAAGATGGTCTCCCGCCATCCGCACGTCTTCGGGGACGAGCAGGTGGCCGACGCCGAGGGCGTGCTGCGCAACTGGGAGCGGCGCAAGGCCGACGAGGCGGCGAGTGCCGGCCACCCGGAGGAGACGCCGCTCGACCGTGTGCCGGCGACACTGCCCGCGCTGGCATGGACTCTCAACATGCAGAAGCGCGCGGCCAGGGTCGGCTTCGACCTGGAGACCGCCGACGGCGCCGCGGAGGCCGTTGCTGCCGGGGCTGCGGCGGTCACGGCCGCCGAGGATGGTGAGGCGGCGTTTCGCGAGGTGGGCGACCTACTGCTGGCGGTGGTCAGCCTGGCTCGTAAGCGCAACGTCAATCCCGAGGACGCCTTGCGCACCGCCGGCCAGCGCTACCAGGACAGGTTCGCGGCCATGGACAGGGAGCTGCGAGCGAGAGGCGCTCAGTACCGCGACCTGGACAAGGAGGAACTGACCAGGCTGTGGGAATCGCAGGTTCTTCCCATCTGAAAGTCGCGTAGGGAGGCAGAGCTCCGCACCGGAATGGGCGCTGCTATAGTGACCGGAAGCATCGATCCGTCGTTCAGCCAACGTCCCCCATGCGTCACCGCAGAGCATCAGTCAGCAATGGCGTCGTCAACCGACGCATGCGCCTGTCGCCACAGGCCATCCTCCTGGCCATCATGGCTGTAATTGGTTTCTGGATGGTCGGCTCGCTCGTCCAGGAGGTCTCTCTGGATCGGTCCCTCAGTCACCAGGCCGGTCAGCTGCGCGATCAGAACGCGGCAATCGCCGCGACCAACCATGACTACCAGCGAGACATCGCCGCCATCTCGTCAGGCGCCGCGGCTGAGGAGGAGGCCCGAAGAGATGGCTATGCGAGGAGTGACGAGCACCTCTACATCATCGCCACCCCGCCGCCGCCCGCTGCCCCGCCAGGCGTGCAGCATGTGAACTCACCGAGCGGTCCCGCTGCCGTGATCCAGGCCGTGTGGCACTTCCTGACACGCCGATCGGGCTAGGGGTTTGAGCACCGCCGGTCGAGCGCGCCGGCGCTTTCGGTCTGCGGGCGTATACTTGCCGTGCGGGGTGGAGCAGCGGCAGCTCGTCGGGCTCATAACCCGAAGGTCGTCGGTTCGAATCCGACCCCCGCAACCAATTCCACCAAATACGAAAGGCCCCACACGAGGGGCCTTTTCTTTATAGCGGCGCTATCCAGCGGGGTCACCGCGGGGTCACAGAACGACGAGAGGAAGGTTATGAGTCGGACGGCCAAACTGAAATCGATAGGTGCTGCGGTCGGAGCCACCGCTCTGGACGCCGCGATTCATGCAGCTCCGCACCTTGCCGACCTCTTAATGCCGGGTACGGGTACACCGCTGTCATTAAGCGGAGATGTGGCCGCGAGCCTGCTCACTCGGCGCGCGGAATCCCAAACCAGGCGGTTGCTTGAAGGCGTCCGGGATCGGGTAGCTACCCTGGAGACTCAGGGCCATCTAGATCACGATCGCCTTAAGCGACTGGACGCCGACCTTGGAGGCTTGCAGGCGATCGCCGCCAACGCTCTGTCGGTGGAAGCGAAAT
>DATFWQ010000193.1:0-11974 GCA_035259145.1 Candidatus Dormiibacterota bacterium | reverse complement strand
CGCCGGTGGCGGTGAGATGGTGACCTACCGGGTCCCGGTTCGGGAGGGCATGGTCGTGCTGGATGCGGTGCTCTGGATCCAGGCCAACGCAGCGCCCGACCTTGCGGTCCGCTGGAACTGCAAGGCCGCCAAGTGCGGCTCGTGCTCGGCCGAGATCGACGGCTTTCCGCGCCTGATGTGCAAGAGCCCGGTTTCCGACTACGGGACGGAGTTGAGCGTTCGCCCCATGCGTACGTTCCCGGTGATCCGCGACCTGGTCACCGACGTCAGCTGGAACTACGAGGTCAACAAGAGGATCCCGGCGTTCACGCCCAGCGAGGCCGACATGAACGACGCCGAAGCGTGGCGCATGCAGCAGGAGGACGTCGACCGCATCATCGAGTTCCGCAAGTGCATCGAGTGCTTCCTCTGCCAGGACGTCTGCCACGTCCTCCGCAATCACGACCGCAAGGACGCCTTCTACGGGCCTCGGTTCATGATCCGGATCGCGAGCCTGGAGATGCACCCCAAGGACTCGCTTGACCGGCGAGCGCTGGTCAAAGGTGAGGCCGGAGCCGGCATGTGCAACATCACCAAGTGCTGCACCGAGGTCTGCCCCGAGCACATCAAGATCACCGACAACGGCATCATTCCGCTGAAGGAGCGGATGGACGACCTCTACTTCGACCCCATCCAGTGGGCTGCGCGCAAGGTGCGCGGACGGTAGGTGCGGCGGCCCGAAGCGTCAGACAGCCAGGGGCTGCAGCCTCCCATCGACGAAAGCGCCTTCGGCCAGCTCATCGAAGCGCTCCAGGTCTTCGGCCGGCGCCTCGATCCCCCGGAGACGGCCCGCCTCCCCCAGGTGCCAGCGCGCGTACAGTCGCGCGACGAGGCCCTTTCGGCCGGACGGCGTCCGTTCCCGCTCCAGACCGGCCTGCTCCACGAGCAGCGCAGCGGAATAGACGTCGACCATGAGCTGCGCAAGCGGGTAGAGTCGAGCCTCGGCCACCCTTGCCTCGAGCCGGCCCCACCGATCGATGGCGTCTTCCAGGTCGCCCAGCCGTTCCCGGACGAGGGTGACCGTGGGCTCGTCCCCTGATGGCGCCCGGGCGACCGCACCGCGCAGGCGCTCGAGGAATGCCAGGTGCGCCGACTCGCGCACGATGGCGCGCCGCACGTCGAGGCAGAGGATGTTGTCCGGCCCCTCCCACACCGTGTTGACCTGCGCGTCGCGCAGGATCCTTGCGACCGGCCAGTGCTCGGTGTAGCCGTTGCCGCCGTGCATCTCGATGGCGTCGGTGGCCGCGGTGATTCCCAGACGAGCGGCGCGTAGCTTGACCAGCGGCGCACCCAGGCGAAGCCGGCGCCCGACGTAAGCGTCGAACACGAGGGCCTGTGCGGCCTCCACCTCCACGATAAGCTCTGCCAGTTTGCGGCGGGCCAGCGGCTGGTCGATGAGCGGTGCCCCGAACGCCTCCCTCGCGCGCGCATAGCACAGCGCCTCCACCAGGGCGCGCCGGGCGCAGCCAAGGCCCATCATGGCCGTGCCGAGCCTGGCGCCGTTGGTCATCTCCATCATCCGGCCCAGGCCATGTCCGTCCGGAGCGGTCGCCCTGCCGGAGCGGTGCGCGGAGGGTGCCAGCATGAATGCCTCTGCGTCGACGAGCTCGACCTCTGCCGAGGCAACCGCCCTGGTGCCCAGCTTGTCCTTCAACCGGCGAATGCGGATGCCGTTGCGGCTGCCGTTCCGCCGCTCCCATAGGACAAGGAATGGAGCTATCCCTCTCCCCGCATCTGGAGCCCCCTCCGGCTTGGCAAGCACCACGAACGCCGCCCCGTTGGCGTTGGAGGCGAACCACTTGAACCCGTTCAGCCGCCAGGTGTCTCCGTCGAGCGTGGCAGTGGTCTCCATCGCGGCCAGGTCGGACCCACCCGTCCGCTCGGTCAGCAGCTGGGCGGTTTCGCCGCTCATGTCCCCGTCGCTCATCAGGCCGCGCACGCGGGCCTTGACGTCCTCCGGTGCAAACTCGTCAACCAGGCGGGCGACCATGTCTCCCCCGGTGCCTAGGGCGCACGCCATGCCTATCTCTGCCTGGTCGAGCATGTAGCTCCACGCCGCCGCCAGAAGCCGCGGATCTGCGCCGGCCGCGCGCGCCTCGCGCTGGAATCGAGGCGACGAAAAGCTGTTGGCCAGCAAGTCTCGCTTCGAGGCCTCGAAGGTTGGCGGCATCACCACTCGGCTGATGTCGTGTCCCCAGCGGTCATACCGCTCGAGGCGGGGCGGATTCCGGTCTGTTTCCTCCGCACGTGCGGCGATGGGACCCCCCATGAGAGCGCCCACCTGGTCCAGATGAGGCTCCGCCCAGGCCAGACCCTCGGGGCTCAGATGCATTCGCATGAGGAACTGCAGCGTCGGGTCGGAGCGGTACCAGTTGAGGCCTACGGCTCCTGTGTAGCGGTCGCTGTCGTAGCGACGGGACTTCTCGAGGCTGCCGAAGGGGAGTTGGTCTACGGGCTCGATCAGAGTGCGCGCCATGCCTCACAGATTAAAGGCGGACGCGCCGCATTCCTTCGCGTCGATTGACGAGGTCGACGGATGTGGTGACCTCCCGAAGTACGCCTTCGTCTATGGTGACGCCAAGCCCAGGGTCCGCCGGCACACGCAGCCGCCCCTCGTGCAGGACAAAGGGGTCGGTGATGTCCCGTCGGTAATAGCGATCCGAAGCGGAGATGTCGCCGGGCAAGGTGAACCCGGGCAAGGCGGCGAGGGCGACGTTGCCCGCCCTGCCAAGGCCGGTCTCCATCATGCCGCCGCACCACACGGGAACGCCGTGAGCCAGGCAGACGTCATGGATCCGGCGGGCTTCGAGATAGCCGCCGGCCCGCGACGGCTTTATGTTGACGACGGAGCAGGCGCCTATCGCGATCGCGTCGGCTGCGGACTGGGCCGAGACGATCGACTCGTCGAGGCAGATCGGCGTAGCGAGCTGTGACGCGAGCTCGGCGTGGGCGCGGACCTGCTCCGCGGGCAGGGGTTGCTCGATAAGGAGAAGGTCGAACTCGTCCAGCCGCGCCAGATGCCGCGCATCGGCCAGTGTGTACGCCGCGTTGGCGTCGACCTGCAGCGGGACGTCGTGGAAGCGCGCGCGAACAGCGCGAACAGGTTCGACGTCCCAACCTGGCTCGATCTTGAGCTTGACTCTCCTGTAACCGTCCGCAAGGTACGCCTCTACAGCTTCGAGCAGCTGATCGATGCCGTCCTGAATGCCGACCGAGACTCCGCACTCGACGGCGTCGAAGACCCCTCCCAGATGCCTCACCAGCGGCTCCCGGCGTGAGCGCAGCTCGGCGTCCAGCACCGCCATCTCGATGGCTGCCTTGGCCATGCGATGGCCCTGAACGGGCCGGAGGATCTCGGCTACCCGAGCGGCGTCGAGCTCCGGCGCCTCGAAGAGGCGCGGCAGCAGGTGCTCGCGAAGGACGTGGTCGCAGCCATCAACGTATTCCGGGGAGTAGAGCGGCTCACCTGGAGCAGAGCACTCGCCCCAGCCCTCGCCTTCGTCGGTAACTGCTTTGAGGAGCAGGATGTCACGCGTGACCTCCGTTCCAAACGAGGTCCGGAAGGGGGCCACCAGCGGCATCTCGATCCGCCGTAGCTCGACCGCCTGCAGTTTCATCTCGACTGTCGTGGATCGAACGGTCGCCGGCTTACAGAGCGCTCTCCAACCAGGTCGAGACGTCCGTCCACCGCACACCAGCAAGCCGGTCGAGGGCCGGTCCCTTCTCCTTTGCGAACTCGTCGAAAGTCGGCTTGTCCGGCCAGTACTGCAGCATCACCCACTCATCGGGGTGCTTCCGATTGCGGTACGCCTCGATGCGCGAGCAGCCCATGTCCTTGATCCCCTGCGCGTTCTCGCGCAATGTGCTGCGGAACCTGGCCCAGTCGTCCCCACGGGTGCGGAAGATCACAAGCATGAACGAGCAAGTCTACGGGCCGGTGAAGAGCAGGTAGCCCGCAATAATCAGGCCAACCGCACTGAGGCCAAAAGAGACCAACCCGACGCCGAGCTTGCTGGGAACCCCGAGCTCGCGGACCACGTACCAGACTCGAAAAGCCAGCATGTAGAAACTGCAAGCAAAGAGCACCAGCAGGTAGAGCTTGACCAGCGGATTGGAGAGAGCTCGCGCGAACGTGCCGTAATGGCGATCGAAGGACGGCACTCCGAGCGGGCCCAGCACGCCCTGGATCAGGATGTGGGCAGGAACGATGAAAGCACCGACCACCGCGGCGGTCGCGAAGCCGGCCCAGATGAGACCCAGCACCCGATTTGGTCCCTTCCGGGGGACATGGCGTGCGCGGCTGCCTGTCGAATCGTGAGTCGTCATGCGCCCCCCCAGATCAGCATGCCCGCGATCGCCACTGTGACTACCGCCAGAGCTCCGAACATCGCCCGCGCGATAAGGCGCGCCGGCACGGTCCGATCGCCGAGTGGTATCCGCATGAACAGTCCCGCCAGGCTCAGGAAGGTGTAGCTGTGCCACAGAGCAAGAGCCAGGCACACGACGCTGATCGCGACGAACAGCGGCCCACCGAGCGGCTGGTATCCTGCTGCACCCTGGCGTATCCGCGCCAGCTGGACGAGGAAAAGGAGCATCCAGGCCGCGATGCCGACGGCGGTGAACTCGCGGAGCATGTATAGCAGATAGCCACGGCGCCGCGTCCACCACGTGAACGGCTGTTTGACCGGATAGGCGATCGCCGGCTCTCCAGTGCGGGCCGGCATCTGCGCCGAGACACGGTCTGGGGCTGTCGCACGGGCTTCCCCGTCGAGCCGCGGCTGGCTGGCATCGCGGGAGCTCGTCGGGCTCATCGACCGCCCCAGGGCATCATCATGCCGAGCGTGCTCTCGAACTTGGTCTGCTGGATGGCCTTGGCCGGGTCGACGCCCTTGGGACACACGGCTGAACACTCGCCGACGAAGCTGCAGTCCCAGATCGCATCCGACCCGGTGAGGGTTCCCAGCCGCTCCTGGCCGGCACGGTCGCGGGAGTCGAGCTGGTAGCGCCGCGCCAGGGCGATCGCCGCCGGCCCTACGAACTCTGGCTCGATCGGGATCACCGGGCACGCCGAGTAGCAGAGCATGCAGTTGATGCACATGCTGAACTGCCGGTACTGATCGATCTGGGCCGGCGTCTGGCGGTGCTCGCCGGGACCGACGGCGGTTTCGTCGCGGATGATCCACGGCTTCACCCAGCGAAGCTTGTCCAGGAAGCTGCTGATGTCGACGACCAGGTCGCGGACGATCGGGAAGTTCGCCATCGGCTCGACCACAACCGGCCCAGGCAGGTAATCGCGGAGAAAAGCCGAGCAGCCGAGCTTAGGCTGCCCGTTCACGTTCATGCCGCAGCTGCCGCAGATACCCATCCGGCAGGACCAGCGGTAGTTGACGCTGCCGTCCAGGTGAGACTTGATCCAGTTCAGGGCGTCCAGGACCACCCAGTCGTCCCGATAAGGCACTTCATAGCCCTGGAGGCGCGGCCTGCTGTCCTGGCCGGGGTCGAAGCGGGTCACGGACAGCGTGATCGTCTCGTGCGTCATCTAGTACGTCCTCGCCTGCGGTTTGATGCAGGGGGAACCAGGGTTCCCCCTCCTGACCCCCTCCCTGCGGGCGACGTTTGAGAGCCTACAAAACAACTCATTCGGCCCGGCGAAGCCGGGCCTACCCGCCACGTATATGCAGGAGGATCCAGGCACATTTAATACGTCCTCGCCTGCGGTTGCCAGTTGGTTATGTGCACCGCCCGGTATTCGAGCCGCGGCGCCTCACCCTGGCGGTGGTACGCCATCGTGTGCGCCAGGTAGCGTTCGTCGTCGCGATCGGGGAAGTCGCGGCGCGCGTGCGAGCCTCGCGATTCCTCGCGGGCAAGGGCTGAGTGCACTATCGTCTCCGCCCCATCCAGCATGAACTCCAGCTCGAGCGCCTGCACCAGCTCGGTATTGAACGTACGGCTGCGGTCGTCGATCTGGGCCCTGGCCAGGCGCTCGCGCAACCGAGGAATCCCGGCAGCCATCTCCTCCAGCCCCTGCCGCGTCCGGAACACCCCGACGTGCTGATCCATCGCCTTTTGAAGGTCCTCCCGGATCTCTCCTACCCGGTCTGAACCTGCTGGGCGCTCCAGGTAGGTCTGCGCGATCCGCCGCTCCTCATCCCGAACCAGGCCGGCGATCGGGTTGGCGGTCGGCGCCTTGGCGTTTTGAGCGTACCGTGCGGCGGCCCGCCCGGCGGCCGCTCCGAAGACCAGGCACTCGGGCAGCGAGTTGGAACCCAGCCGGTTGGCGCCGTTGAGGCCGACGTTTGCGCACTCCCCGGCGGCGTAAAGCCCTGGCAGCGGCGTCGCTCCGCTGATGCCGGCCTCGACGCCCCCCATCATGTAGTGCTCGACCGGACGCACCGGAATGGGATCGACCACGATGTCGATGCCCATGTATTCGCGCCCGAGCTCTCGCATGAAGGGAAGCTTGCGGTCGATCACCTCATCACCGAGGTGGCGGACGTCGAGATGCATGTAGTCGCCGTAGGGACCTTTGAATCCCCTGCCGGCTTCGAACTCGGTGACCATCGCGCGCGAGATTATGTCGCGCGGACCCAGCTCCATCTTGGTTGGCACGTAGGCGGCACAGAACCGTTCACCCTCCGCATTGATCAGGTAGCCGCCCTCGCCGCGCACCGCCTCGGTGATCAAGATGCCGGTGCTCGGCATACCCGTTGGGTGAAACTGCACGAACTCCATGTCCGAGAGGGGGACGCCCGCGCGATAGGCGAGTGCCATGCCGTCCCCGGTGCAAATGCTCCCGTTGGTGGTGAAGGCGAATATGCGGCCGTTGCCTCCCGTCGCCAGGATGACGGCTTTGGCTGCAATCGACTGCACCTCGCCGGCGCGGATGTCGAAACCTATGACCCCTTCGCAGCGGCCGTCTTCCGCGATCAAGGAGGTGACGAAGAACTCGTCGTAGCGGTGGATCTGCTCGTACTTCAGCGACGTCTGGAAGATCGTGTGCAGCATGTGGAACCCGCTCTTGTCGGCTGCGTAGCAGGTCCGCCATGTAGTCATGCCGCCGAAGGGCCTGACGCTGATGCGTCCGTCGGGTTCCCGGCTCCAGGGACAGCCCCAGCGCTCGAGCTGGATGACTTCCAGGGGCGCTTCACGCACGAAGACCTCGACAACCTCCTGGTCGGCCAGATAGTCGCTTCCCTTGATCGTGTCGAACGCGTGGTTGTCAAAGCTGTCCGGCTCACGCAGCACGGCGGCACAGCCCCCCTCCGCGGAAACGGTGTGGCTGCGCATCGGATAAACCTTGGAGACCATCGCCACGGAAGTCGTGGGGTCGGTCGACACGGCGGCGATAGCTGCCCGCAGACCGGCCAGCCCCCCGCCCACGATCAGAACGTCGTACGTCGGAACTTCAAGCAATCTGTTCGGCCTTCCTTATGTCTCCCCGGTCTGTTTCGACTGGATGGGCGCTGCGGCCCCCTGGGCTGGCCGCGGCGCCAGCCCGTCAGTGTCAATGATGCGGCGGCAAGCGATCTGAGTGCAGAACCCGTCGGGTTCAGAGGAGGCGAGCCCTGCCCTCCCCTATGAACGGCAACCCGGGCCAGGGGTCAGCACGCTCGCCGCTTTCGCGGTTCGGGCCTCGTCCTGGGTGATGTAGCCGATCTCCAGCATCCGGTCGATGGCGTAGTCGCGCCTCGCGCGAGCCCTTGCAGGGTGGTAGCGCGGGTCGTAGGCAGACGGCCCCTGGACCATGCCCGCCAGCTCGGCGGCCTCGGCTATCGAGAGCGTGCTCAGGTCATGGCCGAAGTACGCGCACGAGGCCGCCCGGGCGCCGACGAGCCCGTAGCCCGTCGGCACCACGCTGAGGTAGTCGGCCATGATCTGCGCCTTGCCGTAGTGGAGCTCGATCTTGAAGGCCACCGCCACGCTTGGGAGCTTGCGAGCGAGCCGGCCGTCGCCCGGATAGTAGACGAGCTTGGCGAGCTGCTGGGTCACCGTCGACCCACCCTCGCAGGCACAGAGCCGGGACACGTCGTCCAGCAGTGCCCGGCCGGTGCCGATCGTGTCGAGGCCGTGGTGGACGTAGAAACGTTCGTCTTCGGCCGCCACAACCGCGCGCTCCAGCACCTCGGGGACCTCTGCCGGCTGCAGCTGTCGACCGGCCGCCATCGTTGCGACCCGGGCAGGAAGGTCGGAACCCGACGGGGTCGTGAACCAGAAAAATAGCGTCGACCCGGCTGCGGCCATGAGCACGAGCAGGGCCGCCAGGGAGCTCAAAATGACCAGGCGGCCCCGCTTTCTGTGCACCAGCGCAGGGGTGTCCAGCTCCAGGCTTGGCACCGGATGCGGAGGGGACCGATTCGGTGCCGGAACGCTCACATGAGGTTTGGCACCGCCGGCCACCGGCTTGTGGCCGGTTCGCGCTTCAGACCACCGCCGCCGCCGCGCGCTTCAGACCACCGCCGCCGCCGCGCGCGGGTGCGACTGGTGCTCAATCGCCTCCCGGATGTTCGGCGGCTGGTAGGCGAGGCCCTTGAGGACCTTGCCGTCGGGCCGGCAGCCGCAGGCCGGATCGCCCTTGGACATGTTCGACCTGTGGATCTCTCTGAATATGGGTTCGAGGTCGATGCCGTACTCCACGGCCGCCCCGTAAACCGCGTACAGCATGTCGGCCAGGGCGTCAGCCACACCGACAACGTCCTGGGCCTCGCCGGCATTGCGGAACTCGGCCAGCTCCTCGTCGATGAGGAGCGTTCGCAGCCGGTGCACGTTCCCCCCGGGAAGGGCGGGTCTCGGATTCCGTATGAGGCCGAAGCGCTCGTGGAACTCGTGCACCATCTGCTGCTCTTGGTTCATGTCCCCTCCTTGGGTGCATCCAGGCTAGAGAGCGGGGACCCGATGGAGCACCCGCTCGTGCGCTCTCTAAAGGCAGCGCCTCCCCCCTTTACCGCGGTCAAACCGAGCCCCACAGCGCTACCCACCCGTCCTGTACGGGCGCGGCGGCGGCTCGGCTCCGGCCCGCGCATGATGGCGCCGGCCGTCCTCTCCATGGCTCAACGACCTCCTTCGCGAATCCCCCGCAATTGGTTGGCGCTCGCGGCCGTTCGAGACGGTGTACACGCGTGCGCCCGAGAATCAAGTGACGCTAGCTCCTCGATGAGTGGAGCGCGAGTTTCCCCCGTCAGCCAGGGCGGCGGCGCAATGCGCAGCCACGGCCGCGTTGTTCACCACTAGCCTCACATTAACACCTACCGACCCCCCTCCTGACAAGTCTCGAATTCGCGACAGCAAGGCTGGAGTCGCGATCTGGCCGTGCGTCTCCGGCAGCTCAGCCAGTGCCCGCTCGACCAATCCGGCCACTCCCGGCAGCTCCACAGGAGGCGGCACCGCGACGACGACCCCGGCTCCCCCTGTGGCCCACACGGCGGAGACGGCCCGGGCCACCGCCCCGGGGTCGTCGACGCGGGCCGAGACCGCTCGCCCACTTCGAGCTGTGTAGAAGGCGGGGCACTCGTCGCAGCCGTAACCCAGCACCGGTATCGCGAGCGACTCCAGCCTCTCCAGCGTGGCCGGCACGTCGAGCACGGTCTTGGGACCAGCGCAAACAACGACCACCGCCGAGCGCGCCAGCTCGAACAGATCCGCTGATTCATCCAGCAAGTGCCCACGATGGACACCGCCGATGCCGCCCGTGGCCATGAACCGGATGCCCGACAGCGCCGCCGCCCTGACCGCGCCCGCGACGGTCGTGGCGCCGGTCGCACCCGCGGCGAGCGCCGGCCCCAGGTCCCGCGAGCTCAGCTTGCGAATGGTTGCGCCGGGAGCCGCTAGGCGCTCGAGATCGTCGATACAAAGCCCAACGCGCAGCTCGCCATCGAGAACCGCCACGGCGGCCGGCACGGCCCCGGCCGAGCGGATCGCCTCCTCACATCCGAGCGCCGCCTCGAGGTTTTGCGGGTGGGGCAGCCCGTGGGCCACTATTGAGGTCTCCAGGGCCACCACGGGCCGGCCGCTGTCGAGAGCGGCCGCGACCTCAGGGCCGACACGCATGCTCACGGCCGCGCCCCCAGCTGGGTGACCGCTCGCGCAGCGACAAGAACCGCTCGGCCCGCGGCTTCCAGCGGGGTGGCGCCCTCCAGGTAGGCCACACAGAAGGCAGCTGCGAACGCGTCGCCGGCCCCTGTGCCGTCGACAACGTCCACCGCCGGCGTGGGGATACGGCGGCCGAAGATCCTGCAGCCACCCGCGCCCAGCTTCACGACCGGCACCTTGGCCAGGCGGTTCAGGGGCACCGGCATCGCGGCAGCTTCGAGCTCAGTCGCGAACAGCAGCTCGGCGCCCAGGCCGGCCAGCTCAACAGCAATGCGCTCGGGACCGGACGCCTTCAGGTCAGCAGCGGAAGCCAGGTCGACCGAGATCAGCGCACGCGCCTGCCTGGCCAGCGCCGCCGTCCGTCTCACAGCTCCGGAGAGCGGTTCCGAGTGCAGCGCGTAGCCGGACACGTGAAGCAGCTCAACTCCATCGAGCCACGCTGCCTCGACGTCCTCAGGCCGAAGACCTCGGCCCGCGCCTCGCTGACGCGCGAAAGCGCGCGTGCCCCCTGGTCCGACGAGGACCGCGACGGCGCCGGTCGGGTCGGCGGCAACCCGAGCGGCCACCTCGACGCCGTGAGCTTGGAGATCCGCGACCAGGCTGCGGCCGGCCTCGTCATCGCCGATCCTGGTGATGAGACGGGCCGGCTCGCCGAGGCTGGCCACCCAGGCGCAGAAGTTCGCGGCCTGTCCCCCGCCACCGATCCGTATGCGGGCGTCGCAGTCGTCATCGGGAATGAGGTCCCCCTCCGGGGCAATGGTCACGTCGAGCAGCAGCTCGCCGATCGCGGCGATCAACTCAGGCCGGGCAGGATGCCGACATGTTGAAGCACATCATAATGAAGCCATTCACGATGAGGTATTTCAATATTGACGCCGATGAGAATGGGCTCCTCTACAACGTACAGGTTCGGCAGAAGTTGGCGGCTCACGTCGCACCCGACGCAATGCCCGCCCTGGAACCGTTCAGCGCGCTGGTCTTTGCCGCGAAGCTGATGCACCGCACGATGAACGCCTGGGCGGATCGGTTCGGTCTCAGCGGCACTCGCCTTGGGATTCTGTTCATGTTGCGCCATCAGCCCGAGGGCGTTCCGCTCGGCTGATTGCGACGAGGCTCCACGTCAGCCCGCGGAACGTGACGGGCCTCGTCGACCACCTCGAACGCGACGGCCTGGTCGCGCGCGTAGCCGATCCAGCTGATCGACGCTCTGTCCTTGCCCGGCTCACAGCGGAGGGTCGCGAGACGATCGACGCCGTCTGGGAGCAGGCCATCCGGCTCCAGCGAGATCTACTCGACGGCTTCAGCGACGGGGAACTGATGCAGCTGCGGCACCTATGCCTGCGAGTAGTTGCAAAATTGGAAGGGAAGTTGCCAAAATGTCAGCACCGATTTAACAATCTGGAGGAGCACAGTGCAATCTGAGGTTGAGAACGCAGTCCTGCCGATGTCCCAGAGGCTGCCCAGACGCGAGTTGGTCCTGGCGACGGCCGGAGTGATGCTGTGCCTGCTGCTGGTGTCCCTGGACCAGACGATCGTGGGCACCGCCATGCCCCGTATCATCGCTGAGCTGCAGGGCCTGAGCTACTACGCCTGGGTGACGACCGCCTACCTGGTCACCTCGACGGTGCTGGTTCCGATCGCCGGCAAGCTCGGCGACATGTTCGGCCGCAAGCCGTTCCTGCTGGCAGGAATGATCGGCTTCGTGGCCGCCTCGATGCTCTGCGGCGTCTCCCAGAACATGCTCGAGCTTGTGCTCTTTCGGGGCCTCCAGGGCCTCTTCGGTGGGATGCTCTTCGCCTCCGTTTTCGCCGTGCTCGCGGACATCTTTCCGATCGAACAGCGAACTCGC
>DATFWQ010000192.1:0-8133 GCA_035259145.1 Candidatus Dormiibacterota bacterium | reverse complement strand
TGCGCGGACTCATCATGGCAGTGAGCTCGAATACTTCGACGTGTGGGCGATGATCGACGACGCCTGCGCCGCGGCCCACGTCCAGGGGGTCTCCGCAGAGGCCATCCGGTATGCGTGTCTACTTCCCGTGGAAGGCAACCTCGATCCACTGCCCGGCGCGCGTGTGCTGCTGGACTGCGTCCATGACCTCGGCCTGCGGTGCGTCATCGCCAGCAATGGGATCTACAGAACCGCAGCCGATTACTGGGCAGACTTCCGGGCTCAACTCCTCGCAGATCGGATCCTCGCCGTCGTCTCGTCCGTCGACACACGCTGGCGAAAGCCGAACCGCAGCTTCTTCGAGGCTGTGCTCGAGGCGGCAGAGGTGCCAGCCGGCGCCTGCGTCATGATCGGCAACTCCGAGGCCAAAGACATCGTTCCGGCTGCCTCGCTGGGAATGCGCACTGTGAGGGTCGCCATCGAGGAGGGGATTCCTACCGCCTCCGCCGCCGACGCGGTTTGTGAGTCACTTGACGAGGCTGCGTCCGCGATGCGCCAGCTTGCACAGGGGGACTGAGCACGTGTCACGCCTGGTCGGGTCCATGGTTCCCGAAGCCCTGGCCGAGCTCTTGAACGGGGTCGACCTCGACCACAAGGTCGGGCTGACCGTCGAGCTGCTCACGGTTGGCGATGAAGGCTGGCCGAACGTCGCCCTGCTGAGCGCCGGCGAGGTGGTCGTCGTGGGACCGAGACAGGTCCGTGTCGCCCTCTGGCCCGACACTCAGACGTCGCGCAACCTGGAAGCTCGGCAGCAGTGCACGTTGACCCTGGTGCAGGGAGGGGCAGCGCACTACTTGCGCTGCCGCGCCGCGCCCCCGATGCCGCTGGACCTTGCTACGGGCCGGCGCCTCGCGCGCTTCGACATGACGGTCATTCACCATCTTGTCGACGAGGTCGCGTACGCCCGCCTGGAGTCAGGCGCCGTGTTCAGCCTAGCCGAGGCCGATGAAACGCTGGCGACGTGGCGACGTACCGTCGACGCGCTCCGACTCTAGAGACCTGGGTGGAAGACACCCGGAGCTCTGGGGGTACTTACGGACGAGATGATCAATCCACAGCACCACATCGTCATCGAGTACTGCGTCCCTTGAGATCACCTGGATGATGCTGTCCGTGGGGCAGCGGAGATTCTCGACGGCTGGGCCCCGATTCTGTTCGGTCTGGAGCTGAAGAGCGGCACCAAGGGCGTCTTCAAGGTCACACTCGACGACGAGGTCGTTTACGACAAGGCGTCGACGGGACGGCGCCCCGAAGCAGGCGAGCTGAGACAGCTTGTGAAGACGCGCCTGGGGCAGCCGCTCGTGTGGCGCAAGAGCCACGCTCCGTCCTGATCCGGGGCATAATTGATGCCCCGTCGCCGGATCATCGTCGCGCTCACCGGCTCGAGCGGTCCCCATTATGGGGTTCGCCTGCTCGAGGTTCTGCGGGGCGTGGACGTCGAGACCCATCTCATCCTGAGCGCCGCGGCGCGAAAGACCATCGGGTACGAGATGGGCCGGGACCCCGATCAGGTGCTCACTCTGGCCGACGTCGTGCATGACGAGCGCAACATCGCCGCATCCATTGCCAGTGGCACGTTCCTGACCGACGGGATGGTGGTCGCTCCGTGCTCGATCCGCACGCTCTCCGCCATCGCCAACAGTTCCAACGACAACCTCGTAGTGCGGGCCGCCGATGTCTGCCTCAAGGAGCGCAGACGTCTTGTGCTCGTCGTGCGCGAGACGCCGCTCCACCATGGCCACCTTCGCCTGATGCTCCAGGCGACCGAGGCCGGCGCCGTGATCCTGCCCCCGGCGCCAGGGTTCTACCACATGCCGAGGACCATCGACGACCTGGTCGACCACACCGTAACCAAGGTCCTGGACCAGTTCGGCATTCACCTGGACCTGATAGCACGCTGGGAGGGCGTGCAGCCGGAGTAGCTACCGGGGCGCTGGCATGTCTCGCGCTCCGAGCCAGCTCTCGATCATGTCGTAGACCTCGCGCTGGAGATCGGGCTGGCCCAGGAAGTAGTGGCTCCCGCCGCGGATCCAACTGAGCTGCTTGTCCTCGGAGGCCGCAGCCTCGAAGAGCGCTCGAGCGTCGGATGGGAAGATCCCCTGGTCGGCCGTCCCCTGGATGAACAGCATCGGCCCGTAGCAGCGGGCCAGGCTGGGCTCCGCCGGAGCAGGCGAGGTGTCCAGCCCCCACTGGGAGAGCCAGGACCTCAAGGTCGAAAAGCGGGCGAGCCCGCCTGCAGCGTAGTTCGCGGCCCGCACGTCAGGTCCCCAGTACGTCCCCACCGCGCGGTCCGACGGGTCGAGCGCCAGGTCGACGAATCGGAGATCGGCGGCGGTCCGGTGCACGACGAAGGCCTGGTCACCGGCGCTCTCAAGGCGTTCCTGCGCCCAGGCGGTGATCCTGCGGTTGCGCGCTTCCTGTGCGGCCCGGTACCGCTCGACGAAGTCTGACCGGTACGGCGGCCCGTTGCTCTGGTCGAACATGTCCAGTGACGGGTTCGCCGATAGTGGATCCCACTCGTCGGTGACCGATGGGTCGAGCCAGGCCGTCAGCACCTGCGGCCGCCCCCGGTGGGCGTTCAGGATGATCACCGCGTCGGCCAGTGGCCGCGCCGGCTCCTCGGCGTGCGCCTGGTAGAAGGCCGCCAGCGCCCCGCCTCCGCTGTTCCCGACCAGCACCACGTGCTCGAAGCCCCGCTCACGGAGCTCGGCGACCCCTGCCGCAAGGTCGAGAACTACCTTGTCTATTAGAAGCTGAGCCTCGTTGCCCGCGAAGCGCGAGTTGAGGCCGAGCGCCGCGTAGCCGCGCTCGGCGAGGGGGATAAGCGCGTAGTGGTGGAGGAAGCTCACGGTCGGGTGCATGATGACGAGCGCCGTCGCCGGCCGGGGGCCCGATCGCACGTAGAGCGCGCCGTCCACGCCGGCCCCATCCTCGGCCGTGAGCGCCAGCAGTTCGCGCGTAACTCCGGGCGGGAGCTCGACCGTCTGCCGGACGGCCGATCCCCAGGCTGCGCGACGAGCTCCCGGGCTCAGCTGATGGCAGCCCGAGCCGGCGCCACGAGGTCACTGAAGACCTCCTCGGCATCGGCCACCGGGTCCCAGCTCCAGGCCTGAGGCACCAGGACCACCTCTTCTACGCCTACCTCCGCGTAGGCCGCCAGCCGCCGGCTGCAGTCGTCCGGGGTGCCGACCACGCACATCTGCTCGATGACCTCGATCGGAATGGCCTGTCGAAAGCGGCGGCTCAGGCTCTCCTGAGCCTCGCGGCGGGCGACCTCGCCGTCGGGCCGGCAGTGGACCGGCACCATCAACGCTCCGGTCAGCAGGCCCGGATCACGTCCCGCGGATGACGCCTCCCGGCGAACCCGGGCCATCCCATCGACGAACTGTGGCGGCGAGATCCGGTAGGCCAGCCAGCCGTCACCGAGGCGACCCGCCCGGCGCTGGGCAGCCTCGGAGACGCCGCCCACCCAGATCGGCGGTCCGCCAGGCTGGGCTGGTTTCGGCTCCAGCCAGACCTGGTCGGAAACCTGTCCCGCGGCCCACGCCCTGCGCAGGAACTCGATCGCATGATCCGCCCGCCGGCCACGCTCGGCAAACCGCACGCCGACCGCAGCGTAGTCGGCCCGGTTCTCGCCGATCGCCATCCCTACGGTAAGCCGGCCCTCTGCCAGGTAGTCGAGTGTTGCCAGCTGTTTGGCAAGGAGCGCCGGGTGGCGGAGTGGCGCGATCAGGACGCTGGTGCCCAGCCGGATGCGGCGGGTGAAGCCGACGAACGCGCCCAGCGTTGCAACTCCTTCCGGCAGCGGCAGGCCCTCAGCTGGCGATGCGATCCGATCTGCGACCCATAGCGAGTCGAAGCCGAGCTCCTCAGCCCGCGACGCGAGCTCCCGGAATGACTGAGGGGGCGGCATCCCCTGCGGCTTCATGCCGCTCGCGAGCAGGCCGAACCTCACGTGGCGACCGGTTGCTCGACCACAGGCCGCCAGTCGTGGTTCAGGGCCTCCCAGTCCAGGCCCTTGCCCTCAGGTGGCGGCCCGAGCAGCTCGCTCTTCTCCATCGGGTAGGAGTCCCACGTGCAGACCTCGAGCTTGTTGCCGTCGGGGTCCTTGAAGTAGATCGATACGGCTTCGACGTTCAAGTGGGAGCGCGGTCCCGAGAACGGCACGCGCAGACTGCGCAGGTGCTCAGAGACGCGGTCCAGAGTCTCGGCGCTCGCTCCGAACGCGACGTGCGGCCAGTGGCTCTGGCTGTGGCGATCGGCGAAGGTCTTGCCGTCGTTGGGGTAGCCGACCTGGAGCAGCACCGTGCCGACGTGCATGAAGACGTGAGCCACCCGGCCGCGCTCGCCAAAGCCGGTCGCGTAGTAGACCTCCGCGCCCAAGGCCTCCTGGTAGAAGCGCACTGCCCGCTCGACGTCCTGCACGGCAAGTGCCGCGTGATCCATCCCGGTCAGCCCGAGTGTGTTGCCAGGGAGGTGGTGCCGCGTCCATGGCTTCGGATTGAGGTTCTCCATCAGTGGCCCATCGTAGCCCACGGTTCGCCGAGCAACGCGTATCTGAAAATGCCGGTGTTGAGCGGCGGCGACGTATCTGACCGGCTCAGCGCCCGGCGCAGGTCTGGAAGCTGAGCCGCTATCGTGCCGCTGCCGGGAGACGCAGGGCCCGAAGCACGCGACGGGCCGCATCCTCGGCGCTGCTCCGCCGCACCCAGACCTGCAGGTGCGACCGCCGGTAGGTGCTGAGCCGCGACCGGTAGAGCCGGTGAATCTCGGGCATCGTCTTGCCCTGGAGGAGCGGCCGGGTCGCGGCCATCTGCGGCAGCCAATCCTGGAGCTCACTCCAGGGCACATGGAGATAGACCAACAGCGTCTTGTCGAGGAGCAGGGTGAGGCTGTCGTTCCGAAGCACGGCGCCACCTCCGAGCGCGATGACCGCCGCCCCGCTCGCCACGGCCCGCCTGACGGCGACCGCCTCGGCCTCGCGAAAGAGAGCTTCGTCACCTGTCTGGAAGCAGTCCACGATCGTCCGGCCGGCGATCGACTGGGCCTCCTCGTCAGTGTCGACGAAGCACCTGCCGAGCTCGGCTGCCACGAGCCGGCCGACCGACGACTTGCCAACGCCCATGAAGCCGGCGAGCGCGATCGGCCGCTGGCCGAGGCGCGAGAGCCGGTCAGATCGCAAAAAACACCGTTTCCCGATCGCCCTGGAGGTGGATGTCGAACCTGAGCTTTCCGACGCCATCGTTCGCCGCCACCAGTGTCGACCGTTCCTCCGGACCCTCGACCAGCTTGAGCACCGGATCGACTGCGTTGGCAGCCGCCTCGTCGGGAAAGTACAGGCGCGTGATCAGCTGGCGCAGGAGACCCCGAGCGAAGACGGTTATGTTCAGATGGGGCGCCTGAGTTCGCCCGTCTGGCGCTGTGACCGGTCCAGGCTTGAGCAGCACGAAGTGGAAAGCGCCCTCGGCGTCGGTGCGGCAGCGTGCGAACGCGTCCGCCTGCCAGGCCTCGACGAGGGCGTCTGGCACAGGGTCGCCGGCACCGTCGAGCACCTGGCCTTCGATGCGCAGCGCGCCGGGGGATCCAGGGTCGACCGCGTTTGCATCGCCGGCGAATGGCAGCGCAAAGCCGAAGAACGGACCTACCGTCTGAGACGGCGTCGGACCGTGCGTCACCGTCAGCTTTCGATCGGAGTGGCCGAGCGACCTCGGATCACGATGTCCCACCGGTAGCCGAGGGCCCACTCCGGTTCAGTGTTGTCGAAGTCGAAGCGCGCCACCAGCCGCTCCCGACCCTGCGGGTCGGGGATCGACTGCAGGATCGGGTCGTAGGGTATGAGTGGATCTCCGGGGAAGTACATCTGGGTGATCAGGCGGCTGCTGAACTCGGGCCCAAACAGCGAGAAGTGGATGTGGGCGGGCCGCCACGCGTTGTGGTGGTTCCGCCAGGGGTAGGCGCCAGGCTTGACGGTGACGAACCGGTAGTGACCGCCGGAATCAGTCAGGCAGCGGCCCGCGCCCGTGAAGTTGGGGTCCAGCGGCGCCGCGTGCTGGTCGGCTGGATCGGCGTAGCGGCCGGCAGCATTGGCCTGCCAGACCTCGACCAGCGTGTTGCCCACGGGCCGCCCGGCGCCGTCAAGTACGCGGCCGGTGAGGATGATCCTTTCGCCCAGCGGCTGCCCATCGTGCTGCAGGGTCAGGTCGTGGTCGAGCTCCCGGACCGGGACGCGGCCGAAGACCGGACCCGGCGTCTCGTGAAAGTCTGGCGGGATCTGCACCATCGGTCGCGTCGGCGCCCGCAGCACGGTCGACCGGTAGTCCGGGTACAGGTATGGCGGGTCAACGTCTTTTTCCTTGCGCTGTTCAATCACGTGAGCTGCGCCTCCTGCCGCTTCACTACATGTTGCCCTCAAACGTGAAGTTTGCCCTTTTCAGCCGGCGTCTGGCCTCGGCTACTCGCTCGACGGTCGCTTAGGTGGAGGTGGCAACCTGGATGCGAATTCCCTTCGTCGCTTGAGTTCAGCCAGGAACTCGGGCTCGTATGAGGCTGCCGGAGCGGACCTGCGCAGAGTAGCTCGCGGGCCGAGGTACAGGTAGTAGTCGAAGAGCTGGTCCCATCGCCAGGGCGGGAACTGCGCCGGCTTTCCCTCGTGGGAGAAGATCTGCGAGTTAAGGTGTGCCATCGTGAATCCGGCAAGCGGGGTTCGCGCTACGGGTGAGATTGAAGGGACCGGCCACTCCGTCATAACGGCTTCGACCTCCTCGTTGAGGGCCCCATAGCCGCCGTGAGGCATGACGATCGGCATGTCGGGGAACCGCGCCCCGACGCCGATTAGCTCCTTTCGGAGCAGGTGCATGCCGCCGATCAGGAGCAGGCCTCGGCGACCACGGCCGAGCACCTCGGTCTCGACAACCGACGCATAATGGCTGTCCCTGTCCGTCAAGAACGACAACCAGTCCTCGACCTTCTGGACCTTCCGCCAGTCGATGGGTGGGTCACCAGCCAGCACCCGTACGTGGCCGCCCGTACGGTTTGCCTCACGCACGGTCGCCAGCAGCTGGGCATAGATGGGGTCATCCCAGGTGTTGATGGGCGACTGTGTCGTATCCCGCCAGATCCGGTTGAACTGTTCCACAGGAATGCCTTCGCCGCTGATGTAGGCATCCAGCACGTCCTGGTAGAGGGCATTGCCGAACTCGATCACCAGGTCGTCAGCGGCGAACTCCGGGTGGGAGATCAGCTCGCGGATCAGTTCGTGTTGCGTGGCGGACCCATGGATTTCGCCAAGTCCGATGAGTCGATTGGCTCCGATGGCACTCAGGAGCCAGCGCAGTGCCGGTGTCGGTCCGTCAGCTCCGGTCGCTGACGATTCCATGTTCGAGAATTCGCTGCAGCACCCCAGGAGCATTATCCGCGCCGAACGCAGCCCTTCGGGTCACCGTCCTTGACCTTCGCGCCCGGTGGCGCCTGGGGAGGGGACCCTCGGGTCCTCCAGGTCCCATGGGAACTGCTGGAGGCGCCTGAGAGCACCTCCGGTGGTAGCTTTTGGGCCCGTGCTCCAACGCATTCTGGCCGTCTCGCTGGCCATGGTGACGCTGGTCGCGTGCGGCACGGCTGCAAGGCAGCAGGGCACGGGCGTGCGACCGTCGAAGTCGCCGGCCGTCACACAGCCGGCTCGGTCCCCGACGCCCTCGACCCCCAAGCCCCCTGGCGCGCTGCAGTTCAACCAGCAGTCGGTCGCTCAGGAACTGGTAGCGCCGTGGGCGATCGACTTCGCGAAGGACGGCAGCGCCTGGCTGACTGAACGGCCCGGCCGGGTACGCGTCATCCGCAACGGCCGTTTGCTGACCGATCCCGCGGTCACCATCAGCGTCGCGACTGCAAACGGATGCGAGGACGGCCTGCTCGGCATCGCCATCGGGGAGCCGTACGCGTACGTCTACTACACCTACCCGGGTTCCAGCGGAAACACCAACCGCGTCTCCCGGTTCTCCATGGCGGGCGACAAGCTCGTTTCTGAACAGGTCCTCGTCGACGGCATCCCTGGAGGTACCTGCTACCACTTCGGCGGCCGGCTCAAGCTCGGGCCCGACG
>DATFWQ010000191.1:0-32689 GCA_035259145.1 Candidatus Dormiibacterota bacterium | reverse complement strand
CCCTACGAGCACATTCAGGAGGGCGAGGAAGTCCGCACGACTGGCCGCATCGTCGAGGTGCCGGTGGGCCCCGAGCTGCTCGGCCGGACCGTCAACGCCCTCGGGCAGCCTATCGACGGCCAGGGTCCGATCAATGCCAGGGAGACGAGCCCGGTCGAGAAGATCGCCCCTGGCGTCATCACCCGTCAGCGTGTGCGGGACCCGGTGCAGACCGGCATCATCGCCATCGACGCCATGATCCCTATCGGCCGGGGTCAGCGCGAGCTGCTGATCGGCGACCGCCAGACGGGCAAGACGGCGATCCTGCTGGACACCATCATCAATCAGCGTGGCAAGGAACTCTTCTGTATCTACGTCGCAATCGGCCAGAACGCGGCCAGCATCGCCCGCGTGCGGGCGACCCTGGAAGAGCACGGGGCGATGGATTACACGGTCATAGTCGCCTCGCCAGCGTCGGATCCCGCCGCCCTCACCTACCTGGCGCCGTATGCGGGCTGCGCGATTGGCGAGTACTTCCGCGACAAAGGGCAGGACGCTCTGGTCTGCTACGACGACCTGACGAAGCACGCGTGGGCCTACCGCGAGCTTTCGCTGACTCTGCGCCGCCCGCCAGGCCGGGAAGCCTATCCAGGCGACGTCTTCTATCTCCACTCGCGGCTGCTGGAGCGTGCCGCCAAGATGAGCGACGCGCATGGCGGGGGCTCTCTGACCGCGCTGCCTGTGATCGAGACACAGGCCAATGACGTGTCCGCCTACATCCCGACCAACGTCATCTCCATCACGGACGGCCAGATCTACCTGGAGGCTGACCTGTTCAACGCTGGCATCCGCCCGGCCATCTCGGTCGGCCTCTCCGTCTCCCGTGTAGGCGGAGATGCGCAGATCCGGCCGATGAACAAGACGACGGGCAGGATGAAGTCCGACCTCGCCCAGGCTCGGGAGCTGGCGGCCTTCGCTCAGTTCGCGTCCGACCTCGACGTCGCCACCCGCCGCCAGCTGGAGCGCGGCCAGCGCCTGACCCAGCTCCTGATCCAGGACCAGTTCCAGCCGGTCCACGTGGGCGTTCAGGTCTGCACCGTCTACGCCGGCACTCGCGGCTACCTGGACAAGGTGCCCGTGGACAGGATTCGGGACTGGAGGGAGGCGTTCGCCCGCTTCCTGTCGGCCGAACGCAAGGCGTTCATCGACTCCATCGAGACGGAGAAAAGGTGGGACGACGAGACTGAGGGTCAGGTCCAAGAGGCGATCGAGACGTTCAACAGGCAGTACGGAGTGGCCACCTAACTCATGCCATCTCTCCGCGACATTCGCCGCCGCATCCGCAGCACCCAGAACATGCAGAAGATCACGAAGGCGATGCAGGTGGTCTCGGCCACGCGGCTTCGACGTGCTCAGGCGGCGGTGCAGGCGACCAGGCCGTACGCCGAGAAGATGGTGGAGGTCCTCGCGACGACGGCCGAACGAGCCACCGAGTACCGCCACTCATATCTGGAGCGGAGAGAGGGCGATCGGGCGCTCCTGATCGTGGTGACCGCCGACCGCGGCCTCGCCGGGGCCCTGAACACGAACACGCTGCGTTCGGTCAACCGATACGTCAACCAGCACCACCGTGGTCAGGCACGCTATGTGACGATCGGCCGCAAGGGTCGCGACTTCCTGGCCCGCTACCGGCGCGACATCGTGGCCGACGTGAGTGGGATCAAGGACCGCCCGGGCGTGGGCGCGATCTTGCCTGCGGTGAGCGCTGCCCTCGAGGAGTACGACGAGGGCCGGGCCGACACCCTGCTCCTGGCCTACGCTCGTTGGGTGTCGACCTTGCGCCAGGATCCGGTCGTGCAAACCCTGCTGCCGATCAGCGTGCCGGAGGTCCAGGCGGGCCGGACTGTAGCTGACTACATCTACGAGCCGGACCCTGAGGCGGTTCTCGATGCGCTCCTGCCACGGTATATCGAAACCCTCGTGTACCAGGCCGTGCTGGAGAACCAGGCCAGCGAGCACTCGGCGCGGATGGTTGCCATGCAGAACGCCACGAAGGCGGCAGGCGACATGATCGAATCGTTCACGCTGACCGCCAACAAGGTGCGTCAGGCCACGATCACGGCGGAGCTCATGGACATCGTCGGTGGGGCGGAGGCCCTGCGCAAGGAGTAGCAGACCTATGGCACAAGCGACCGAGCAGGCTGTTGATGTCGGCGCGGCGCCGGGGGTGACGGGCAAGATCAGCCAGGTTATCGGCGCGGTCGTGGACGTGGAGTTCCCGCCCGGAAGGCTGCCAAACCTGATGGAGGCGCTGGTCGTCACTACCCAGGACGGCCGTCAGGTAGTTCTCGAGGTGCAGCAGGAAACGGGGGACAACACCGTCCGCTGCCTGGCCATGGACTCCACCGACGGCTTTCGCCGCGGCGACGCAGTACGGGCCACCGGCCAGCCTATCAAGGTGCCGGTGGGCGTGGAGACCCTGGGCCGGATGTTCAACGTGATCGGTCAGGCGATCGACGATGAACCGACGCCTGAGGGAATCGAGCTATGGCCAATCCACCGGCCCGCGCCCGCCGTCGAGGAACAGAAGACGGAGATCGAGATCCTGGAGACGGGCCTCAAGGTCATCGACCTGATCTGCACGTTCGTCAAGGGGTCGAAGATCGGGCTGTTCGGCGGAGCCGGCGTAGGCAAGACGATCATCGTGCAGGAGCTGATTCGCAACATCGCGCATGAGCATCAGGGCCGCTCGGTCTTCGCCGGAGTCGGCGAGCGAACGCGTGAGGGCAACGACTTTTACCGCGAGATGCAGGATGCCGGCGTGCTGGACAAGACCACGCTGGTGTTCGGTCAGATGAACGAACCGCCTGGAGCCAGGGCGCGCGTCGGATTGACCGGCCTCACGATGGCCGAGTACTTCCGGGATACCGAGGGGGCCGACGTCCTCATGTTCATCGACAACATCTTCCGGTACATGCTGGCTGGCTCCGAGGTCTCGGCCCTGCTGGGCCGGTTGCCCTCGAACGTCGGCTACCAGCCGACGCTGGCAACGGAGATGGGAGCTCTACAGGAGCGCATCACGTCGACACGGAAGGGCTCCATCACCTCCGTCCAGGCCATCTTCGTGCCGGCGGACGATATGACCGACCCGGCGATTCAGACGACGTTCGCACACCTGGGGGCCATCGTGACTCTGAGCCGGCCGCTGACTGAGATCGGCATCTACCCCGCCGTGGATCCGCTCGAGTCGACCTCGCGGTTCCTGGAGCCACGTGTGGTCGGCCAGGACCACTACGATGCCGCGCAGGGCGTGAAACGCACTATGCAGCGCTACAAGGAGCTGCAGGACATCATCGCCATCCTGGGTATGGAGGAGCTGTCCGAAGACGACAAGCTGACCGTGACGCGCGCTCGCAAGATCCAGCGCTTCCTGTCACAGCCGATGTTCGTAGCCGAGCGCTTCACGGGCCGGGACGGAAAGTTCGTGCCCGTGAAGGAGACCGTGCGCGGCTTCAAGGAGATCCTGGAGGGCAAGCACGACGACCTCCCCGAACAGGCGTTCTACCTGGTCGGCACGATCGACGAGGCCCGGGAGCTGGGTGAGCAGATGCAGAGGGACGAGGGTTAGGGCTTGAGTGTCCACCTTCGCGTCGTCAGCGTCGAGCGGTCGCTGTTCGAGGGAGAGGTAGACGGTCGAGGCCGTCCGTTCCTGCTCTGCCGGGGCGGCGACGGCGAGCTTGGCATCCTGCCGCGGCACGCCCCCCTTTTGACCACGCTGCAGCCGGGCCCTCTCCTGATCCGAAACGGCTCGGAGGAGACAGAGCTGTTCGTGGGCGGCGGGTTCCTTGAGGTGCTGCCAGACCGCGTGACCGTGCTTGCCGATGTGGCCGAGCGAGCGGAAGAGATCAGCGAGGAGGCGGCCGAGGAGGCGCGGCGCCAGGCCCAGGAGCGGCTGAGCGGCGAACTGACGCCCAAGGAGGAGGCCGAGATGGCGGCAATCCTGGAGGTGGCGGAGTCACGATTGCGCCTGGCTCGGATGAGGCGAGGGCGATAACCGCGGCGTACATGCCCCGTGCGGCGGGCCCTCAGTACCAGCGCCGCCTGGTTCGCCGTTTGTTCTTGTGTGAGCGGGCTTCAGCCTGAAACTCCCGACCGGCGCAACGACGGTACCAATGCCTAAAGTGTCGCGCATGCCGTCGGCATCGCCAGGCAACGTCATTCACATCACCGGCGGCCGCCCGCTGTGTGGACGTACACGGATCGGGGGTTCAAAGAACGCCTCTTTGCCGATCATGGCCGCCTCGCTGCTCACCCGCGAGCCCGTGAAGCTGCACAACCTCGCTCGCGTCGCGGACACCGACATGATGCGGGACATCCTCCGCGAGCTGGGCGTCACCCTCGTCGCGACGGGGCCCGACGCAGCGGTGATCACCGCGACTGACGTAGGCGACACGGTGCCTGACGCGATGGGACGCCGCATGCGCGCTTCAATCGTGTTGATGGGCGCCCTCATCGCGCGCGCCGGGGCGGCTCGGGTGCCCAAGCCAGGTGGCGACCAGATCGGAGCCAGGCGCGTCGAGATGCACGTCCGTGGGCTCAGGGCCATGGGGGCCGAGATTGTAGAGACCGGCTCAGAGTTCATCGCACGGGCGCCGAACGGCCTGCATGGCACTCGCGTGGTGCTCGACATGCCGACGGTCACGGGTACCGAGAACATCGTGATGGCGGCCATCCAGGCGTCGGGCCGGACGGAGGTTTACAACGCCGCCCGCGAGCCCCACGTCCAGGACCTTTGCCGGTTCCTTTGTTCGATGGGGGCAAACATCGAGGGTGCAGGCACGGACGAGATCGTCGTCCATGGGGTGCGGCGGCTGCGGGGCACCGAGCACCACGTCATCCCTGACTATCTCGAAGCCGGCACCTACGCGATCGCGGTCGCGGCGGCCGGTGGAGATGTCGTGCTGGACGCGGGACCCCAGCAAGACCTGCCCTCGGTTCTGCTGAAGTTGCAGGAGGCAGGAGCCGAGGTGGAGACCAGTGAAGGCTCGATCCGCGTAAGGAGGGACCTGGCGCGACCGCTTCGGCCCGTCGACCTGTTTACCTGGGCGCACCCCGGCTTTCCGACCGACCTGCAGCCCCAGTACGTGGCACTCATGACACAGGCGGAAGGCTCGAGCATTATCACCGAGCCGATCTATGAGAACCGCTTCCAGCACGTTGCCGAACTGACCCGGATGGGTGCTCGCATCACCGCAAATGGGCGTGATGCGTTCGTCCGCGGTCCAGCTCGACTCCACGGCACCGACGTCAGCGTGCCAGACATCCGCTCCGGCGCCGCTCTGGTCATCGCCGCCCTCTGTGCCCGCGGGACGACCGAGATCAGCGAGGCGTGGCACATCGAGCGCGGTTACGAGAATATGCCTGGCAAGCTCCGTGCGCTGGGCGCCAAGGTCGAGCTCCGCCACGAGAGTGAGCAATTGACCGACCCGGCGCTTCGCGCCCACGGCGACTAGTGGACTGGCCGCGGGGGCCAGGTGACCGCGGTGTTCGCCAGGAAGATCGGGATCGACCTCGGCACGTCGACGTTGCAGGTGTATGTGCGGGGGGAGGGTGTGGTTGCCGACGAGCCGTGCGTGGCGGCGGTCGACCCGGCCAGCCGGCGGCTGCGTGCGATCGGCAGGCAAGCGCTGGAACTGGCCGAGCAGCCGGGGACGACGGTGCAGCTCGTCCACCCTGTCGCCCATGGCGCGTTCGTGGACGGGGGCCTGGTAAGAGGCATCCTGGTCGAGCTGGTGACACGAGTCCAGGGCCGGCACCGGTTGTTCCGGCCCGAGGTGATGCTGTGCGTGCCGGCCGGCGCGCCTGGAGACCAGCGTCGGGCCCTGATCGCCGCCGCCATGACAGCGGGCGCCCGACAGGCCTGGCTGATCGAGGCGCCGCTGGCTGCCGCACTCGGTCTGGGTCTTCGCGTGGCTGACTCCAGTCCCCAGGGCATCTGCGACATCGGAGGTGGCCTGGTTCAGGTGGCCGTCGTCTCACTGTCGGGGATAGCGGCCTCGCATGTTGTGCCCGGAGGCGGGGAACAGCTCGACAGCAGGTTGGCAGCGCTGCTGCGCGAAAGCCGCGGCCTGGATCTGGATCGGCCCGGCGCAGAAGCACTGAAGATCGCCATCGGCGCGGCAGTCGCCCTGGATGAGCCGATGAGCGCAGAGATCCGGGGCACGACGGTGACCTCGGGTGAGCTCACCCACGCGGTCCAGGACTGGCTCGCCGGCGCGGTCGACGCCGTCCGACTCGTGCTCGATCAGACCCCGAGGCGCCTTGCCGCACAGGTCGCTGAGCGCGGATTCTTCCTGACTGGCGGGGGGGCTCTGATGCCTGGGATCGACCGTCATCTCTCACGAGAGACCGGCATCCCATTCCATGTCGCGGGCGAGCCTCGGACCTGTGCTGTCCGCGGCACCCGCCGCGGGCTGGGCGAGTTCGAGGTGGTCCGACGGCGCCAGCTCTACCTGGGAGGCCGCTGACGGACAGTAGACAGCTGAGCGGCATGCATGTGGTGGTGGATGGTTCGGGCCTGGCCAGGCTGTGGGCTGGCGTGGGCACCTATACGGCCGAGATCTTGCGGGCGCTGGCGGCCGAGCGGCCTGACAACCGCTTTACTGTGTTCACGCAGGCAGAGCCCGGGATCGAGCAGCCGGCGATCGCCTTCCGGCGTCCGCCAGGCATCAGACTGATCGGCCGGCACCTGCTCTGGCCGGCCCGGCTGCGGCGCATGGACGCGAACCTCTATTTCGGGCCCGCTGGAGTGATGCCGCTGGGCGACGTCGGCCTGCCTGCAGTGCTGACAGCGCACGACATGGCTATTTACAAAAGGCCGGAGTGGTTCCCGAGCGGCCAGTCGATGTCGGTCCGGGTGATCGTCCCCCGGTCGATGCGCCGCGCACATTCGATAATCGCGGTGTCAGCGAGCACCGCCCGCGACGTCGCCGATCTCTTCGACATCGAACCGGCGCGCCTGGAGGTCGTGCACGAGGGGGTGGCGCGGCGATACCGGCCTCTGCCGGTGGACCTGCTCCAGGCCGCGCGTGCACGCTTCCGGCTGCCACCTCGATTCGTCCTGTTCGTCAGCACGATCGAGCCACGCAAGAACCTGACCACTCTGCTGGAGGCTTGGTCTCGCATGCGCGACAGGGTGCCTCTCGTGGTCGCGGGGAGCTGGGGCTGGCACTACGAGGGCGTCCGCGAGCGAATGGAGCAGCTGGGATCAGATCTGCTTCTGTTAGGTGCACTGCCCCCTGCGGACATGCCGGCGCTCTACAACCTGGCCACCTGCCTGGCGCACCCGGCGTGGTACGAGGGCTTTGGTCTGACGCCGCTCGAGGCGATGGCTTGCGGCACGCCGGTGGCGGCGTCCAACGCATCGTCCTTGCCTGAGGTTGTGGGGGATGCGGGGTTGCTGGTCGATCCAGCGGACGTCGAGGCCTGGACGGATGCACTCGAGCGCCTGTGCGGGGATACTGAGCTGCACACGACGCTCCGCCGGCGGGGCCTCCTGCGCGCGGCAGAGTTCAGCTGGGACAGAGCCGCGTACCGGACGTGGCGGGTCATGGACCGGGCAGCCCGCTCTACGAACTCCGGAGGGGGTTGAATCGGGCCGAGTTCCGGCGGTACGACCTCTTGCGAACTGTTGATACGTCTTGGTGCCGGCACTGCGTGGCAAGCGTCGGTTTCAGGCAATCAGTTCGCGGATCACGCCTGTTACGCCGGCCGCCGTCCGGTCCCACGTGAACTTCGCGGCCTGAGCAAGACCCATCTCACGGAGCCTCAACCTGTCCCCCAGTGCCCTGTTTATCGCCGCGGCCAGTGCGTCGGCATCGCAGGGATCATCCACGTAGACCGCCGCCTGGCCCCCGACCTCGGGCAGGGAGGATACGGCGGCTGTCACAACCGGCAAACCCCGCCGCATCGCCTCGAGCACCGGCAGACCGAAGCCCTCGTACAGGCTGGGGAAAACGAGCGCCTCGGCACAGCTGTACAGCACGTCCAGGTCGCCCTCGGCGACGGAGCCAAGCAGGCGGCAGCGTGGGGACTGAAGCTGCGCGGCTACTTTGGCATCGGCCACGGGACCAGCGCAGACGAGCAGCAGGTCTGCCAGGCGCTCGATCGCCCGCAGCGCGGTGACCTGGTTCTTCCGCGACTCCACGCGCCCCACGTTGAGCGCGAACGGACGGTCGATTCCGAGCTGCACCAGCCGCTCTTGAGACGCGTCCGGCGCCCTCGGGCAGGGCGGCGGCTCGCCCCCGCCCAGCGGGACCACTGTGATCCGATCAGAGGTTAACCCATGAAGCTCGACCAGGTCGTTCGCCGTCGACTGCGAAACTGCGAGCAGACGCGGGCACCGACGCTCCGCCCAGCGGGTGGTCAGCCTCAGATAGAAGAGGGCGTCACGGCTGTAAGCGGCCGGATAGCGTTCGAAGGCAAGGTCGTGGACGACGGTCAGGGCCAGGCCTGGAGCAATAAACGGCACCACGTGCGAGGGGGCAAATAAGAGGTCGTGGCGCCGGCGCCAGAGCTCGCGCGGGAGCCGCAGCTGCGACCAGAGTCGTGTCCCGGGCAACACCGTGAAGTCGATCCCGGGAACGTCGGCAGGTCGCGCGGCGTAGAAGACGAATCGCAGCTCCGGCGCCGCAGCGGGCAGCCTGCGCGCCACCTCTCGGGCATAGACCTCGGTTCCGGTCTGAATTGCTCGCGCGGCTGGATTGGCGTCGACGGCGATCGTCCTCATGAACCTGCACAGTGTGGCGGATCGCATCTAACCTAATTGCGGATGCACACGCACCCCACTCTTGCGCGCTCGGGAGCGGGGGTGCTGATCGCCCTGGCAATCGGTGCCATCGTGCAGGCGACAACCCTTAACGACGTTCACCAATCCGGCGCTAAACCCTTCTTCCGTGGCATCGCTCGGCAGGGTCCTGTCACCGCTACGCGGCCACTGGTCGAGCCTGCAGAGCCACCGGCGCCGACGGCGGTCGTGCCCCCGGGCCGCAGCTCCGTGCGGGTGCCGATTCTCATGTATCACTACATCCGTGTCAATCCCGACCCGGGAGATCGTCTGGGGTTCAACCTGTCGGTCACGCCGGCGGACTTCGCGCATCAGATGGAGTGGCTCGCGGAGCACGCGTATCACCCGGTGGACTTCGACGACCTCCGCAGCTATCTCCTGGGCAACCAGAGCCTGCCGGCCAGGCCGGTGATTCTCACATTCGACGACGGCTACCGGGACATGTACACCACCGCCTTTCCGATACTTCGCGCCCATCAGTTCAAAGGTGTGTCGTACGTGGTCTCGGGCTTCCTCAACTCGCCCCGCTACATCACTGTGGAGATGCTGCTGGAGATGGACGCCGGCGGCATCCAGATCGGCGCGCACACGGTTTCTCATGCTGACCTGACGAAAATCTCGGCCGGCAATCTTCATCGCGAGGTCTTCGACAGCAAGGCCGACCTGGAATCGCTGTTGGGCCATCCTGTGGTCGACTTCTGCTACCCGTCCGGCAAGTTCAGCGACGCAGTGGTGAGGGTCGTTCAGGGAGCTGGGTTCGAAAGCGCCACCACGACCGAGCCTGGTGTTTCCCACTCTGCCCGCGACCGATTCGTGTGGACACGAGTCCGGGTAAACGGCGGTGAGTCGCTGGAACAGTTCGCCACCGACCTGGCCCAGACGGAGCCGACCGTCGTTCTGACCCCAACCAGGCAGGCCCCCGGCCGCGGGCTGCAACGAAAAGTTACGTTTCCTCTGCAGCCTCCCCAAGCAGCGCCTGAAGAAGCTCCTCCGACCGAGGGGCCTGCGCCCTGAGATCGGCGGCCGCCTTGAGCGCGGCCGCGCCAAGCCGGCCTCGGACGGCGGGATCTCCGGCCACTGTGACGATTGCCTCAGCCCATTGCGATGCCTGGTGGGGGTCCAGGATCAGGCCGGCGTCTCCGACGGCGTGTGCCTGGGCACCGGTCGCGGCCAACAGTGCCGGCGTGCCGCACGCCAGCGCCTCGAGGGCGCCTATCGAGCTGCCTTCGTAGAGGCTCGGATTCACCCACGCGACGGCGCCGGTGATAAGGCCGGGCAGGTGCTCCAGCGGTACGAAGCCGAGGTCACGGGCTCCCGCCACACCTGCTGAACCTGCGCCGGCCAGGACCAGGCCCACATCTGGGCCGAGCGCAGGTGCGGCCAGCTGCCATGCCGTCGCCAGAAGCGCCAGGTTTTTGCGGCGCACTCGGGAGCCTACGAACAGGAAGTACCTGCCAGGCAGGCCGAGGCGCTCCCGCATAGCCTCGACGTCCTGCCGTGCCGTCCGGCGGAAGCAGGCCCGGGGCACCGCCTCCACGACCGTCACACGGGCGGGCTTGACCCTCAGGTAGCGCTCCAGCCCGAAGCGGACGGCCGCGGACGGCGCCAGGAGGTGGTCGGAGCGCCGGACCGCCGAGGCTACCCGCCAGTTCTGGGCCAGCCACTCCCACCATGAGTAGCCGCTGCGCTCGAACAGGTAACCCAGGTCAAGGACCGCCGTGACGATGCGCTGCCCGCGCCCGGCTCGAAAGCGCCCGTCCAGCGACAGGATCACGTCAGCGCCGTGGGTCCCCTCGCGACCGACGACCTCGACGCTCGCGCTCTGCCTGAGGAGGTCGAACATCGTGCTGGCGTAAACTGCTGGTCCGGCCGGCCGTTCCATCTTCAGACGTGAGAGATCGCAACAGACGACGAGCCGGCTCGGCACCGGCAGATGATATCGATGCCGTGACCGTCCGCATCCTGGGGGTGCGGGTCGATTGCGTCGACATGGCGGGCGCGGTCGCCGCTATCGAGCGGATGGTGTCCGAACGTGGTCCAACGCACGTCGTCGCCACCGTCAACCCCGAGTTCGTCATGCGAGCGCGGGTTGACGAGCAGTTCCGTGCGGTGCTGGAGACCGCTTCCCTCTGCATCGCCGACGGAATCGGCGTCGTGTGGGCGATGCGCCGCCGTGGCTGCCCTCAGTTCGAGCGTGTGACGGGCAGCGACCTGGTCCCCGCCCTGGCGCGGTCTTGCGCGAGCCGTGGCTGGCGGCCGTTTCTCCTGGGTGCGCGACCGGGAGTCGCGGCTGAGTGCGCTCGCCGTCTGGAGGAGGAAAACCCGGGCCTGCAGGTGGCGGGAACATTCGCCGGTTCGCCGCGGCGGGATGACGACGAAGAGGCTCTGCGCCGAATCGCCGCAGCCGCCCCTGACCTCCTCCTGGTCGCCTACGGGGCGCCACAGCAGGAGCTCTGGATCGCACGCAACCGTCAGCGGCTCGAAGTCCCGGTCGCGATCGGGGTTGGGGGGACGTTCGACTTCCTGGCGGGTCGGGTGCCGAGGGCACCTGCCTGGCTCAGGCGGGCTCACCTCGAGTGGCTATGGCGGCTGGCGCTCCAACCAAAACGCGCACAGCGCATGGCGGTCTTGCCAGCGTTCTACGCGCTGGCGGTCTTACGGAAGCCTGACCGCTGACCACGCCCGCCGTCGCTACGATTTCGGCGTGTGGAGCTCAGCGTCGTCGTGCCATGCTTCAACGAAGATGCGCGCCTGCCTTCATCCCTGGAGCAGGCGGAAGCCTACCTGGGGCTGCAGGGGCCAGCGTTCGAGCTCCTGCTGGTCGACGACGGGAGCAGCGACAGGACGCCGGAGCTGATCCGTGAAGCGGCTTCAAAAAACAAGCACGTCCACGCCGTCTTTCTGCCCGCGAATCGGGGCAAGGGCCGTGCTGTGGCTGAGGGCGTGGCCCGAAGCCGCGGCGGGCTTGTGTTGATCAGCGACGCCGACTTCTCGGCTCCAATCCAGGAGATGCCAAAGCTCGAGGCCGCCATCGCTGCGGGCGCAGACGTCGCCATCGGCTCGCGGGCCAAGCGAGGAGCGCGCGAGGTGGACCAACCTCTACACAGGCGACTGATGGGTAAGAGCTTCAACCTGCTGGTGCAGGGCCTGCTGCTGCCTGGCGTCTGGGATACCCAGTGCGGCTTCAAGCTGTTCAGAGGCGACGTGGCACGCGACCTCTTCGGCCGGCTTCGAACCGAGGGGTTTGCATACGACGTCGAAATCCTGGTTCTCGCCAGGAGGTCTGGCTACAAGATCAGCGAAGTGCCCGTGCGCTGGATCAACTCCAGCACCTCTCGAGTCCAGACGGTGAGGCACTCCAGGCAGATGCTTGCGGACGTGCTGCACATTCGGTTAGGACGATGACGCCTGGCGCACCCCGCGTGCTCGTGGTGCTGCCGACCTATAACGAAGTTGAGAACGTCGAACGAGCCGTCCGCATGGTTCGGGAGAGCGGCTACGACGTGCTTGTGGTTGACGACAGCTCGCCGGACGGGACGGCCGGGGTGGCTGCCCGGCTCGCGGAGTCCGATCCAGGGATCCAGCTGGAGGTCAGGCCGCACAAGCAAGGCCTGGGTTCAGCCTACGTCCTGGGCTTCACCTGCGGGCTGGAGCGCGGCTACGACTACATCATCGAGATGGACGCAGACGGTTCGCACAGGCCGGAACACCTGCCGGAGCTCGTGGCCGAAGCCAAGCGCTGCGGAGGAGTGGTGATCGGGTCCCGCTACGTGCGCGAAGGCTCGGTGTCCGGCTGGAGCTGGCACCGAAGACTGCTCTCGTGGAGCGCGAACCTGTACACGCGGGCCCTGCTCGGCCTCACGGTCCGAGACGCCACATCGGGTTATCGCTGCTACCCGCGAACCGTCCTGGAAGCGATTGGCCTGGATCGAATCGTGTCGCAGGGTTACTCCTTCCAGATCGAGATGGTGTACCGCTGCGTCCTGCAGGGCTTCCCAGTGTGTGAAGTGCCCATTCGTTTCGTGGATCGAATGGCCGGTAAGTCCAAGGTGTCTCAGGGGGAGGTCCGGAAGGCGCTCATGACGGTGCTGTGGCTGCGGCTTCGCGGCGCCGGCACAGGTCGCGGTTCGGGCTGGTGAGCTGACAGTGCCGAGGACTCAGACTCAGGCCGACCGCAAATAGATCACGGCCGTCCCATCTCTGTACACAAGGCGCCAGTTCGGCTGAGCCGCGAGCATCTCATTGAGTGACGAGCCGCTGTCGAACACGACGTAGTCCACTCCCGCCCGATTCAGCACGTCCCGCCAGCCAGGGGCGACTACTGCCACCCGGCGGTAGTCGAGCAGCAGGTCGTCGCCCATCAGCACCCCCTCGCTGAAGATGAAGACCCGGCGGTTGGGGTTGGGATAGAAGCGGTCAGCCAGGTAGCCGCCCCAGGAGTACTGGTTGAACATTCGCGTGCCCACCTCGGGATGGGCGGCCAGCCAGTCGGCTGCGCCAACCGGGACGGTCTGACTGGTAAACGTAGGCTGGCGCGCGAGGCCGTCAGCAGTTCGGAGTCCGACCCCGAGGGCGACCAGCGCCAGCACCGCGAGCGTGACCGCGGACAGCCAGCGCCGGGGTGGCGCGATGGGCAGGAACCGGGGAACCGCGAGCCTTCGCCAGATGTCGGACCAGGTAGTCACGAGGACCGGCGTCGCGGCAGCCACGAACAGCGCAATGTGGCGTGCCGACTCGAGAGCCAGTGCGATCCCGGCGAGAACCAACAGCACGTCGAAAAGCGAGGACTTGCCAAGAGCGACACCCGTGACGACCAGGAGCAGCATGACCTCGAACGCCCGAAGCGCCGCCAGGTGAAAGTCGGGCGACTGCCACTCAGCGATCAGGCCCCGCTGCGCCGCACTCGTGAGCGTTTGCACAGGATAGGCGTACACGGCGGCGCCATTGGGGTTGATCAGCACAGCCGCGGCCGACGCGGCACCCACGAGCGCCAGTACGCGAGTTCGTCGAAGGTCCTCGATGTTCGTGCGGTCGCTGAGCCAGCGCAAAAGACAGCAGACCATCGCGATCGCCAGAAACAGGAAACCGACCGGCCAGCCGCCATGCAGGTTGCCCCAAAGGGCCATAACGAGCGGAAGCCAGAAGATAGACTCTCCCCCGCGAAGTCGGGGGAGTACCCGGCGGAGCCGGGGGATGGACTCTCCCCCGCGAAGTCGGGGGAGTACCCGGCGGAGCCGGGGGAGGGGGCCCCCGGTGCTGCTCGAGCGCTCGAGGTAGCCGCGGAGCCACAGCAGCTCCAGGCTGGCCAGAGCGAACGTGACGGTCTGCGGACGCGCCCCCCACACCGGATAGCCCGCCAGCGCTGCCAGGCCCAGCGCCAGCCCGACGAGCACGTACGGCTGCCGGCGTGGCCGGGCTGAGAGTGCGACGAGCAGAAAGCCCGACCAGGCGACGGCGCCGAAGGCAACGCTCACGCCGGCCAGTCCCAACCGAGACCGAACCAGCCACATGACAACTTCCGTGAGGTATTCGGAGTCAACCCAGCGGTGATCGAACGCCGTATACGTGAAGAGGTCGCGCCCCGGCAGCCGGCCATGCTCCACGATCCAGCGGCCAGTGCGCACGTGCCACCAGAAGTCGCCATCAGTCACCGGCCTGACGAAGGCAGCGAGGCTTGCGATCAGGACCGCGCCAAGGAGCAGCGCGGCGGGGCCGAAGCGCGCGGGCGGCCTCGCCCGGATCGGAGTTGCGGCCTGCACAGAGGGCGTCGGCTCCGCGTACCCTATGACAGTTTCAAGAACGTTCGGGTGCGCGGAGCGGGGTCGTACGTTCACCGACTGCAAGTAGTAGAACAGGAGGTTGAATCCGGCGTGCTTAGCAACCGCAGGCCGCGGGGGCCACATGCCAACCAGCAGGGCCAGGGCTTGGTCGAGTACGCACTGATCCTGGTTCTTGTCGCAATCGTTGTCATCGGCGTGCTGAGCCTGATGGGCGGGCAGATCAACAACGCATTCCAGGACGTCATAAACACGCTCCAGAAGGGCTGATAAGTCGTCATCAGACGCCGCTGCCTTGAGCGAGGAAGTCCAGGGCGGCCTCTTTGAACTGACGCGCCGGGACAGCGTTCATATGGTTGCGCCCGCTGATCGCTACGAAGCGGGCGCCTGGTATCTGTCGCGCCAGCTCAGGCGCCCCCCGAGCGATCGGGTCAAGATCGCCGGCCATCATGGCAACCGGAACACGTATGGAGGCGAGCCTGTCCGGGCTCAGGCGTGGCTGCGGGCCGAGGATGCAGCAGGCAAGTGCCTCGAGGTCGTTGATCGGCCGCGCCGCCGCAAACTGATAGAACATCTCGGCGACCGCATCGCTCACACTGCCGTCGCCTCGCATGCGGCGAGCGATAAGCTCGGACCGGTCACGTTTCCCCTCGCGTCCGAAGCCTCCGAGTACCGCCCGGCTGAAGCGGTCGGGGTGGGCGATGACGGCTTCCAACCCGATCCGCGAACCCATGGAGTAACCGAGGTAGTCGGCGTCAGCGATGTCCAGATGGTCAAGCAGCCTGGCAACGTCGTCGGCCATGATCGTCCGGGCGTAATCAGCCGGGTCGTGCGGCTTCTCGGAGCGTCCATGACCACGGCAGTCGAGACCGAGCACCAGCCAACCGGCGGCGGTCAGAGTCTCCTGCCACCGGGTGCCCACCCAGTTCAGCTCGTAATCGCTGCAGAAACCGTGAACAAGGGCGATCGGGCGGCCATCGTCGGGCCCCGCCAGCTGGTAGTGGAGGCGCACGCCCGCCGACACGAAATCGGGCATCGGCCCGTAGCGTAGGCAATCGCAGTGCCGGACCGCGTGCTGCGTCTGGTGCACCCCCGGACGGGTCGCGTGCTGGCCGAGCGGCTGCTCGTGCCGCGAACACTCCTCGGGCGTGGGGTGGGGTTGATGTTCCGGCGCCAGCTCCAGGCGGGAACCGGAATGTGGATCGTGCCATGCAGCGGCATCCACACCTTTTTCATGCGGTTCGCCATCGATGCCGTATTCGTGGACCGCCGCTTGCGGATCGTGAGAGTGCGCGTGGGGCTCCCTCCGTGGCGGCTGGTGCCGCTGGTGCTGGGTGGCCACAGCGTGATCGAGCTGCCCGCCGGGACCCTCGCCGGCCTGCGCCTGGAGCGTGGCGAGGCGCTCATGATCGAACCGGCTTGAAGGCGCGGGCGATGTGGCAGTGGTGGAATTAACAGGCAAGGTTGACAGCCTGCTTACGCTGGAGGCGTGTCCTTCGAACAGTCGTTCTCGAGGCTCAGGCGCCTGGTGGCTGGATTGGCTGCTCCCCCCACGCTGCGGCTCATGCAGAGCCATTGGCGCGTGGCTATGCGACCGCTGTGTGGCCCGCTTGAGGTTCCTGGAGGAGCCGCTCTGCGCGACCTGCGGGGGGGAGGTGGAATTCGCCGGAGCCCAGTGTGGCTGCCGGCACCGGCTGCGGCTGCTCTGGCGTCTTCGGTCGGCCGCCGCCTACGATGGGCCGCTCGAACAAGCGATTCACCGCTTCAAGTACGAGGGCTGGCGCGCCCTGGCGCCGGCGCTTGCCGGCGTTTGCGTGGGCCACCTGGAAGCTAACGCTCCCCGTGGAGCTTTGCTCGTCGCTGTGCCGCTCCATCCGCGGCGGCGCCGCGCACGGGGCTACAACCAGGCGGAGCTGTTGGCCGCCGAACTGCGGAAGCGGCTGCACCTTGCAGTACCCCGCGGCCGGCTGGCCCGGCTCAGAGACACGCCCCCTCAAGTTGGCCTGGACCGGCTGAGGCGGCGGGCGAACGTGGACGATGCCTTCGGGTGGAAGGGGCCGCGCCTGGCCGGCGAGCCAATCGTGGTCGTGGACGATGTGACGACAACTGGCGCGACCCTCGAGGCGTGCGCGGCCGCACTGCGGGCGGCTGGTTCGGGGCGTGTGCTCGGCTTCACGGTCGCCCGGGTCGTCCTGTGAGCACCAGGTTGGAGCTTCGGGGCGGCTGGGTATGATCGTGCCGTGAGGGTGCTGGTGCACGACCGGACCGATGGGCTGTCCAACCAGCTGGTCAGCTATGCGCAAAGCCGGCTTTCGCGGCTGAGCCGGCACTTTGACCGCATCGTGGACGTGGAGGTCGACTTCGAACGGGAGTCGAGGCGCGGGTCGAATCCGGACTGCTCGGTATGGATCACCGTCCACACCCATGGCCGCCGGCATCCCCTGGCGCACGCCAGTGAGAAGGCGGCCGACCCGCGCGCGGCGCTTGACCTGGCGCTCGATAAGGTCGACCGCCAGGTGGTTAAGCTCAAGGAGAAGATCAAGCTGGAGCGGAAGCGGGCAGCGATGACCACTCCCGAAGACGGGGAGAGCGACGACGCCGAGCTGCCTGAGCTCGAACGCATCCGCCTCAAGCTTCAGCCGGAGTCGCTGGCTGAGGCCGAGGCTGCCCTTGAGTCGAGCCGCCACCCGTGTTATGTCTTTCTGGACGAGACGTCCGGGATGGTCAACGTGTGCTTCCGCCGGCCTGACGGCGGTTTGACGGTCATCGAGCCGGTGGTGAAGTAATGGCCCGCCTCACAAATCTGCTAGACCCCAACGCGCGTGAGGTCAAACACCACCTGCGCACGGTGGCCGCCATCGGCGAGCTCGAGCCGGGCCTGAAGGCTCTCGGCGATCAAGAGCTTCGTGCGCACACCGATGACCTTCGCAGGAGAGCAGCAGCCGGCGATGACCTGGAAAGGCTGCTGATCGAATCGTTCGCTCTGACCCGCGAAGCGAGTGTGCGTGCTATCCGCATGCGCCACTTCGATGTCCAGCTCGTGGGAGGCATCGTGCTTCACCACGGCAAGATCGCAGAAATGAAGACGGGCGAGGGCAAGACCCTCGTCGCCACCCTGCCGCTGGTTCTGAACGCGTTGCTCGGCCGTGGCGCCCACCTTGTCACCGTCAACGACTACCTGGGTCGCCGCGACGCCGGTTGGATGGGCCCGCTCTATCACCTGCTCGGCCTGAGCGTTGGCGTGGTGGTCGGGGATCCCAGCCAACCCGACGGTTCGTTCGTGTTCGATCCGGAATACCTGGACGAGACGCATCCCGACTGGCGACTCCAGCATCTGCGGCCGGTACCTCGGGCAGAGGCATATCGCTGCGACATCACCTACGGCACGAACGCCCAGTTTGGCTTCGACTACCTGCGAGACAACCTTGCCCGGGATCTGAGTCAGCGCGCGCAGCGCGATCTTTACTACGCGATCGTGGACGAGGTCGACTCTATCCTCATCGACGAGGCGCGCACGCCGCACATCATCTCCGGGCCGTCGGAGGAGTCGACGGACAAGTACTACGAATTCTCCCGCTATGCCGCGCGGCTCGAAAAAGATGTCGACTACATCGTCGAGGAAAAGTACAAGTCCGCCTCGCTGACTGAAGAAGGCATCGGCAAGATGCAGCGCATGGCCGGCATCAAGAACATCTACGACCTGGAGCACGTCATCGAGGCACACCAGATCAACCAGGCGCTCAAAGCCAGAGCGCTGTTCCACCGCGACACGCACTACCTTGTTAGGAACGGCGAAGCGGTGATCATCGACGAGTTCACGGGCCGGACGATGCCCGGACGACGCTGGTCGGACGGCCTGCACCAGGCAATCGAGGCGAAAGAGGGCCTCAAGGTGCAGCAGGAGATGAAGACCCAGGCGACGATCACACTGCAGAACTACTTCCGCCTGTACGAAAGGCTCGCCGGCATGACGGGTACGGCCCTGACGGAGGCTGAGGAGTTCCACAAGATATATGGCCTGGAAGTCGTCGAGATACCGACGCACCGGCCGATGCGGCGAGCCGACGCCGCGGACGTGATCTACAAGACCGAGCAGTCCAAATTCAGCGCTGTAATCGACGAGATTGTTGAAATGAACAAGCAGAGCCGCCCGGTCCTGGTCGGCACGATCTCGGTCGATAAATCCGAGCGTCTGTCGAGGATGCTCGAAAAGCGGGGCATCGCGCACAACGTTCTGAATGCCAAGCAGCACGAACGCGAAGCCGCGATCGTGGCTGAAGCCGGCCAGCCGGGTGCGGTCACGATCGCGACCAACATGGCCGGCCGCGGCACCGACATCGTCCTCGGTGAGGGCGTAGCCCAGAACGGCGGCCTCCACATCATCGGCACCGAGCGACACGAGAGCCGGCGAATCGACAACCAGCTCAGGGGCCGCGCTGGGCGCCAGGGAGACCCCGGGTCCAGCCGCTTCTACATCTCGCTTGAGGATGATCTGATGCGGATATTCGGCCCCGCCGCGGATCGCATCGGCTCGCTCATGGACAGGCTTGAGGTCGAACCGATCGAGCACAAGTGGGTCGCCGGCTCGATCGAGAACGCCCAAAAGAAAGTCGAGGGCATGAACTTCGACACGCGCAAGCACGTCGTCGAGTACGACGACGTGATGAACAAGCAGCGCGCGATCATCTATGAGGAGCGTCAGAAGGTCCTCGAAGAGGCCGACACGCGCCAGAACATCCTCGACTACACGCGGGACATCATCGAACAGGGTGTCGAAGCCCACTGCGAAGGGCGCCATCCTGAAAACTGGGACATCGAGGGGCTCGTGACCTACCTGCGGCACTACTTTCCGATCAGCGAAGGAGAGACGATCCCCGACGAAACGATCCGCAGAGGTCGGGAGGCGGTCGTCACACTCCTGAACGACGCAGCTGTTCAGGCCTACGAGGCGAAAGAGCAGCAGGCCGCCAACGACGAGTGGTTCCGGGGCCTCGAGCGCTTCATCATGCTGCAAACCATCGACCAGAAGTGGATCGACTACCTGACCCAGATGGAGCACTTCAGGGAGGGGATCGGGCTCCACGCGTACGGTCAGCGCGATCCCCTCGTCGAGTACAAGAACGAGGCCTTCAAGATGTTCGGTGAGCTGACTGCGAACATCCAGGCCGACATCGTGACCAGGATGTTCCACGTTCAGTTCATGCGCGAGGAGCCACCTCCCCAGCCGCGTTCGACGCTGGATGGACGACGGCCCAACGGCCACGGGCCTCGCAGAGGAGCCGGGCCGGCCGAACCTGTCGGCGCCGGCGCAAGCACCGGTAAGATCGGCCGCAATGATCCCTGCTGGTGTGGTTCTGGCCGAAAGTACAAGCGCTGCCACGGGAGATGATCGGGCGGCAAGAGATGGACGTTAAGACCGTTACGCGCAGTCCTGCGGAGCTGCTCCGACGCATCCTAGAGCTGAAGGAGCATCTTTGACCTCCCCAGCAAGGAGCAGCGCGGGGCCGAGCTAGAGAAGAAGCTGGCTGAGCCCGGGGTCTGGGACGATCCGGTCAGTGCTGGTCGAATGGCCAGGGAAGCTTCTGAGAACCGGGACGAAGTCGACTCCTGGGAGCGCCTGGAGAGGCACGCTCGCGACCTGTTGGAGCTGGAGCAGCTCGTCGACGCCGACGCGGAGCTCGCGGGCCAGGTGCAACAGGAGCAGATGGCGCTTGAGCGTGAGCTCCACCAGCGTGAGCTCGACCTCCTCTTCGCGGACCCATACGCCAACCACAACGCGGTCATGAGCATCACAGTGGGCCAGGGCGGCGTTGACGCTCAGGATTGGGTCGAGATCCTTCTGCGCATGTACACCAAGTGGGCCACACCGTCGCCGCACGAGGTGTCCATACTCCGTCCCGGCTGCGACACCGAGCTGCTGGACACCGCTGCGGGAGAGGAAGCTGGCCTGAAAGGAGCCACCGTGATCTTCCGCGGTCGCCGTGCGTACGGTCTGCTGCGTTCTGAGCACGGCGTGCACCGCCTGGTCCGGATCTCGCCCTTTGACCAGAATCATCGCCGGCACACGTCATTTGCCCTTGTCGAGGTAATGCCCGAGCTGGACGAGGCGGAAGAGGCGGACCTGGAGATCAACCAGGACGACCTTCGCATCGACACCTACAGGTCGACGGGCGCCGGCGGCCAGCACGTCAACAAGACCGACTCCGCTGTTCGCATCACACACCTCCCGACCGGGATCGTGGTCCAGTGCCAGAACGAGCGCTCACAGATCAAGAACCGCGAGATCGCGATGAAGGTCCTCAGGGCAAGGCTCTTCCAGCATCAGCAGGAAGATGCCGCGCGGAGACGAGAGGAGCTGCGAGGTGACGTCATGCCTGCCGAGTTCGGCAGCCAGATCCGCAACTACGTGATGCAGCCGTACACCCTGGTCAAGGACGTGAGGACAGGGGTCGAGATGGGCAACGTGCAAGCAGTCCTGGATGGAGGACTGGAGCCCTTTATCGAAGGCTGGCTGCGCTGGCGCCTGGGCGAGCGCTCGGCTGCCTCCTGACGCTGAGCGGGAGGAGGGGCTCAAACAAAGTCTCGATCGGCGCCCGGGATTGACCTGAGCCGTCGTGTCTGGATAGACTCGGACGGGGGTAGTGTGGGGCGCCGACAGCGCAGCACAACGTCGCACTCAGCCTCACAGCAACACATGCTCATAGCGCCTGAGTTCAACAGCCGGCCTGTCATCAGCTTCCAGCACGTTTGGAAGACCTATCCGAATGGCACAGACGCCCTTCGGGACATCTGCCTCACCGTGCCAGAGGGGGACTTCCTGTTCCTGGTCGGCGCATCGGGAGCGGGAAAGTCAAGCCTTGTTCGCCTGCTGATCCGGGAAGAGAAGCCGACTCGAGGCCGGCTCTTCGTCCACGGCCAGGAGCTGCGCAGTCTCCGCCGGCGGCGCCTCCCGCAGTTCAGGCGCCAGATTGGGCTGGTGTTCCAGGACTTCAAGCTGCTGCCGCGAATGACCGTCCACGAGAACGTGGCCTTCGCGCTCCAGGCTCTGGGTGAATCACGGCGGGTGATCGCACACCAGGCCGGGGCCGCGCTGGAGACGGTCGGGCTGGCGGGGATGGAGCGGAGCTACCCGAATGAGCTGTCAGGCGGCGAGCAGCAGCGGGTTGCGATCGCGCGCGCTCTCGTTCACCGGCCCCGCCTCTTCATCGCAGACGAGCCCACCGGCAACCTTGACCCTGCGACCGCCTGGGAGATCATGCAGATCTTCTTGCGCATCAACGCCGCGGGCGTGACCGTCGTTATGGCCACGCATAACCGCGAGATCGTGGACGTGATGCGCCGCCGGGTAGTCGCAATCGAGCGTGGTCAGATAATCCGCGACGATCGCTACGGGACATACCATGAAGCTCTTCCGGCAGCTGCTGTTCGCCTTCGGTAGCGCCTGGCAGAACTTCTGGCGCAACCTCGCCGTGAGCGTGGCGGCTGTGGTGTCGATTGCGCTGATCCTGATACTGGCCGGGACCAGTCTCCTGCTCGGCCACGCACTGGGCCAGGTGCTGGATTCGTACAGGCATCGGGTAAGCGTGCTGACGATCAGCGTCGCCGACAAGACGCCGCTGGCGAGCGTTTACGACTTCGAAGGCCAGCTGCAGGCACGCCCCGAAGTGGTCAGCGTGCACTTCGTCACGAAGGAAGAGGAGCTGAAGAGCTTTGCATCCGATCCCCGCAACCAGCAGCTCATCGAGCAGATCGAGGGGAACCCGCTTCCGGCCAAAATCGAGGTCAAAGTCGCCCGTCTGGACGACGTCAAGAGGATCGATGCACTGGCGAGGCAGTGGCGTGGTGTGGACCGCACGGACCCGACGGACTACAAGGGTGACTTCATCACCAACATGCTCCGGCTCTCGACCTGGCTCACGATTGCCGGCCTTGGCATGCTGGCGGTCCTGACGGTGGCCTCTGTGGTGATCGTGATGAACACGATCCGAACAGCCGTCTACCACCGCAGACAGGAGATCGAGCTCATGAAGCTGGTCGGCGCCACGGAGTGGTTCGTGAGGGGACCGTTCGTAGTGGAAGGCGTGATGACTGGCGTGATCGCCGCGTCGCTGGCGCTCGGATTGCTGCTGGCCGCCTACCGCCCGTTCGTCGAGCGCTTTCGCGCAGAGCTGTTCTTCCTGCCGCTCTCGTACGACCCGCGCTTCGTGCACGTGCTGGCCCAGGACCTGCTGGTCGCGGGCGCCGCACTTGGCGCCCTGGGCAGCTACGTCGGGGTCCGCCGGTTCGTGAGGCTCTAGAAGGTGTTCCAGCGCATCCCGCTGGCAGGCGGATTGACACTGCTGGTGATCTGCCTCGCACCCACACCGGTGGCGGGCGGCGATTGTGCACCGAATGACACGGTCTGCCAGCAGCTCCAGAATGCCAAGCAGAACCAGGCGGACACCGGCCGCAGACTTCAGGACATCCAGCAGAGCCTGGCCGACGCCCAGCAGAAAGCAAGCCAGACGCTGGCCTACATCAACGAGCTGAAAGCCCAGATCGCGGCACAGCAGGCCAAAATCGCACAGACGCAGGCTAAGCTGCGGGAGACCGAGCGCCAGATCCGTCTGACGGAGGCTGAGATCGCCCGCCGGGAGGCGCACCTTCAGGTCAGGCAGGGGCTCCTGGCACAGCGCGTACGAGCGATGGACAAGCACGGCTCGGTCGACTACATGGAGCTGGTGGTCACCTCCCGCAGCTTCACCGAGATGGTTGACCGGCTGGTGATCATGCAGGACATCATCCGGAGTGACCAGCGGCTGGTCGACAACCTGCGCCAGGAGCGCGACCAGATCAAGCAGTTGCGGCAGAAGCTGCAGGGAGAGCATGACCAGCAGGCTGCTCTGCTCAAGCAGCAGCAGGATGAGGAGGCTCAGGTCGAGCGCACCAAGGCGGCCCAGCAGCAGGCCCTGGACTACTATCACCAGCTTGAGGCCCAGCTCGAGGGCCAGCGCAAGGAGCTGGAAGCCGAGAAGGCGCGAATCGACGCCCTGGTCTCTCAGCTCCAGGCGCAGTTCGACGCCCAGGCGCGAAATGTCGGGGGTGGCACCGGTCGCTTCGGGTGGCCGGAGCGCGGTCCGATCACCCAGCCCTTCGGCTGCACGGACCTTCTAGGCGAGCCGTACGACCCGAGCTGCCCCACCCGTCACATCCACGAAGGGATCGACATCGGGGCCTCTTACGGCACTTCGATCGGAGCCGCGGACGCGGGCATCGTCTCGTTAGTGACCTGGAACCCCTGCTGCGGCTACGGCAACTATGTGCTGATCACACACGGCAACGGGTACACGACGATCTACGCGCACCTTTCAGCCATCTATGTATCCGTGGGCCAGGCGGTCCGGCGAGGCCAGCCCATCGGGGCAGAAGGCTCCACCGGCTACTCCACCGGCCCGCACCTGCATTTTGGAGTTGATTACAACGGCGCCTGGCAGAATCCGCTTAGCTATCTCTCGTGATTCTGCTTCGACGGGGGCTGCTCGGCCTGGGCGGCCTCGCAGTGCTGTTTGCCGTCTTCGCTGCGGGCCTGTATGTAGACCAGAGCTATCCAGAGTACGTACCGGTGCTGCATCTAGGTGCACAGCCTCGGGCTCAGCTCGACCGGGCCACGTCCGACCAGGCGCTCCGGGTGATCGAGGCCAACTACTACGACTCCCACGTCGACTTCGGAAAGCTGTCTGCCGGCAGCGTGCGGGGAATGGTCCAGGCCCTGGGCGATCCGTATACCCAGTACCTCAGCGCGGAGGATTTCCGTGCCCAGAAGGAGCAGTACGCCGGCCGCCATTCCGGGATGATCGGCATCACCGTCAACTTCAAGGACGGCTATCCCGTGGTTGCCAGCGTGCTGCCAAACTCGCCAGCGCTCCGGGCCGGCCTCAAGACCGGCGATCTCATCCAGGCGATCAACGGCACCGACACGCACAACCTGTCCCAGGATCAGACCGCTGCGCTGATCCGTGGAGCGGCTGGGACGGCCGTCACGCTACATGTGAGCCGGGGTGGCGCCGAACTGGATGTGCAGGTTACGCGTGGCAACTTCCAGAGTCCAACGGTGCAATCGCTGCGACTGGAGGACGGCGCCCTTTACATGCGCATCTATCAGTTCGGGGACAGCACTCAACGTGAGTTCGACGACGAGCTGGGCGTGGGCTTGCCCGGTGCCAGGGCTGTGGTGCTGGACCTGCGCGACAACGGCGGGGGCTTCATCGACAAGGCGAGGGCTGTGATCAGCCGCTTTGTCGAGAGCGGCGAAGCCTTCGAGCAGCGCGGGCGTGATGGGCGCGTCGTGAAGACGAACGTGGACGGCAACCACCCTGCTGCCACGCTGCCGTTGGTGGTCCTCGTCAACGAGAACACGGCATCGGCGTCCGAGATCGTGGCCGGGGCGCTCCAGGCCCGCAGTCGAGCACACCTGGTCGGGGTCAAGACGTTTGGCAAAGGCTCGGTCCAGGTCGACTATCAGCTGAGCGATGGGGGAGACCTGCACCTGACGGTGGGCCACTGGTTCTTGCCCAACGGGCAGTCGATCGACAAGAAGGGCCTGACGCCTGATGCTGCGGTCAGCTTGCCCGACAAGCTGAGCATGTACGACCCGGTCAATCCGGCTCGGGGACACGCCGCCGACGCGCAGCTCAACCGAGCCCTGACGCTGGTGGCGCCTCAGTAGACTGATTCGCATCTCGGGCGGTTAGCTCAGATGGGCAGAGCGCCTCGCTTACACCGAGGAGGCCGGGAGTTCGATCCTCTCACCGCCCACCATGCCGCGTAGACGGAAGGAAGTGGAAGCGACGAGACCGAGTCCCAGAGGCCGCGAGGAGGCTCAGACGCCGTCGGGCCGCCAGCACCGAATCGAGTACGGCACGCAGTGGGCGACGGTCGTCGAGGTGGGGGGCGGGCTGCGAGCGTACGAGGTGGACGGCTTCCCCGTCATCGACGGCTACGCTGAGAATGAGATGGCCTCCGCCGCTCGGGGCCAGGTGCTCATCCCCTGGCCAAACCGGCTGGCAGACGGGCTTTATCGGTTCGGCGAACAGGCCTATCAGCTGCCGCTGAGCGAGCCGGCTCAGAGCAACGCGATACACGGGCTGGTCAGATGGAGCGCCTGGGATCTGATCGAGGCCTCGCCGCGACGCGTCCGCCTGGGCCACGTGCTCTGGCCACAGGCCGGCTACCCGTTCATGTTGGCGCTGGAACTGGTGTATGAGCTTTCAGATCTGGGCCTTGAGGTGACGATTGCCGCAGAGAATGCGGGCACGCACACTGCGCCGTACGGCGCTGGGCAACATCCATACATCCGCGCCGAGCTCACCTCGGTGGAAAAAAGCGTGCTGAGTCTGCCGGCGGAAGCCTGGCTCGAAACGGACGATCGCCAGATCCCAACCGGCCGGCTGCTGGCCACGGCCGGAACAAAATATGAGTTCAACATTCCACGCGCGATCGGCTCGACCAGGCTGGACACCGCATTCACCGGGCTCGCGCGTGACAAGGACGGCCTAGCCTGGATTGAGCTGACCAGCTCGGACGGACGCCGCCAGGTTGCGATGTGGCTGGACAGCGCCTTCGAGTATTTGATGGCATTCACGGGTGACACTCTCGACGAGACCGCGCGGCGTCGCAGCATCGCTCTGGAGCCCATGACGTGCGCTCCGGACGCTTTCCGCAACTGCAAGGGCCTGAAGGTCCTTGAGCCTGGGCAGCGCGTCACAGCGAGGTGGGGACTGGTCGTGCGCTCCCAACCGACGGGCTCGTAAGACCTGGCCGGCGAGCTGTGGCGGCTGTCGGGCGGAGGCTTGGACGGTCGCAGCGTCTTGATATCCTTTGGTCCCGACCACCGCAGGCGGGGTCGGGCAATCGTCAGCCGTGCCGAGGTAGCTCAGCTTGGTAGAGCACTTGACTGAAAATCAAGGTGTCCCCAGTTCAAATCTGGGCCTCGGCACCAACCCCATCTTCCAACTCGGCTCAGCGGTTGATGCTGCCGCCTTCACCCCTCATACACCACGACCAAGTGCCCCGAGCATCTCGGAAGCGCGTCCCCAGGGCACCTCCCCGCCATGCCCGAGGGTGGGTGCCGGTCAGACCGGCGCTGATCGCACGCTGATCCCCGCGATCAGCAGCCAACCCCCGGTCATGATTTCGGCGATCAGGACTGGCAGTGTCGCTACCGTCACCACGATCGCTGCTTGGGGCAGGATCAGGCTCAGCAGCTCGACGGCCAGGTACAGCATGGAAGCGAAGACCCCCCACGCAGACAGAATGCGCGGGATGTAGGCCGACCGCAGTAAGACCAGAAAGAACAGCGTCGAGCCGAGGCTGAAGGTGATGGCGTCGACCTGCATTCCGACGCCGTTCGTGGCCAGGTCCGCCAAAGCCCCCAGCTGGTCCGGACTGAACGCTCCAGTATGAGTCGCTGCCAGCTCGAGGCGGAGCACCGTGAAGCTGGTGATCACACCCATCACGCCCACAGCAGCCTCGACCGTCCTGAACAGTAGGGCCGTCAGGGCAAGGTTGCCGTCGACCGGCCTGAGCGTGACATATAGTGCTGCGCCGAGCACGATGACGCCGAGGCTCCCTGCGAGCAAGAGGCCGAGCCCGACCCTGTACAGAGTTTCAGCCGCCATGATCGAGTGCGCCGCAGTCACGAAGTTGCCATTGCCTGTGACCTGGGAGACGATCAGCAGGCCTGCGATGTCGAGCGCTATGACCACGAGGTACATGAGGCCTGCGAGCCGCGCATATGTGCGTTGCGAGTTGGCTTCAGTCATGGGGATCTACGCTATGCAGCCGTGTGTGCAGCTGAGATCCGTCATTTCCCTGAGCGGGCACTTACCCGCTAGCGCGGGAATGCAATGAGCGGGGATCGATGAGAAAGGCCACCTCCGGCAATCTGCCGGCCGAGACGACGAGCTTCATCGGTCGGCGCCGCGAACTCGCCGAGCTAAGGCGCCAACTGGCTTCAGCACGGTTGGTTACCGTGGTCGGTCCCGGCGGCGCTGGCAAGTCTCGGCTCACCGCCCGCATCGCCTCAGACCTGAGCCGCGGCTTCGGCCACGGCGCCTGGTTGGTCCAGCTGGCCGATATCCGTGAGCCCGCCCTTGTCGCCAACGCCTTCATGGCCGGCCTTGACCTGCGAGATCAGACCGGAATGGAGCCGTGCGCCCTGGTCCTCTCGCACCTGCGTGAGCGGCAGCTGCTGCTCGTGGTGGACAACTGTGAGCACCTCCTCCAGGCCGTGGCCGAGCTCATCAGCGAGATACTCAGGGCCGCGCCCCACGTGCGAGTGCTCGCCACCAGCCGCGAACCACTGTCAGTCAGTGGCGAGCACGTCGTTCTGGTTCCGCCGCTGGAGCTGCCCGCCATCTCGGAGGCCCTGGCCCGGTCGCGCCAGAACGAGGCGGTGATGCTCTTCACTGAGCGGGCGGCGGCAGCCACAGGCGGCTTCGAACTGAACGCCGACAACCAGGCCGCGGTCATCGACATATGCCGTCGACTCGACGGACTTCCGTTGGCACTCGAGCTGGCGGCAGTGCGAATGCGAGTCCTGAGTGTGGAGCAGATCCGGGGCCGCCTTGGCGACCGTTTCAATCTCCTCACCACGGGCAGCCGGGAGGCGCTGCCCCGGCAGCAGACGTTGCGCAATGCGATGGAGTGGAGCCACGATCTCCTCACCGAGTCCGAGCGGGACCTGCTGCGGAGGCTGTCGGTCTTCGCAGGCCGCTTCACCCTCGAGGCCGTCGAATCCGTCGGCGGCGTAGCCCCGACGTTGGAGGTGCTCTCAGCATTGGTCGACCGATCGCTGGTCCTGAAGGAGGAGTCAGGGCCAGCGGCGTGCTACAGGCTGCATGAGACAGTGCGCGAATTCGCGGCCCTCAAGTTGAGCGAAGCCGGCGAGCAAGCTGAGGTCGAGACGCGCTGCACTCGGCACTACGTGGCTGTCTGCGAGCAATTTGCGCTCGAGGCGCGTCAAGAATTAGCTCAGTGGCTGCGGCGGGTGGACCTGGAAATCGACACAATCCGCGCGGTCTTGCAGCGCTGCCTGCGCGCCGGAGACATCGCCACCGGGCTCGAGGTGGCGACCTCGCTCGGCGTCTACTGGATCACCCGGGCCACCTCCGAGGGGACGCGATGGCTGGACGACCTGCTCGAGGCCGGCTTCGACGATTCTGAGGCGACGGGGTGGGCGCTGATGATACGTGGCTTTCTGGCTGTGCTGCACGCCGATGCGGTCATGGCCCGGCCAGTGCTGGCGCGGGCCATCGCGACGGCGCGCTCATCGGGACCGTCGACGCTCCTGTCGTGTGCCCTGGCGATGGCCGCGAATGCGGAGAATATGGCTGGCGAACGTGCAGGCGCCCGACGATTTCTCGAGGAGGCCGCGGTGCTGGCGCCCGAGCTTGACGATCATCCCGCGATGGTCGGAGTTCTACTGGCCCGGGCTCTGGACGGATTGGTCAGGGAAGATGTCGCGGCCGTCCGTTCGGCGGCGATGGAGGGAGTGCGCCGCGCTGAGGCGGCAGGTGACCTCTACACGCTGGCCACCATGTGGATGAACCTCGGCCTCGCGGACCTCATCGCCGGCGAGGCGATGGCGGCCCGGCCGAAGCTGGCCGCAGCTTTGCGCATCGCCCGCGAGATCGACGACCGCGTAGCTCAGTTCAACCTGCTAGCGGCGCTGAGCCACGCTGCCGCAATGCTGGGCAATGCGCACCAGGCCGCCCGGCTGCTGGGAGCCGCCGAGTCCCTGCGCTCAGCAGTCGGCCTGAGCGTCAATTCAATCGTGTCGCCGATGCTAATTCGGGGACGAGCAGGCGCTGAATCCGCTCTCGGACGGGCGAGGTTCGAGGCGGATTTCAAAGCAGGCATGGAACTGACTCGCATCGAGGCGCTGCAGCTGGCGCTCGGCGAGCCGGTGCGACCACAACGCACTCGGGCAGCAGGGCCAGGACCCGCGTTAGGCGGTCGGGAAGCCGAGGTGGCGCATCTGGTCGGCGCCGGTCTCACCAACAAAGAAATCGGAGCACGATTGTTCATCTCGGAGCGCACGGTCGAGACGCACGTGCGCAACCTCCTTGACAAGCTCGGTTTCTCGTCACGGGCCCAGATCGCGGGCTGGATCGCGGCGCCGGACGGGTAGGCCTGAGGACCCTCACGAACCGCTTCGGGTTCTGGTTTGTAGGTGACCAGCTAGACAACGCGTCTTCCGGCGGGTGCTGCGCCGCGTGTCCCCGGCGCAGCCGCCGGTGTTCGCCGCCGTGTTCTGTCGCGGCATCCGGCAGGACGGCAATCCTCCAGTCGGTCTAGAGCGGGACGCTGCACGTGCAGGTAGCTGCATGTCGACATGGACGTCAGTGACGACGCATCAGTGGATCAGGCGATCGAGTCGATCGTGGGAATGACGGCTCGTCTCGATGTCGTGGTCAACAACGCCGGCGTGGCGTACTGGGGCCCGCTCGAAGCGTTCACCCTGGACCAGGCCCGGGATCAGTTCGATACCAACGTCTTCGGGGTGCTGCGCGTCAACCGGGCCGTTCTGCTACACATGCGCCGCCAGGGCAGTGGCCTGCTCGTGCAGATCGGGTCTATCGCCGGGCGCGTGGTAGTACGTACCCTTTGCCGGACTGTACACGGCGACGAAGTTTGCCCTGGAGGGCCTCACGGAGTCGTATCGGGACGAGCTCGCTCCCTTCGGCATCGACGCCGCCATCATCGAGCCTGGGACCTACCCTACCCCCATTTCTGGCCACGGGGTGAGCGCTTCTGATACGGAGCGTGCCGCCCTCTATCAGGACGCCTTCGAGGGGCTCACAACTCAGTTCTTCGCGGAGAACCGATCCAGCACCCATCCGGACCCCCAGGAGGTGGCCGATGCGGTAGCAGGACTCATCGCCCAGCCGGCGGGCCGGCGGCCGCTGCACACCGTCGTCGCACCCGTCGCGCAGCGCCCGGCTCCCGAAGCCGTGAATGAGGCCGCGACCCGGGCAACCCGGTCTTTCTTCGAGGCGCTCGATCTCCCGGTGGCCAGCCTCGCTCCGGGGCGAGGTAGATAGTCGAGCAGCCACTGCCCACGGGGTCGGCAATGCTGACCCGGTCACCATCCCTGGTCCTGCCGGTCGACGCAAGCGCGGGTGGGGAAGCGGCCATCGCGGGGCGGCGTCCGGGGGGTAAAGTGCTCTGTGCGGTGCGCGAGACGGCGGCCCCAGGGCAGGACGTGACCGATCAGCCAGTACGGATCAGAAGGCTGACGCCTCGCATCGGCGCCGACATCAGCGGCCTCGATCTGTCCAGGCCGCTGAGCGATGAGCAGTTCCGGGCGGTCCAGGACGCGCTCATGGAGCACCAGGTCATCTTCTTCCGCGACCAGCGCCTCACGCACGAGCAGCACAAGGCTTTGGGCCGGCGCTTCGGCGACCTGCACGTCCATCCGGCGTCCACCGACCATCCGGACGGGCACCCTGAGGTGATGGTCATCCACGCCGATGCAACCTCCCGCTGGGTCGCGGGCGAGCACTGGCACTCCGACGTCTCCTGCGAGGAGGCGCCGCCGATGGGCAGCATCCTCTACCTGCAGGAGGTACCCCCGGTCGGCGGCGACACCCTATTCGCCAGCATGTACACGGCCTACGAGGCGCTGTCCGAGCCGATCCGGCACCTGCTCGAGCCTCTCACAGCCGTGCACGACGGAGGTCACTACTACGAGGGCCGGTATGGCGCGTCCGGGCGATCCCGGGACTACCCTCGAGCTGAACACCCGGTCGTCTGCGCGCACCCCGTCACCGGGCGCCGCGTCCTCTTCGTGAACCGCACGTTCACCACCCACATCCCCGCGCTGACGCCCACTGAGAGCCACGCCATCCTCGAGATGCTTTTCCGTCACATCGAGAAGCCGGAGTTCCAGTGCCGCCTCAGGTGGGAGCCGGGATCAGTGGCGTTCTGGGACAACCGCTGTGTCCAGCACCAGGCGATCTGGGACTACTACCCCCACCGCCGGCACGGATACCGGGTGACGATCCAGGGAACCCGCCCCACGCGCTGAGCCGCTTGGCCCAGCGCCCGGCGAGCGTCGATGGCGGCCGCTACCAGCCAACCGGCGGCCGCCGCCGCGCCGGTCAGGCCGGCGCTATCCCCACCTTGTCTTCCGCCCGGACGTTGGCAGTCCGACCGCGGAGGCCGGTCCCGCGGGAGGGTCGAGAGTGCCGATGAGCAGGTGAGGGAGGCTGCAACGCGCTCGTTGCCGCTTGCCATCAGAGAGTGCACGATCGAGGAAAAGCAGGTGGCAGGCGTGCGCCAGGCCACTCCTGAGATGGACCAAGTGCCGCAACCGATCCGGCGACCGCGAGACCCCCAACCTCCTGGCATCCCTTCTGCCGATGCCGGCACGATCCCCGAGGCTGGCGGCGGTCCAGTCTGGACTGCCGGCTGAAAGCTGTTCGCTGTGTCAACCAGACTTCGCACACCCCTGTGTGAACGGCTCGGCATCGAGGTTCGTTAGTGATCGCGCCTTTCGGTCCCTGGGATGAAGTCGAACTCGCCGTGGCGTCGGCGTCGGCGGGCTGCCTGGCCAGCCTCGGGACTGCGGTGCGTTCGGTGCCAGAGCTCAGGCAGCAATGGGCCATCCTGCGGGACCGCACCGATCGGCCCTTTGCCATCAATCACACGGGCCGACCGTTCAGCGAGGACGCCTTTGCCGCCAGTCTGGATTTCAGGCCAGCGGCGACCTCGTTCCACATGGGGGTTCCGGCCGCCTTGATCGATCGGGCCCACGACCGAGGAATTCTCTGGTTGCAGACCGTTGGTGATGCCGAGGGAGCCGAAGCGGCGCTCGAGGCTGGAGCGGACGTGCTTATCGCCCAGGGAACCGAAGCCGGTGGCAACGGCGGGTGGATCGGCACGCTCATGCTGGTGCCGCTGATCGTCGACCTCGCCGGCGACGTTCCAGTCGTGGCGGCGGGCGGCATCGCCGACGGACGTGGCATCGCCGCAGTCCTGGCGCTCGGCGCTCAGGGGGCGAGTCTCGGCACCCGCTTCCTGGCAACTGAGGAGATGGCCATCGATC
>DATFWQ010000190.1:0-16141 GCA_035259145.1 Candidatus Dormiibacterota bacterium | reverse complement strand
ACTAACGCAACGATTGGTTGTCTTAGGATCCCCATGCATGGTGCGCACCCCATTGAGCCAGACGCGACGAGTCGGGGGAAGAAGTGCTCGAGTGCGTCGGGCCGTCCTGGAGGCGACGCTAGTCGAACTCACCGAGGCTGGCTATGGCGGCTTGAGCATCGACGCCGTGGCCCGCCGAGCCGGGGTCCACAAGACGACCGTTTACCGGCAATGGCCCAATCGTGAAGTGCTGGTAACGGAGGCGATCTTCCAGCTGAGCGAGCGCGAGCTGCCGGTGCCGGATACCGGGTGGCTGCGGTCGGACCTCGTCGCACTGGCCATGGCAATCGCCGCCCAGATCAGCCAGCCGCAAGTCACGGCGCTCATCCGAACGCTGGTGGCGGAGGGGCCGCGGCTGCCCGCGTTCCAGGAGACCGCGCGCTCGTTCTGGTCGAAAAGGTTCGCGCTGACAGGTCGCGTGATCGAGCGGGCGGTCATCCGAGGCGAGCTGCCACTGGAAACGGATGTGCCCCTGCTGCTCGAGAGCCTGATCGGGCCGCTCTACCTGCGGCTGCTGGTCACCGGTGAAGAGCTGTCAGAGGAGTCCATCGTTAGAGTGGTGGACCTCATCCTCAACGGGGTACCCGGCCGCCGGGAAGGACCCCCGCTCAATCGACCCGAGGGACGTTGAGCGCGAACCGATCCAGAACACGGTGGAAGACCATGACGAGGACCGCGACCGGAACGAGCGAGATGATCAGCGCCGCGGCGGCGGTGGGCCATTCGAGCTCGCGCTCGAACGTGAAGAAGTCGCTCATGGCGAGTGGGATCGTCTTGATCTCGCCGGCGGTCAGTACCAGCGGCACGAGCAGCAGGTTCCAGTCGAGGACGAACACGATGATCGCCGTCGCCACGATGCTGGGTGCCGCCAGCGGTGCGACGATCTGGCCTATCACGCGAAAGAGCCCGGCTCCATCCAGCCAGGCGGCCTCTTCCCATTCGCTGGACAGCTGGCTCAGTGCGCCGTGGAGGACGTAGATGGCGAGGGGGGCGGTGACCGCCGCCTCCGTCAGGATGACGCCAGCGAACGTATCGACCAGTTGAGCACGGCGCATGAGATCACTCAACGGGATCACGTAGGCCATCGCGGGGAGGCTCGCCAGGACCAGGAAGCCCTGGGTCAACAGTCGGTCGCCACGAAAGTGCGACCGCGCGAGCCCATAGGCGGCCGGGAGCGACGCCGTCACAGTAAGCGCGGCAGCGCACGCGGCTGACACCGTGCTGGTCGCGAGTTCCTGCCAGAAGGAGGGCTCGGCAATACCGACCTCGCGGAAGTAGTCAAGCGTCGGCGATCCGACCCAGGATGGCGGCCTCGTGTTGTTGTTCGCACGCAGCCCGATCGCCGCCAGAGCCGTCCAGGCGAGCGGCAGCATGAACACGGCCAGCGCTGCCGTCAGGAGGATTGCGCGGGCAGCACCATTGCGTCGGCGCTGCGCTGGCAGCCCGCTCATCCTGACTGCCCCGTTCGCGCCACCCGCAGGTACACCAGCCCGGCGCCAATTACACCCGCCGCTATGAGCCACGCCGACGCCGCGCCGGTGGGCCAGTCGTTCACCCCGAACGCCTGCTTATAGCTGTACAGCGCCGGGGTTACGGTCGATGTTCCCGGACCGCCGCCTGTCAGGATCAGGACTCCATCGAACGTGCCCAGTGAGAGGCCGATCAGGAGCATCGTGATCGCGAGGAGGAGCGGCCGCACCGACGGAAGCGCGACATCCAGCACCTTGCGGGTCCACGATGCGCCGTTGAGAGTCGCATCCTCCCATCGCTCGCTCGGGATCGAGGACAGGCCCGGCAGCACGAGGAATGCGACAAACGGCGCAATCCGCCAGACCTCGACCGCGACGGTGGCAGGCAATGCGAGCCTGAGGTCGCCGACCGGCGAGGGGATGTCTGGCCGCCCCAGCCAACCCAGCCCGAAGTCGATGAGCCCGGTGGCACTGCCAAACAGAAAGCGCCACATGACTCCGTTCGCAACCGGGCTGACCAGCCATGGCACCAGCAGCAGCACCCTCCACAGCCAGCGTCCGCCGATCGGACGTCTCAAGAGATAGGCGAGCGCGAAGCCGATCGCCAGCTCGAGAGGCACCGCAACGACCGTGAAGACGGCGATGTTGCGCACCGCCGCCCCGAACTCGCCATCCCGGAGAACCGCTGCGTAGTTGTCGAGCCCGGAGAAGCGGATGGCCGCCCCGAACGGCGCGTACGTCGTGAACGTTGCAAACAGCCCCAGCAAGGCTGGCAGAACGAGCCAGCCGGTCAGCAGCACCGCCACGGGAGCGAACAGGACGAGCCGATCGCGGCGCGTGAGTCTCACGGCCCCGTGTCACCGAGGTGACAGGTAGGCGGGGACGACTGGGGTCACCCGCTATTCCAGGCAGGACCGACCGGGTACTCGAACTGGTACAGCGACTCTGGACGCATCGTGATGCTCCAGCCAGGCGCCTGTGGCGCGACGTAGTGGCCGTCGCGGATTACCACGGGGTCGACGAAGTGCTCGTGCAGGTGCTCGACGTACTCGAGAACCCGGTTCTCGAGAGAGCCGCTCACCGCTATGTAGTCGAAGAGCGAGACGTGCTGCACATACTCGCAAAGGCCGACGCCGCCGGCGTGCGGGCAGACCGGGATCCCGAACTTCGCCGCCAGAAGGAGGACTGCGAGCACCTCATTGAGTCCCCCGAGGCGGCAACAGTCGAGCTGGCAGAAGCCGATCGCGTCCGCCTGGAAGAGCTGCTTGAAGGTGACGCGGTTCTGGCAGTGCTCGCCGGTCGCGACCGGGATCGGCGCGATCGCACGCGCGATGGTGGCATGGCCGAGCACATCGTCTGGGCTCGTCGGCTCTTCGATCCAGTAGGGCTCGAACTCGAGCAGGTGCTTCACGTTCGTGATGGCCTCGCCAACGTCCCAGACCTGATTCGCGTCCATCATCAGCCTGCGCTCCGGCCCGATCTCCTCACGGACGATTCGCGCCCGCCGCACGTCGTCTTCGACGCTCTGCCCGACCTTGATCTTCACGTGCGACCAGCCTGCGGCTACGGCCTCCCGGCAGAGTGCCCTCAGCTTCTCGTCGGAATAGCCGAGCCAGCCGGCTGACGTCGTGTAAGCGGGAAAGCCCGCGCGAAGCATCTGCGCCTCGCGCTCGCGGCGGGTTGGAGCCAGCCGTTCGAGGATCGCGAGCGCCTCGTCCGGAGTGAGCGCGTCGCTGATGTAGCGGAAGTCGACGCAGGAGACGAGCTGCTCAGGGCTCATGTCCACCAGCAGCTTCCAGAGCGGCTTGCCTTCAACCTTGGCGTGGAGGTCCCATACCGCGTTCACAATCGCCGCCGCGGCGAGGTGGATCGCACCCTTTTCTGGCCCAATCCACCGGAGCTGGTGGTCGCCGGTGACCGCTCGCCAGAAGCCGCGCATGTCGGCGACGATGGATTGGAGAGTTCGCCCGACGACAATGGGGGCGAGGGCGTTGAGGGCCGCGACGCAGACCTCGGTCCCCCGCCCGAGGGTGAAAGTGAGCCCATGTCCGTCGATCCGATCGCCACCCTCGGTCCGGAGCACCACGTAAGCGGCCGAGTAGTCGGGCGCAGTGTGCATCGCGTCAGAGCCGGCGAGCGTCCGAGAAGTCGGGAAGCGGACGTCGAGCGCCGTGAGGCCGGCGATGCGGATCACCGCTAGCCTTTGACTGCTCCGACGAGCAGGCCGCGCGCGATGTATCGCTCGAGGGCGATAGCCATGGCGATCACCGGCACGATCATGATCAGGATCAGTACCGACATGTACCACCACTGCGGCCCGCGCGTGGCGTTCTGCGCCGCAACCGTCAGCGGCAGCGTCTGAGCGTTCGCACTCGTGAGGAAGAGCGCGATGAGGTACTCGTTCCAGGCGAAGACGAGGACGAAGAGGAAGGTCGCTACGAGGCCGGGCACCGACAGAGGCAGCACGACCGACCGGAAGACGCGGTAACGCGAGGCGCCATCGATGGCGGCGCTCTCCTCGAGCTCGAGCGGGACACTCTGGAAGTAGTCGCGCATGAGCCAGACGACGATCGGCAGGTGAGAAGCCATGTAGGCGATGATCAGCGCCGGCCAGGTGTCGAGCAGGCCCAGCTGCTGGAAGAAGATGAAGATCGGGATCACCACGGCGACCGGGGGCAGCATTCGCTGCGAGATCATCCAGAACGCGATGTCGTCGTTACCCAGCGCTCTCCGGGACCGGCGCGCGACCGTCTGCAGGAGGAGCAGGAACAGCATGACGCCGCCGATCACCGCGAGCTGCCACGGCGCACCGGCGACCACGGCAGCTACGGCGACGGCAAGCGCGGCGACGAACGACGCGACGGCGCCGAGACGAACCCGGTACCGCATGCGGACGAGGCCATACGCCGCCATCGAGCCCAGGAGCAGCGTGAGGGCTGTGCTCGTGAGGCCAACCACCACCGTGTTGAGATACGGACGAAACGTGTCCTCACGAAGGTCGACGAAGATGTAACGCCACGACTCGAGGGTAGGTTTGAAGTCGCGAAAGGGCAGGTAGAAGGGACCGCTGTTGACCTCAAGCGGGGTCTTGAGTGAGGTGACGACCAGCCAGTACAGCGGGAACAGGACCACCACGGCCCATGCGCCCAGGAGGACATAGGAAACGGCCATGGTGGGCAGTGACGGCCTGGAAATCGAGGCCCTGCGGCGCCCACCTCGCGCTAGTGCCATCGGTTTCAGGCCATTGCCACCACGCGGCGGCGGAAAAGGTTCACGTACGTGATGCCGATGAACGTGACGACGAAGAGCAGCATGTAGGCGATGGCGGCGGATCCGCCGATGTCGAGTGCCCGCCAGATGGTGTAGGCGTGGAGTGTGAGCGATTCAGTAGCCGTTCCCGGGCCGCCGTTGGTGAGCACGTTGGGGAGGTCGACGATCTTGAAGGCCTCGATGAGCCGGATGAGCACGACCGTCGACGTGGCGGGCAGGATCTGCGGGAACGTGACCTCCCAGAACACCTGCCAGCGGTTCGCGCCATCGACTTTAGCGGCCTCGAACAGCTCGACCGGCAGGCTCTCGAGGGCCGCGACGAGCACGATGAAGATGAATGGCGTCCACTGCCAGACGTCGCCGATCATCACTGCCAGGCGTGCGCCCCACGGGTTGGTGACCCAGGAGACGTCGGCCAGACCGAAATGTGTCCAGAGTGGATAGAGCGGCCCCTTGCTCGTGTCGGTGAGCATCCGGAACAGGTAGGCGACGCCCACCGGCGTGATCATCATCGGGAGCAGAAACACCACCCTGAAGAAGCGGCGGCCCGGGAGGCGCTGAACGACGAGCAGCGCCAGACCGAGTGCGAGAAGGTACTGGACGCTTACGTCGACACCGACGTAGATGATCGTGACGACGAGTGTCCCGGGGCGACCGCTGGTGAGGATCGTGTCGACGACCAACCAGACTCCAGCCCCGCCGATCAGCGCCACGAGCGAGCGGCCGGCCAGCCCGAGCGCAGTGCGACCCCGGCTGCGCGCGTAGCGCACAAGGAGGTAGACGAATCCGGCGTAGACGGCGGCGAGGATGGCGGCGCTGACTGGAGTGATCGCCCTGGTCACTCCGAGGAAGTGCGCCCGGTCGATCCCGACCACGAGCTTCGCGTAGTTGTCCAGGCCGACGAACCTGAGCTGGACTCCGCCTTCAGAGAAGCTGAGACGCGAAAGGGACACGTACAGCGAAGCCAGGAGCGGGAAGATCGAGAACGCGAGGATGACCAGAACAGCCGGCAGGATGAATACCGGCCCGGCGAGGCGGTCAAGGCGGTCGGTGAGTGGACGCCACTGCGCGGCCAGGGGAACCGGGCGTGTCGTGGCTTCGCCGCTCATCGTGAAGGGGACTTTTCTCATCGGCTCGTTGCGGGGCCCGAATCACCGGTGGAGCTGCAAGGCCCGCACTGGGGGCGGGCCTTGCGCTGCCTACCGGTTGGTCTTTGGCTCGCGTCTATCTCGTGACGTTCAGGCTGGCTTTGTAGGCCTCGAGCTGCGACTGGCGGCCGATCTCGTCAGTCTTCTTGTTCCACTGGTCCGTGATCTGCCTCATGGTCTGTTCGAGGGTCAGCTCGCCGGCCAGGTACTGCGCGAGCGCCGTGTCCAGCGCCGTGCCCTCGTAGAAGGCCGACTGCGGGACCCGGAGGTCCAGCACCATGTTCGGGCTCTTCAAGCTGGCTTCGATGGCGCCGAGATAGTCCTTGGCAGCCTGCTGGCTCATGCCCGATTTCAACCACGGGTCAAGGTTGGTGAAGTGCGAGTTGCGGTACGGGTTGAAGCCCGTCTTCCCGATCGTGACGTCGAGACTGGATTGCGCAGGCTGAGACATATATGACAGGAACGCGAACGCGGCGTCCTTGGTCTTGTCCGGCCTCGCCTTGTTGATCGCGCCAGACCAGCCGCCGAACGCGGCGAAGGGCGAGTGGTTCACGCCGTTGATCGCCTTGGGGCATGTCTTCGAGTCGCAGTCGACAAGGGCTCCGGTCGAGCGATCCAGCACGCGCTTCGAGCCGGGCAGGATCACAGCTCCGACCTTATCCTGGACGGTGGATTGCGTCTTGTCTACCGCGAGCGGGCCGATGTCGCCCCAGTCGATGGAGAGCGCGCAGCGGCCGGACACGAACAGGCCGCGGGAGTCGCCGACGTCGTTGTTCAACTGGTCCGGCGGACCGAGCTTTGAAATCTGCTTGTAGACGTCGAGCGCGGCAGCGGTCCCTTCATTGTTCATGAGGGGCTGCATGTTGTCGGTGTTGAAGAAAGTGCCCTGCGACGTGCCCTGGCTCTGCAGGTACGCGGCAGCAACGGAAATGAACATCCAGTACGACTGGGCGCTGCGCTTCATCGCCACGCAGGAGCCGAAGTCGGGTTTGCCGTCTCCGTTCAGGTCCTTGCCCTGGTACCTCTTGGCGATGTCGATGTAGTCCTGCCACGTTTCGGGAGGCTTGAGTCCATCCCGGTCGAGGAGGTCCTTGCGGTAGTAGACCATCTGGAAGTCGCCGTCGAGCGGGACCGTGTACACGTGGCCCTTGTAGGTCGCGCTGAAATCGCGGAAGAAGGGCGCGATGTCATTCCACTGGAGGTCCGCGTCCTTCTTGACCCGATCGCTAAGGTCCTCGAGGTAGCCCGGCGGGACGTAGTCGCCCATCCACTGTGGGTCGAACACCATGGCGTCGTAAGAGTTCGTCTTCGTCGCGAAGTCTGTGAGGATCTTCTGGTAGAGGTCCGAAAACGGGACAGTGATGACCTCGACCTTCGCGCCGCTCGCCTTCTGGAAGTCCGGAGCGCGCCGCTGCAGCGGCTCAGCGATCTGGGGGCCGGTGAAGGTGACGACGTGGAGCGTCACGCCTGAGAAGCGGGCTCCGGTCGAACTTGTCCCCCCTGGCGTACACGCGATGATCAACAGGCCCACGCCCACCAGCAGCGCCAGCAGTCGTGTCAAACGTCGGCTCATACTCCTTAACCCCTCTGCTCTTGGTCGAGACGACTTAGGCCGCCGGTCTGACCGGGTCTGGGCTCCCGCATTGGAGCCGGCAGGTGTCGCCGACGTCGAAACGCACGTCCCAGGTTCGAGCGCCGGTCATGCGTGCGGCCATCGATTAGTCGGATGTTTAACCGATCATCCGATGTTTGTCAAGCTCGATTTTGGCGCCTACCAGGGCCCTGACGGGAACTTCATCCGATGTCTCCTGCACTGGACGCACTCGAATAGGTCACAATCTCCACCAGATGGTGTTATCTGAAGGGGATCGACGGTCCAGGGCGAGCCGGCCCCGCGACGGAAGGAGCGGCCGGAATGCCAGCGTCACCGACGATGCGATCGAGCGGATCCGGCAGATGATCATTTCGGGCGAGTGGGGGCCGGGCACGCGGCTGCCGCGAGAGGCGGAGCTGGCCGCCCGGTTGGGTATCTCTCGCAACTCCCTCAGGGAGGCGGTGCGCGCCCTTTCGCTCGTTCGCGTGCTCGAGGTGCGCCAGGGCGATGGGACCTACGTAACGAGCCTGGAGCCGGACCTCCTCCTGGAGTCGACCCGCTTTGTGGCCCACCTGCTGGCCGACAAGACGGTCGTCGAGCTGTTCGAGGTCCGCCGCATCCTGGAGCCGGTCGCTGGCGCGCTCGCCGCTGTGAGAATGGACGAGGAGGGCCGCGCCGCACTGCGTCGCGAGCTGGACCGAATGACGGCGGCGACCAGCGTGGAGGATCAGGTCGAGGCGGATGCCGCTTTCCACGCTGTTGTCGCGCAGGCAGCCGGTAACTCGGTACTCAGCTCTTTGCTGGAGGGCCTCTCCACCAGGACGATGCGGGCCCGCGTGTGGCGGGGGCGGCTCGAGAAGGGGGCGCTGGACGAGACGCGGGCTGAACACACGCGGATCTACGAGGCGATCGTGGCGCGCGATCCCGAACTGGCCCGGATCGTGTCCGCGGCCCACGTCGCTAACAGCGAGCACTGGCTGCGCGCAGACCTCGCGAGGATCGAGGCTGCCGACAGCTCTGCCGGGCTGCCCGGGCGGCGCTGAGCGGAACGCCGGAATCACCGCGACCTGCCCCACCTGGAGGTCCAGGTCGAGTTTCGGCGCTCTTTGCAAACGAGGACGTTGGCGTCGTTGGAAGCGAAGTTCAGCCCGATCAGCGGTCACCGAGATCTATCATTCATTCCCGGCATGAACCCCGGTCGACTGCTGGTCGGCGGCATCCTGATTGCGCTTGGGATCGTCTTTCTGCTCGACAGGTTCGGCGTCGCTCCGGCGGGCACGGTGATCGCGGCCTTATGGCCACTTGTGATCATCGCCGCGGGCGTGCTTCAGATGGCGGTGACCCGCCGCGCCCACATCGGGGCAGCCATCGTCGTGTTGGTCGGCCTGATCCTGCTGGCGGCGAGTCTGCACCTGTTGCCGGCCAACGCATGGGAGCTGTTCTGGCCCATCGTCCTCATCGCGGTCGGAGTCCTGTTCCTGGCCGGGGTCGTCACACGCGCCGGTCAGCACCAGACCGATCAACGAGACCAGGCACAGGCCTTCTCGGTTTTTGGCGGCCAGCGCGTCATCAGTGAGTCGCAGCACTTTCGAGGTGCGTCATTGACGGCGTTCTTCGGCGGCGTGACGCTCGACCTGCGGCAGGCGAAGCTTGCCCCTGAAGGAGCTGATGTGGACGTGATGACCGCCTTCGGTGGCGCGCAGGTGATCGTGCCGGTGGGGTGGCCGGTCGCGTTCAGCGGCGTCCCCATCTTCGGCAGCTTCGAAGATAAGACCTCGCACGGCGGTGCCCAGGCCGGTCCTCAGCTGAGGATCAAAGGAACTGCGATGTTCGGGGGCGTCGAGGCCAAGAACAGCCCCTGACGAACATGCAGTTCCATCCGCGCTGGCCGGGCCCTACGCCACCGGCGTCTTCGGCAGCTCCTTCACGGCCTCGTCGATACGTGGCTGCGGCAGCTCCAGGTCCTCGAGGCGGCCTGCCAGAAAGGCCTCGTAGGCGGACATGTCGAAGTGGCCGTGGCCGCACATTCCGAAGAGGATCACGCGCGAATCCCCAGCCTCGCGCGCTGCAGCCGCCTCCTCAGCCACGGCACGCAGCGCGTGAGACGGCTCGGGCGCGGGCAGAAAGCCCTCCGACCGTGCGAACCGGACCGCCTCGGCGAAGCACTCGTTTTGAGCATAGGCTCGTGCCTCCATCAGCCCGCGCCTGACCAGCACGCAGAGGGAAGGCGCGTCCCCGTGGTAACGGAGGCCGCCTGCATGGATCGGGTCGGGCACGAAGTTGTGTCCCAGCGTATGCATCTGGACAACCGGGCCGACACCAGCGGTGTCGCCGAAGTCATAGGCGTAGATGCCGCGGGTCAGGGTCGGGCAGGCGGCTGGTTCGGCGGCGATGAACCGCGTGCCCGGCCGCGCTCCAGACAGCTTGTCCGCCATGAACGGGTAAGAGAGGCCCGCGTAGTTCGAGCCGCCACCGACGCACCCGATCACCACGTCGGGATACTCACCGGCCATCTCCATCTGCTTCTTGGCCTCGATGCCGATCACGGTCTGGTGCAGCAGCACGTGATTCACGACTGAACCGAGCGAGTACTTAGAGTCCTCGCGCGTGGCGGCGTCCTCGACTGCCTCGGAGATCGCGATACCCAGGCTGCCGGGGGAATCGGGGTCTCTGGCCAGGACCGAGCGACCCGAGTTGGTCAGGTCGGTCGGAGATCGGTGAACGGTCGCTCCCCAGGTTTCCATCAGCACCCGCCGGTAGGGTTTCTGCTCGTAGGAGACCCTGACCATGTAGACGGTGACTTCGAGCCCGAAGAACGAGCCGGCGAGAGCCAGTGCGGATCCCCACTGCCCAGCGCCGGTCTCGGTGGTCAGCCGCTTAACGCCCTCCTGGGCGTTGTAGTAGGCCTGGGCCACCGCCGTGTTCGGCTTGTGCGAGCCGGCCGGCGAGCCGCCCTCGTACTTGAAATAGATCCGGGCTGGCGTGTCGAGGGCCTTCTCCAGGCGGTCGGCACGATAAAGAGGGCTGGGCCGCCAGATGCGATAGACCTCACGCACTTGTTCCGGGATCTCGATCCAGCGGTCCTGAGACACTTCCTGGGCGATGATCGCCTGAGGGAAGATGGGGGCGAGGTCGGCTGGTCCCAGGGGCTGCAAGGTCGCTGGGTGCAGGTAGGGCGAGGGCGGTTCCGGAAGGTCGGGCAGGATGTTGTACCAGCGCTCCGGGATGTCAGCTTCGGCGAGCAAGACCTTCTTCATGAGACCCCTCCTGTTTCTCCGTCCGGCGATGGTCGCCTCCACCATAGTCGTCCAGGAGCTGAAAGCGCTCGCCCAGTGTGCTGCGGGTCAGGTCGCGAGCGGCTGATGACGGCGGCGATATCTGTACAGGCACGATGGCATAGTCAATATCGACTAGAAGCCCGATCGGCGGGAGGTGGCCCTCGACCGCACGTTCAACGACGTGCTCACGTTCTGAATCCGATCAGAAATCGAGAAGCGAAACTTCCGTACGGTCCATAACGTGGTCGGCAGCGGCGGCACCAACCGCCATCACGATCAACGGAGGAGGCCCAATGACCGAAGGCATCAAGACCCTCATCTTCCCCGTCACGGACCTGGCGAAGGCGAAGACCACGTTCAGCCAGCTCCTCGGCGTCGAGCCGTACGCGGACCAGCCGTACTACGTCGGCTTCAAGGTCAACGGCCAGGACATCGGGCTGGACCCCAACGGCCACCGCAGCGGGATGACGGGGCCCGTCGCCTACCTGCACGTCGAGGACATCCAGAGCAGCATGCAGGTGCTGCTGGACGCCGGCGGGGAGGTGCAGGGGAAGGTCCGTAACGTCGGCGGCGGTAGGCAGATCGTCACCGTGAAGGACGCCGACGGCAACGCCATAGGCCTTCTCCAGGACAGCTGACGCGCTCGACGACAGAGCGGTCATCGCGACGGCGCGGTGACCGCTCTTCTCTGCGCGCTCGCAGCGATCGGCCCGCGGATTACTCGGCGGTCGCCGCCATCTACCCTGCGTCATCAGGGTGATGACAAACCGATCAGAAATGAAGAAGCGGCTGCGCCGCACCGCTCTTAAGGTGACCGCATGAACCTGACGCTTCAAAACTGTTTCATCTCTGTCCACGACCACGACGAGGCGCTCGCCTTTTACCGAGATCTTCTCGGGCTCGAGGTCCGCGCCGACGTCAAATACGAGGGCATGCGCTGGACCACGGTCGGGGCCAAGGGCCAGCAGGACGTCAACATCGTCCTCGAGCCGCCGCTTGCCGACCCGAACGCAGCCCCTGCCGACCGCAAAGTCATGAAGGAGATGCTCGCCAAGGGCCTGCTTCGCGGCGTCATCTTCAGCACCGAGTATTGCGATGCGACCTTCGAGCACATCCGGGCCGGAGGTGGCGAGGTTCTGCAGGAGCCGATGGATCAGGCGTACGGCGTGAGGGACTGCGCGTTCTCAGACCCGTCCGGCAACATGATTCGGTTCAGCCAGCCCAGGGCCTGACCGCAGCCGCGGTCAGGCGCTTCCGGCACTTCGCACGCACCGTCCGACTTTAGTGATCGCGTCTGTTCACGATTCGTGCGCCGCAAGACCAAGCAGCTCGGACTGCCACCGACGCCTGCTTTGCCGTCCGCTTTACGTCGCTTCGCCATGGTGACAAACCGATCAGAAATGAAGAAGCGGTTGCGCCGCACCGCTCTTAAGGTGATCGCATGAACCTGAAACTTCGTGATCCTGGTTAGAGGCCTGCAGGTGTGGGGGAGTGCCTGAGATCCAACAGACAGCACCGGGAGCGGGGGCTGCCTCGGAAGGGGCGGAGGGTGCGAAGGGCGGTTGGTTTGGCATCTATCGCGACGTCCTTCGAGTCCGCGCATTTCGTCGGCTGTTCTTGGGGCAGGGACTTTCCGGTCTAGGTGACGGCTGCGGGTTCATCGCGGTTGCCTGGATGGCATTGGATCTAGCCCGGCCCAGCGAGCGGCCCTATGCGGTGGGTCTGGCCATTGCCGCTTATTCGCTTCCCGGTGCGGTTGTGGGTTTGGCCGCTGCCAGTCGCCTCGCAGATCTGCAGCCGCGAGCGCTGCTAATAGCAGACGCGATACTCCGGATGGTGCTCCTCGGTGCGATCCCGATTCTTCATCTGCTCGGCGATTTACCCCTTGGCGCCTACATCGCACTGCTCGCCGGGTCGTCCCTCCTGGGCACTGTTGGCCGCGGCGGTTTCGTCAGCGTGGTGGCCGGCCTCGTCCCAGAGGCCAGGCGCTTGGGGGCCAATTCCCTCCTGGGATCCACCGAGGCCGTGGCGGTCACCCTGATCGGCCCCGCGCTCGGCGGCGTGCTGGTGGCCACCGTGGGAGCGTCCGTCACGATCGCTGTCGACGCCGCCACGTTCCTGGCCCCTTTATGGGCCGCGGCCACCCTGCCCAGGGCCGCCCGACCGTCGGGCCAGGCCGCCGCACGAGTGAAACTCCGATCGATCCTGCGACGACCATTGATCGCCTGGCTGCTCGCCTTGACCGTTGTGTTCTACGGCCTGTACGGACCGTTCGAGACCGCGCTTCCGCTCTTCGTCCAGCGCGACCTGGGCAGCGGGGCTGCCCTTTACGGCGCCTTGTGGGCATCCTTCGGAGCGGGCGCTGTCATCGCCTGCGTGGCGGTCGGCACCCGCACCGTCGAGCACGTCGAGCGATTCGCCCTGGCCGTCGTCGCTGGGTGGGGACTGTGCGTCATACTCGTTGGCGCAACCGGCCTTCCCGTCGTGGCCGCCCTTGGAATGGCTGCCGGCGGCCTGATATACGCCCCCTACCCGGCCATTACCACCACGTCGCTCCAGCGGCTGCTCCCGTCCCGAGAGCTTGCCGCGGGAGCGGCCGGCTGGTTTGCCGTCCTCACCGCTGTCACCCCGGCGACAACGGCTGTCGGCGGTCCCATCGTCGCAGCCATCGGGCCAAGAGCAGCGGTACTGGGCTCCGGGATCGCCACCATCGCTCTGGCCCTGCTCGTCACCGCAGTTCATCGCCGCTCGTCCTCAAGACAGCCGCGCAGCGATCAGTGCCCCGAAAGACCTGCATCTCACTCCACGGACCTGTGTGCTCGATGAGCCCACCAGCCGCCTGCACCTCGAGCGGCCCCCCTCCCCCGGCTCCGCCGGGTACTCCCCCGACGTTGCGGGCCCCCCTCCCCCGGCCCCGCCGGGTACTCCCCCGACGTTGCGGGGGAGAGGTAACGGCCTGCACGATACAGGCGAATGGGCGGAGGTACCACGATCAGGCTGATGGTCGGCTCTCAGGCGTCCCAGCTCGACTTCGAGGTCAGGCATCTGTGGAACGGCGGATGGGCGGCCAGGGACCAGGGCGCGCTGCGCCGCCACGTGGAGGAGATGGAGCGGGTGGGTGTGCCGGGCCCGACCACCACACCGATCTTCTTCCCCCTGGCAAGCACGCTGGCCACCACGGCGGACCGGGTTGAGGTCCTGGGCCGCGAGACCTCGGGCGAGGTCGAGTACGCATTGCTCGTGAACACGGGCCAGATCCTGGTGACGGTGGCCAGTGACCACACCGACCGGGGGTTCGAGCGTTATGATATCCAGGCCTCGAAGCAGCTCTACCCGGACGTGCTGGCGTCCGAGGCATGGCCGTTGGACGAGTGCCGAGCCCACTGGGACCGCCTTGTGCTCCGGTGCTGGACGACCACGCTTGGCGAGCGCAGGATGTACCAGGAGGCCGCACTGGCCGAACTGCTCAGCGCTGACACCTGGCTCGAGATGCTCGATCGCCACGGGGTGCCGCGGGACGGACTCGTCTTCCTGTCCGGGACCCCCGCCAGCCTCGGTGGCGTACTCTTCGGCGAACGCTACGAGATCGAGCTGGAGGATCCGGTGCTCGGCCGGGTGATCCGGCACGAGTACGCGGTCGACGTGCTTGGCCCTGGCCATCAATAGCCGAGTCCGCTGATGAGGCTGGGCGCCTTCCTGCCACCGTGGGGCGAGCACGCGACGCCGGCCGACTTCGAGCTGCTGGCGCAGAGTGTCGAGGATCTGGGCTACGACTCGCTCTGGACGGGCGACCACGTGGTCTTCCCCAGGGATGTGGTCTCGCCCTACCCCTACAACGCAACGGGGGCCTTCCCCTTCGACCGCGACCAGCCTGTCTTCGAGCCGGTCACCCTGCTCGCGTATCTAGCCGGCCGCACGACGCGCGTCCGGCTCGGCATTAGCGTCCTGGTGCTGCCGATGCGGAACCCGCTCATCACCGCGAAGATGCTCGCGGACATCGACAATCTCACGCGCGGGAGGCTGGAGCTCGGGGTTGGCGTGGGCTGGCTGCGGGAGGAGTTCGAGGCATTGGCCGCTGACTTCGCCTCCCGAGGGAAGCTCGCGGAGGAGTTGATCACGATGCTCCGCCAGCTCTGGAGCGCCGGCACCCCGACGGGGTTCGAGGGCCGGCACTACCGGTTCGCCCCCCTGGCCCTACTACCGAGGCCCGGCCGTCCCATTCCCATCGTGATCGGGGGCAACAGCCGCTCGGCCCTGCGCCGAGCAGCGCGCCTCGGCGACGGCTGGCACGGGGTGCGGCTGGCTCCAGCACAGGTGTATGAAGCGGTCCGGCGGCTTCAGGCCGACATGGCTGACGCCGATCGGGACCCGGCTGGGTTTCGCGTGGTGCTGCGCACCTCCGTGAACCCGGAGGACGCGGGGCGTGAGCTCGAGTCATATGCGGCCGCCGGCGTCGATGAGCTGATCGTCGAGGTGCCTGAGGCCAGCACAGAGCGGCGGCTGCGCGTGCTGGCCAGCGTGCATGAGGCCCATCGGCCGGCCTGACCTTCGGGTCCAACTCCCATGAGTGGCCACACATGTGGGTGACCGCAGGGTGCTGGCCCTGCTTCGAATCTGGTTGAAGGCCGCGATAATATCCTGTCGCGAGCCTGTGCGGGGCCGTCGACCTTATTAGCAATCCACGAGCGGGGACAAGAGGGAGGATCTGACCGTTTTCCAGTCGTACAGGTGGGCGCGTGGTCGTGTCGGATCGTTCTGTTTGGTCCTGCTGCTGGCTCTGGCGGTGTCGCCAGACAGCCGAACGACTGCGCTTGCCACAGCGGGCTTTAGTCCCGGTGCCATCGAGGTCACGTCCAGGGATGCCTACCGGTTCGAGGGCTGGGGGACTTCGCTGGCGTGGTGGGCGAATGTCGTCGGTGGGTGGCAGAGCCCGCAGCAGATCGTTGACGAGCTCTTCGGCCTGCCTGACAACGAGCACCCCGACCGCCTCGGGCTCAACGTCATCCGCTACAACATCGGCGCCAGCCCTGTCCTCTGGTGTGACGGCGGGGGCCGGCCGGGCGGGTGCCTCGGCAAACTGACGCGTGAAGGCAGCTTCCCGGTAGCCGATCGCAGCCTGGTGCCTGCCTGCGGCAGCTTCGGACCTGGTAAGGCGATCCCCGTCCTGGCTGACGGTCCTGGCGAGCTGCCCGAGATTGGAAGGGACCGCAATCAGCTGGGGGTGCTGCGCGCCGCCCTCTCCAGACAGAGCCGGGGCTCGTTCGTGCTGGAGGCGTTCGCCAACTCACCGCCCTGGTGGCTGACGGTGAATGGGTGCCCGCAGGGCAACCCGGACGCCCTCAA
>DATFWQ010000189.1:0-4264 GCA_035259145.1 Candidatus Dormiibacterota bacterium | reverse complement strand
TCGACTTCTTTGAGGAGATCGCGAAGTTCCGAGCCGCCCGCCGGATCTGGGCGCGGCATATGCGCGAGCGGTACGGTGCCCGAGATGAGCGATCGTGGAAGCTGCGCTTCCATACTCAGACGGCCGGTGTGTCGCTGACGGCGCAGCAGCCGGAGCTTAACATCGCGCGGACGGCGGTCGAAGCTATGGCGGCCGTGCTGGGCGGGACGCAGTCGCTGCACACGAACGCGATGGATGAGGTGCTTGCGCTGCCGACGGACAAGGCGGCACGCATCGCGCTGCGAACCCAGCAGATGATCGCCTACGAGACGGGCGTTGCCAACACGGTCGACCCGCTGGGTGGTTCCTACTTCATAGAGAACCTGACCGACCGGATGGAGGAAGAAGCAGAAGCCTACTTCGAGAGGATCGACTCGTTCGGAGGTGTCATCCCCGCGATCGAGGCCGGCTTCATGCAGAGGGAGATCGCAGACTCCGCCTTCCGGCACCAGCAGGAGCTGGAGCAGAAGCGGCGGCTCGTGGTCGGCGTCAACGAGTTCCTGACAGATCAGGATGAGGAGCTGGAGATCCTGCGCATCCCGCTCAGCCTGGAACAGGAGCAGGTGGACAGGCTCCGCGAGGTGCGACGGCGCCGCGACGCCGCCAGGGCGAGCCGGGCGCTGGAGCAAGTCCGCGCGGCGGCGGCCAGCCCCGACGAGAACCTGATGCCTCACATCCTCGACGCCGTTCGAGCCTCCTGCACGGAGGGCGAGATCATGGGCGCGATGGTGGACGTATTCGGCCTCTACACCGAAAAGGCGATCATCTGATCATGGCCTCTCGGGCACCTGTCCGCCCGCTACGGATCGTGATGGCAAAGGTCGGCCTGGACGGGCACGACCGCGGCGTGAAAGTGGTAGCGCGGGCGCTCCGGGACGCGGGTTACGAGGTGGTCTACACCGGCCTGCGGCAGACGCCCGAGATGGTCGTTGACGCAGCACTCCAGGAAGACGCCCAGGTCATCGGGCTGTCACTGCACTCGGGGGCGCACATGACGCTGTTCCCGGCGGTCGTCGAGGAGCTGCGCAAGCGGGACGCGACCGACATAGTGGTCTTCGGCGGCGGCATCATTCCCGACGAGGACATCGCTGAGCTGAAGCAGCTCGGGGTGGCCGAGCTCTTCACGCCCGGGACGCCCCTGCAAGACATAGTCGCGTGGCTGCGCCGTCGATTTCCTGAGAGCGGAACCGCATCTGACGCTTAACCTCGGGTTCACCCGCCTTTTTCGGGCTCAGACTTAGGTTGACCCGAGGTCGTGCCCAGCCCGGGCGCGGCGACTCCCTGCGAAGCCCCGCTTCGTGGGGTCGAAGGAGGGACGCGCATGCAAGGGATACGTTCGATGCTGGCGCTGGCCGCCGCCGCCGTGGCGCTGGTGCCGGCGCTTTCGGCAGCCAGCGACGACCAGGATCCGGCGGCCAGGGCCCGTACGGCTACGCCGATCAAGCACGTGGTTGTGATCTTCCAGGAGAACATCTCCTTCGATCACTACTTCGGCACCTATCCGCTGGCCGAGAACCCGTCTGGGGAGCCTGCGTTCCACGCTTCGGCGGGCACCCCCACCGTGAACGGCCTGGGTGACGCCCTCAGCGCCCTGCGGACCCGAAACCCCAACCTCAGCAACCCGCAGCGCCTGGACCGCTCCCAGGCTCACACCTGTGACCAGGACCACGACTACACGCACGAACAGCAAGCCGCCGACCTGGGCGCCATGGACCTGTTCGTCCAGAAGACGGGGAACGGCCTGACCGTCGCACAGTGCACCGGTAAGGCCACGGGTGTCAGCCCGAACTTCGCCGTGATGGACTACTACGACGGCAACACGGTCACCGCCCTCTGGAACTACGCGCAGCGGTTCGCGATGAACGACAACTCGTTCGGCACTGTTTACGGCCCGTCGACGCCTGGCGCCCTTAATCTGATCAGCGGTAACACGTTCGGCGCCGTCTGCGGCGTCTCATCCACGATCAACTCACCCGCCTGCCCCGTGCCGTTCTCCACCGACAACAAGCCGGGTGTGCCGGCTCAACAGGGCACAGGCACCGTCTTCGGCGATCCCCAGCCATTTTTCGACAACTGCGATACGCGGGGTTCGGCCCAGATGGGCGGCCGCAACGTCGGTGACCTGCTCAGCGCCAAAGGGCTGAGCTGGGGCTGGTTTCAGGGCGGCTTCGCCAATTGCGCCCAGACCCACACCGCGATCGGCGCCACGCCGAGCAAGGATTACATCCCTCACCACCAGCCGTTTCAGTACTACCAGTCGACTTCCAATCCAAAGCATCTGCCGCCTTCGTCCGACGCGATGATCGGCCACCAGGACCAGGCCAACCACCAGTACGACCTTGCAGCGTTCTGGAAGGCTGCGGATGCCAACCGGATGCCGTCGGTCTCATTTCTCAAGGCGCCCGCCTTTCAGGACGGCCACGCCGGGTACTCGGACCCTCTCGACGAGCAGACGTTTCTCGTCGACACCATAAATCACCTGCAGCGCCTGGAGAGCTGGCGCCGCACGGCTGTGGTCGTCGCCTATGACGACTCCGATGGCTGGTACGACCACGTCCTGCCGCCACTGGTCAACCAGTCGCAGACCTCGATCGACGCTCTGACCGGCACGAACCAGTGCGGCGCCAACCCAGCCAGGGTTCCGACCGGGCCGTTGGGCCCGCAGGAGGGCCGCTGCGGCTACGGCCCGCGGCAGCCGCTGCTCGTGCTCTCGCCGTTCGCGCGTCAGAACTTCGTCGACCACACGCTCACGGACCAGAGCTCGATCCTGCGTTTGATCGAGGACAACTGGAGCCTGCGCCGGATCGGCAGCGGTTCGGCAGATGCGTATGCCGGCTCGCTGATGGGCGCGTTCGACTTCAACCATCCGCACGGCGCCCGGCTGGTCCTCGATCCCAGCACGGGGCTGCGCGTGGGCGACCAGCAGGACAGCTGAGATCACGTCTCCTGTTCAAGGCGCCGGCCCCGAGGCCGGCGCCTCTTACTACCACGTTCGCGGGAAACCGCTCGGTCCGGGTGGTCGCGGAGGGACCGGTGCCGGTGTCTCCACCGGTCTGAAACCGACCAGCCGCTCCGCCAGGCGGCCGCCTTCGGCCAGCTCTCCCGTGGCCACGTCCAGGTGACGCTGAGCCACGCCGGGCGCATTCTGCTCGGCGGAGAGGAGCATGGCCTTCCGAAGCAGCTCCTTGATGTACGCCGGGCTGACCCCGTCGGTCCGCTGCACGATGCCGTCGAGATCGACGTGCTCGAACTGCAGGCCCCGCCCGTATAGCTCGAGCAGGCGCCGGCGTCCCTCCGCGTCGGGCAGCGGCAGCTCGACCGCCAGGTCGATGCGGCCCGGTCGTGCGGCGAGCGCGGGTTCGAGGATGTCAGGCCTGTTGGTGGTCAACAAGAAGATGACGTCGCAGTCGTTGCGCAGGCCGTCCATCTCGTTCAGCAGCTCGAACAGGATCGGGCCGGTGGGCATGAACGGCTGGCCACGGTGTTCTGCGATCAGGTCCACGTCTTCGAGCACGACCATCGACGGCGCCAGGGATCGCGCCATCTGGGCGACCTGCCGGGTCATCCCCATGCCACGCCCCGTGGTAAGGATTACCGTCCGGTCAGGCATCTGACCCGCGAGGTAGTTCACGGTGAGCGTCTTGCCGGTCCCCGGCGCGCCGTAGAGCAGGAGTCCCCGCTTGAGGGCGCGGCCGGCGGCCAGCAGGCGCTCGGCGTGGCGGGCGAAGACCATCGTGTGGCGCTCGATCCTGTCCAGCAGCCCGGGCGGCAGCACGACGTCGTCTCGTGCGACTTTCGCCAGGCTGTGAAACTGGACCAGGGTCTGGGGCCCCATGCCCATCTCGCCCGGAGAAAGTGAGATGACGTGCCCGCGATAGACGTTCAACCGGCTGGCAGCGGCGGCGATCGCGGCCAGAAAGGCGTTGCACGCATCCCCATCACTCCCCATGACCTCGACGCGGACCCGACCCCGAGGGCCCATGTTAGGGGTGGGACCTCCCACAAAGACCAGCAGGCGGGTGTCGCCGTCGCTGACGAGGTAAAGGCCGAACTGCAGGCACGGCAGGACCCGATCTCTGGTGAGGTGGAAGTTCACGAAGTCGGCCGGACCTTCCTCGGCAGGCTGCTGGCGGCTGCCCATCTGGCTGACGATGTCGGACAGGCCGAAGGAGCCGAACCGCTTGTTCGGGATGGAGATGCCTGTCAGCTCGGCGTGGCGGTGGTC
>DATFWQ010000188.1:0-6962 GCA_035259145.1 Candidatus Dormiibacterota bacterium | reverse complement strand
CGCTACTCGGGGACGTTGCCCGAGCGGCTGCCCATCTCGTAGGGGCTCGATATACCTGCGTAGTTGACGGTCATGCTCATGCCGAAGGAGGCGTGGAGCAGGACGTGGCAGTGCAGCATCCAGATGCCGGGATTGTCAGCGGCGAACGCAACGTCCCACGTCTCGTGCGGGCCCACCAGGATCGTGTCCAGGTGAACCGGGCTGCCCTCGATCGGCCTGCCGTCTTTGCGCAGGACCGAGAGCGTGTGCCCGTGCAGATGCATCGGGTGAAACTCTGGGGTCCTGTTCACGATATGCAGGCGGATCACCTGACCCTCACGCACGTTCAGCGGGGGCACATACGGGGACGGCCGGCCGTTGATCGTGTGAACCAGCTCGATACGCCCGTCGTGGAACCCGCCCTGTGCTTCGAGCACGATCGGGTAGGTGGCGTCGGCGTGGGCGGCCGCGACCGGGTCGGCGCCGCCCTGGCCGTAGCGAGTCAGATCGAACAGCGGAAGGCGGCCCACGTCCACAGCTCCGGGCGCCGGCCCATCGCCGACCGTGACTGTCGCCGGCCGGGTGGTGGGGATGCTGAACGCGGCCTCGCCCTTCTCGGCCGCGTCGACCAGCCGGACAGCACCGCTCGTAGGCATCGTGAAGACGACGTCCGCGCGCTGCCCCATTCCGAGCGGGAGGCGCTCGGCCGGCAGCACCTGGGGCTGCACGAGGTCGCGGCCGTCGAGAGCCACCACCCGATAAGGAGCGCCGAGCAGCACCGGCGTCTCCGCCCCGCCGTCCATGCCCGGGGCGAAGGCGTTGACGATGCGGAGCCGCACGGTGTCACCCGGTCGGGCGTCCAGGTGGAGATCGCCCGTGGTCCCGTTGATCGCCACCGCGCTGACGTCGACGGCGCCGTGCAGGACGACGGTGTAGTCACGGCTTTCGGTGGGACCACCCTTCGGCTCCACCACAAGGGCTCCGAACAGGCCCCGGCCGATCTGGGACGAGGTGTCCTGGTGCGAGTGGTACCAGTACGTGCCGGGCTCTCGGGCAACGAATTCGTAGGTCATCGAGTGACCGGGCGTGACCGCCTGCTGGGTGATCCCGGCCACGCCATCCTCGGCGTCGGGCAGACCCGGCACTCCATGCCAGTGGATGGTGGTCGAGGCGGGTAGGCGGTTGTGGAGGGTGACCCGAAGTCGGTCGCCCTGCGTGACGCGCAGCACCGGACCTGGCACGGTGCCGTTGTATGTCCAGGCGTCCTGGCCCTTGATCCGGGTGACCCGAGCAGTGAGAGTGAAGGTCTTGACGGGCTCCGAGCCCGGTGCTTCGGTAAGGAGCGCCAGGTTGGTCGCCGCCTGGCCGGGAACGATCGGGCTGGCGTTGAAGGCGTAGGGCATGTCATTGATCGCGCTGCCGACCCCGACAGCGGTGAGGATCGTCGTCAGCAGGACGGCGGGTGCCGTCGTCAGGGCTATCCGAACCGGCCCGCGCCGGCGGCTTTTCGGCCGGCGGAATGCGGCCCGCACCAACAGCAGCGTGGACACCAGTTCGAGGACGACACAGGCGATGTCGGAGAAGCCGATTGCCTCAGGCCTGCCAGGGTGAGGGCCGATCGGCAGCCCGATCGTGCGAGACACAAACCAGAGCGCGATCAAGGCCCCGGTTCCAGCCGCGCCGGCCAGAAAGAGCCGGCGCGCCGGCACGGTGAGGATGCCCAAGGCCAGCGCCACCTGGCCGATGCCGGCGCTGACGAAGAACAGGCCGAAGGGGACGTACTCCTGGAAGTGCATCGGCGCGACCGAGAAGTGGATGGCCGCTGAGCCGAGGATGAACAGGGCTGTGGGATACGGCCTGGGCCTGACCCCCGGTGTGCGTAGTGCTCGTGTTTCGTTGGTCATCGGTTTCATCTGCCTCCCTGGCATTTCGCTGTCCGAGGCCAACGTAGGGCCGGGCGGGCAAACCGGCCGTCGCCCCGTGTGTGGATTCGTGGTCAGCCGCGGGGATGGTCACTGGCGCGAGTCATCCTGTGGATGTACGAACGGTCCGTCCCGATGGTGACGCCGGCCCGCCCGGAGCCGGGCTACAGTGCAGGCGTGGCCATTCCGCAGCGCGCGTGGCGCAGCTTCCAGACTCTCGACCCGCGCGTTGCGGACGCGTCCCTCGCGCTGGTCCTCACAGTGGGCTCGGTGATCGAATTCGTTTACACCAGGCCGGACAGCCTGGGTCGATTGCCCTTCGTCGCGGGCGCCACCCTTGCGCTCGCCGGCCGGCGCCGCTGGCCGATAGTCTGCTACCTCACGCAGTTCGGCTTCGGCCTGCTGACGGCGCAGCCGCCGACAGTGGTCGGGTTCTTCGGCTTCCTGGTCGGAGGCTACTCAGTCGGACTGCACAGCCGCTGGCGCCTGCCGTCGCTGGGGCTTCTGGTCGGGTGCATGGTGTTGCTGCAGCTGGCCATCCCCGAGGCCGCGCCGCCGCTTCCAAGGCAGACGGAGACGATCTTGCTCGCCGCGGGCATTTGGCTGGCCGGCAACGCTGTCCGTGCTCGCCAGGCCCAGACTGACATGCTGACCGAGCGATCGCGTCGTCTGGAGCACGAACAGGAGCTCGCCACGCGGGTCGCGGTTGCAGACGAGCGTTCGCGCATCGCCCGCGAGCTGCACGACGTGGTCGCGCACAGCGTCAGCGTGATGGTCGTGCAGAGCGGTGCTGCGCGAACGATGCTGAACCGGCACCCCGAACGGGTCGGCGAGACGCTGCGCTCGGTGGAGGGAAGCGGACGCGAGGCGCTGACCGAGCTGCGCCGGTTGCTGGGGGTGCTGACCGATGACGCGGGCGAGGCCACGCTGGCGCCGCAGCCCGGCCTCGGCCAGCTCGACGCGCTCGTCGAGCGCGTGACCTCGGCGGGGCTGCCGGTCGACGTGCGTATCGAGGGGGCTGCCCGGCCACTGCCACCTGGCCTGGACCTCACGGCCTACCGGATCCTCCAGGAGGCGCTGACGAACGTGCTCAAGCACGCTCGCGGGGCGCGCGCCCAGGTCGTCCTTCGGTACGCCGAGCGGGAGCTGGGCCTGGAGGTGGTCGACCGAGGCGGCCGGGTGTCCGACGGAAGCGGGCCCGGGGACGGGCTGCTGGGTATGAAGGAGCGGGTCTCTATTTACGGCGGCGAGCTGGATGCCGCTCATCAGCCCGAGGGCTGCGGGATCGGGTGCAGGCGGTCGTGCTGGCATACGAGACGGGCCTGGTCCAGCCTGGCACCCAGTAGTGAGTGCCGACCGGACTCGTCTGAGAACCTCCATCAGCCCGGACGTTCGTGTTCAACTCCGAGGCTTCCGGCCAGCGCGGTCACGACCCGCTCCATCATGCCCAGCCGGCCTGTCATCAGCAGGTGGTGGACCGCGCCGACCAGGGCGATCGACAGGGCCGGCGCATCCGCGCCCGGCGCGACCCGTCCTTCCTGCTTTTCCGCCTTCAGGTAGGCCGCGAAGGCCATCTCCAGATCGTGCAGTGAGACCTCATGCCCGACCACCGCCTGCAGGCGCCGGGCGAGGGTGGGACGGGACATCACGAGGTTGAATATCACCGTGAAGCCGGGCGCCATCGCAGTGGCGGCCTCGGTCAGATTCCCGACCACCGTGCCCGTGCCGGTCCGAGACGACAGCGCCTCCACGTGCGCGACAAAGGCTCGCGCTCGATCGTGGATGAACATCGCCAGCAGCTCGTCCAGGTCGGTGAAGTGGTTGTACAGCAGGCCGGTCGCGACCCCTGCCTCCCGCGTAATTGCGCGGCCGCTGAGCCCGCTCGGGCCCTCCCGGTCCAGCACGCGCTCCACCGCCTGAAAGAGCTGTTCCGGCAGCTCTGAGATCGCTACCCCACGAGGCAACGGCGATACCCCTTGACAAGAATGAACGGGCGCTCATACACTATGGACATTCGTTCATTCTATCGTCTGGGGGGCCGCCCCGACTGCTTGGAGGTGGTGGAGCGGCCCCGATGAAACCAAGGAGGCTTCGCAGTGCAGGCTATCACCGCGCGCTCCCCGGCCCACGCCATCGAGGTCGAGGATCTGACCAAGGTCTACCCGGGCGGCAATCCGGCGCTCAACGGGATCTCGTTCGCAGTCGACCGAGGTGAGATCTTCGGCTTTCTCGGCCCCAACGGCTCGGGCAAGACGACCACGGTGCGCATCCTCGTCACGCTCCTGCGCGCCACGTCGGGCACGGCGAGTGTCGGCGGCTTCGACGTAGAACGAATGCCAGGCCGCATCCGGCAAAGCATCGGCTACACGGCGCAGGCCACAGGGGTGGACGACGACCTGACCGTGCACGAGCACCTGGTCCTCCAGGCCCTCCTTCACGGCCTTCCCCCCAGCCGGGAGCAGCAGCGCCGGATCGAGGAGGTGATCGAGACATTCTCGCTGTCGGAGGTGGCCGGCGAGCGGGCCGGCAGGCTCTCGGGCGGGCTGCGGCGGCGGCTGGACATCGCCCAGGCCGTGGTACACCGGCCGCCGGTCCTGTTCCTCGACGAGCCGACAATCGGCCTCGACCCTCAGTCTCGCAACGCGCTGTGGCGCCACCTGCGCGGCGCCAGCCAGGAGGGCACGACCATATTCCTCACCACGCAGTACCTGGAGGAGGCGGACCGGGCCTGCGATCGGATCGCCATCATCGACGGGGGGCGGCTGGTCAAGGAGGGGACGCCGACCGCGCTCAAAAGCGAGGTGGGGGAGGGGCGCCTCCGGCTGACGCTGGCTGACAGCGCAGATTCGTTCCGCGCGGCCCGGGCTCTGGCCTTGAGTCCAGACGTGGTGAGCGTGGAGTCTGGCGATGCACTTGTCGTCCGCCTGCGCAGCGTTGGAGCCGGCCTGGCGGATGTCGTCCGGGTACTGGACCGGGCGGGGATCCCGATCGAGACCGTGGAGACGGGGCAGCCGACGCTGGACGACGTCTTCCTCCGCTATACCGGCCGCGCTCCTCGCTCGGAGGCGCCGGCCGGCGCAGCTGTCAGCAGTCTGTTCGCGGCCGCCCACGGCCGAAGGAGGCGTTGAGATGCCGGCCACGGTTGTCCTCACATTCCGCAACCTCGTCAAGAACGTGCGCACCCCGATGCTCGTGATCGCCTCGGTGGCTCAGCCACTCGTCTGGCTGGTGATGTTCTCGCAGACGTTCAGCAGGCTGGCCGATACCCCGCTTCTCCGAGGCCTCGGCTACCGGTCCTACCTGGCCCTCCTCGTCCCCGGCATGATGGTGCTAGCGGTGCTGTTCACCGGCCTGCAGTCTGGACTGGCCATGGTGACCGACATCGACAGCGGGATGCTGGACAAGCTCCGCATCAGCCCGATCAGCCGTCTCAGCATCCTGCTCGGCCGTGTCCTGGCGGACTCCGTCACGATGGTCGCCCAGGGTGCGGTCGTCCTCGGCGTCGGCGCGCTGATGGGCGCGCGGGTGGAGACCGGCTGGCTCGGTACGTTCGGGATGCTCGCGAGCGTGGCTTTGCTGGGCGTCGTCGGGGCATCGCTTGCCAATCTGATCGCGCTGCGCGGCCGGAACGCCGAACTGACGATGGTCGCGGGCATCTTCGTGACGCTGCCCGCCCTCTTCCTGTCGCCCGCCTTCCTGCCGCTGCGCTTCCAGCCCAACTGGGTGCAGGCGGTGGCGAGGATCAACCCCGCGTCCTACGTGATCGACGTCGGGCAGAGGTTGATGAGCATCGGCAACGACTGGGGCCAGGACGTGCGCATGCTGGCCGTCCTGGCGGTCGCCGCGCTCGTGCTTATGCCCGCCACAGTCGCCGCCTTCCGGGCGGCGACACGGTGAAGGAGCTTTCAATGGTTCGTCACCCACCTCACTGAAGTGCGGCTGCGGTTACTCTCGCAGGGTGGTTAAGCAGATAGGCGATAGCTACGACCGTGTCGCCGAGCCGTATGCACACCACTTCCTCGACGAGCTCGACCGCAAGCCGCTCGACAGGGCACTGCTGGCCGCATTCGAGCAGACGGCTCCTCCCGGGCCGATCGCGGATCTCGGGTGCGGCCCAGGCCATATCGCGCGGTACCTGCACGGACTCGGGCGTCACGTGATCGGGATCGACCTGTCTCCCGGGATGATCGAGATCGCGCGGCGCTCGTCGCCGGGACCCGAATACCGGGTCGGCACCATGCTCGACCTGGACCTCGCCGACTGCTCGCTGGGCGGCGCGATCGCCTTCTACTCAATCATCCATCTGACCGCGCGAGAGCTGCCGGTGGCCTTCACCGAGCTGCGGAGGGCGCTCCGCCCCGAGGGCGTCGCACTGCTCGCGTTCCATACCGGCCGGCACCTTCTCCACCTCGATGACATGATGGGCGTCGAGGTCTCGCTCGACTTTCACTTCCATCCGCCCGACGGGGTCCGCCGGCTGCTGGAGGACGCGGGGCTGACCGTCGAGTGGGATCTCCGTCGCCAGCCGAGCCGCAGCGAGGTGCAGACGGAGCGCTGCTACCTGCTGGCTCGGCGCGACCCGGTCACGTTACGACCGGCTACGGAGGCTGACCGTGAGTTCCTCCGCGCTCTTCACCATGCCTGCTATCGGCGCTGGGTCGAGCCGATCTGGGGCTGGGACGAGGCTGACCAGGATCGGCGGTTCGCAAGCTCGTTCAACGTCGCCGGGCGCACGATCGTCGAGCTCGCGGGCGAGCCGATCGGCACTCTGCGAACGAGCCGCGACGGTAACTGTGTCTCGGTGGACGACATAGAGGTGGCGCCCGAGCACCAGGGGCGCGGCATCGGCTCCCGCCTCCTCCGCGGCGTGCTGGCCGGCGCGGACCGGGAGCGCCTTACGGTCCGCCTCCAGGTGCTGCGCGGTAACCCGGCGCGCCGGCTCTACCAGCGAATCGGCTTCACTGTGGAGCGCGAGACGGCCTCGCACGTGCTGATGGTCCGCCCGGCTCAGGAATGATGGCGCCTCTGACCTGATGGGGAAGCAGACCCCGGCTCGGTACT
>DATFWQ010000187.1:0-7037 GCA_035259145.1 Candidatus Dormiibacterota bacterium | reverse complement strand
CAGCGCGGCCGCCATCGACTGCTCGTCGGGAATGACACGCATCTCGACCTTGTCCAGTGTGACCTTGCCGTTCCAGTAGTGGTCGTTGCGGGACACGCTGAAGGAGGTCTGCGGGTTCCAGGCCGAGAACTTGAATGGACCGGTCCCATCGGGCTGGCTCGCGATCGTCCCGGCGTCGATCGCCTTCCTGGGCAGCATTGCCAGGTTGGTCGAGGCCAGGCCCGTGACGATCGAGTAGTCGGGCCGGCTCAGGTGCAGCACCAGTGTGGTCGGGTCGCTGGCGTCGATGCTCTGGACCGCAGAGAGGAAGGAGCGCGCCGCGGCCCCGGTCTTGGGATCGAGGACACGTTCGAGGCTGGCCTTGGCGTCCGCCGACGTGAACTGGCTGCCGTCGTGAAAGGTGACGCCCTGCTGGAGGTGGAGCGTCAGGGTGGTCGCGTCGGTGGAGGCCTGCCACGACTTCGCCAGGTTTGGCTGGAGCTGCAGGTGACCGTCCAGTTTGATCAGGGGCTGGTAGACCAGGCCGAGGGCCGCCACGTCGACGAACTTCGTCGCAACCTGCGGGTCCAGCTTCTGGACGCCGGTCACCTCGCCCACCACCAGCGTGCCGCCGGAGGTGGTGCCACCCCCGCCACTCGTCTGCCCGCAGGCGGCCAGCAGCGCGGATCCTGCAGCCAGCACAGCCAGGGCTCGTCTTGCCGTCGTCACCTCTCCCATGACAGTTGACCCTACCAATTGCAATTGTTACGGTCAAGTGAGCATGAGGTACGGAGCTGATCGACGCCAGAGGCAGCCGAAGCACCAGCTGCTCAAGGAGGCGTTGGTCCGCCTCATGGAAGGCCTCCCGATGGATGCGCCGTTGCCGGCCGAACGGGAGCTGAGCGAGGCACACGGCATCTCCCGCCAGACCGTGCGCCAGGCGCTGCAGCAGCTCGTCGCGGAGGGGCGGATCTACCGCCGGCAGGGTAGCGGGACGTACGTGGCGAGTCACAAGGTGATGCAAGCCGTGAATCTCGATGGCAGAGTGAACGGCGGTACGGGGGCCGAGACGGCCGGGTCTGTACGCCTGGTGGGCGTCGACCGGCGCCGGCCCGATCCCCAGGAAGCGGCGGCGCTCGGCCTGGCGGAGGGAACAGAGGTCCTGCAGATCGAGCGGCTGCGCATCGCGGAAGGTGAGGGGGTCGGGGTGGAGCGTGTCACGGTGGATGCCGCCAGGTTCGACGGCCTTTGGGCTTCCGCGGCAGACGCCGACGCACTGCCGCGGTTTTTCTGGGACTCCCATGGCCTGGAGGTCGCTGAAGCGGAGCAGACGATAGAGGCGGTGCCTGCGAGCGCCCGCGAGGCCGGGCTGCTGGGGGTCGCCGACGGCATCCCGCTGCTGCTGGTGAGACGCCGCACGCTTGCCTCGGAAGGGCGTCCGGCCCAGCTCATGCTCACCTGGTACCGGGGTGACCGCTTCCGCCTCTCCGCCCGACAGCGCCAGGGAACCGGGGTCGAGAGCGCCATCGTGCTGCGGCCCGCACGCCGCGCTGACGCCCCCGTGCTTGCACGAATTTTCGTCCAGTCCTGGCGCAGCGCCTACCACGGCCTGGTCGACGACCTGGTGCTGGATTCCCTTGACGAAGCAGAGATCGCGAGTCGCTTCCACGACTTCATCGGCGATACCGGCGCTCGCCACAATGCCCTGCTGGCGGTTCACGGCAGCGAGCCGGTTGGTTTCGTGCGCTTCGGCGAGGATCCGGACCTACCAGGCGCGGGCCACGTCTTCTCCCTCTATGTGACCCCGGAGTCGATGGGCCTTGGGGTCGGCCGGACGCTGCTCACCGAGGTGCTCGCCGAGCTGGCGGCCCGCGGGCACCGGCGGGTGACGCTGTGGGTCTTCGAGGCGAACACGCGGGCAAGGCGGCTGTATGAGCGCATGGGGTTCGAGCCGGACGGCAGCCGCCGGGTCGAGGCTCCCTACGGCGCCCAGGAGGTCCGGCTGAGCAGGGAGCTCGGGAGCTGACACCTGGCGGGTTCCAGCTGGAAGTGCGGGACGGGGCGCCGCGCTCGCTCGGGCGTGCCGCGTGGGCTGCCGCGCACGTGCTGGCCAGCCGCCTGGAGCGCGGCTTCCCGCCCGGGGCAGTCGCCGCGCTGGTGGACCGCGAGGGTGTGGTCGGCCGCATGTGGGGTGGGTGTGCCGCCGTCGTGCCCGAGCGGGTGCCGGTGGCCCAGGACACGCTGTTCGACCTTGCGTCGTTGACCAAGGTCACGGTCACCGTCCCGCTCGTGCTGCTCCTGCGCGACCGCGGCCTCTGGTCGCTGGCCGACCCCGTCCGGCGCTGGGTGGCAGGATTTCCGGACGAGGGCGTGACGCTCTGGCACTGCCTCACCCACACCTCCGGGCTGCCTCCCCACCGGCCGTTCTACCGGGTCGCCTGGGGACGGGGGGTGCGGCTGGCGCTGCTGAAGGAGGCGCGCCGGACCAGCGGCACGGGTGAGGTGGCCTACAGTGACCTCAACTTCATGCTCCTGGGTTGGGCGGTGGAGTCGTGCGCCGGCCGGCGGCTCCGGCAGCTTGCCCGTGACGACCTTCTGGGACCGCTGGGCATGCGGAGGACCGACTTCCGGCCTGGGCGGCGTTTGCGCCGCCGGACCGCGGCCACCGAAGCGGATGGGGACCAGCGGCCCACGCCCGGGGTGGTGTGGGGCGAGGTCCACGACGGCAACGCCTGGGCGATGGGCGGTGTGGCGGGCCACGCCGGCCTGTTCGCCCCCCTCGATGACCTGGCGGCGTTCGCCGGTGCCCTACTGCGTCCGCGGAGCCACCCGGTGCTGCAGGCGCATTCCATAGCCGAGATGGGCCGGCGCCAGGCGGGAGCACCGCCGGACGTGCGCGGGCTTGGCTGGCGACTGGCGCCCGATGACTGGGGCGGCTGGCCTCCGACCACCCGGTGGCACACCGGCTTCACCGGGACCTCACTTGTGGTGTGCCCGGACAGGGGACTGGCGCTTGTCCTGCTTACCAACGCCGTGCACCCGCGCCGGCGCCCGGAGGGCCTGGCGGAGCTGCGCCGCGAGGTCCACCAGGCGGTTGCGGCTGAGGTCCAGTAGGGAGCTATGGGCTCGATCGGTGACCTGGGAACAGAGCGGGGCTGGGGCCGGAGCGACCTCGACCGCCTCTCCAGCCTGGACCTGGTGCGCCTCATGAACAAAGAGGATGCGACAGTGGCTGCAGCCGTGGGCCAGGCCCTGCCGGCGATTGCGGGCGCGGTCGACGCGATGGCGGAGCGGCTGCGAGCCGGTGGCCGCCTGGTCTATGTTGGCGCCGGCAGCGCCGGCCGGCTCGGAGTGCTGGACGCCAGCGAGTGGGGTCCGACGTTCGGTGCGCCGGTGGGCCAGGTGGTGGCGCTGATCGCGGGCGGTGCCGGGGCTATGATGCGTGCTGTCGAGGGGGCCGAGGATGACGAGCAGGCGGGGGCCGCGGATGTGGCCGCGCTGGGCCTGACGCCCGGCGACGCGGTGGTCGGCATCAGCGCCAGCGGGCGCACGCCATACGTGCTGGGGGCGATCCGGCACGCAGCGGCGGTGGGGGCTCTGACGGTAGGCATCTCCTGTAACGCCGCCACCGATCTCAGCCGGGCGGTTGCGCGCCCGATCGAGGTTGATACCGGCCCGGAGGTCATTGTGGGCTCCACCCGGCTGAAGGCGGGGACTGCGCAGAAGCTCGTGCTGAACATGCTCTCCACCGCCGCCATGGTCCGGCTAGGAAAGACGTACGGCGACCTGATGGTCGATCTGCAGGCGACCAATGAAAAACTGAGGGACCGCGCGCGGCGCATCGTGGCGCAGGCCGCAGGCGTCGATGACGCCCGGGCCGCGGCCGCGCTAGCCGGTGCCGGTGGTGAGGTCAAGGTGGCGGTGGTCATGCTGCGCTGTGGGGTCCCGGCGGAGCGGGCTGCGGCACTGGTCGCGGCCGCCGGCGGCAACCTGCGCCGCGCGCTCGACCAGTGCGGCTGAGCCAGTTGACATTGACCCAGGGGCAGGTTCCACCGTAGTGGGAGTCGGGCGATGCAGCCAGGCCACCGGTCAACTGATGGAACAAGGAGTCCAGGCAAGATGGTGACGAATCCGAAGATGACGGAACGCCCGGAGCAGCACTACGTGGGCATTCGAGCTCGAGTCACGATGGAGGAGTTGGGAAGGGTGGTGCCACCGCTGTGGCCGGAGGTGTTCGCCTGGTTGGGAGAGCGGGGCATGGCGGCCGCGGGACCGCCGTTCATGCGATACCTCATCGTGAACATGGAAGGGGAGCTCGAGGTGGACGCCGGCGTTCCGGTCGCTGCTGCGGTGTCCGGGGATGAGCGCGTTCAGCCAGGGGTCCTGCCCGCCGGTCAGTATGCGACGCTAATCCACACCGGCCCTCCTGAAGACCTCGTCGGTGCGAACGCCGCTCTCTTGCGATGGGGAGCGGAGAGCGGCGCGGAGTGGCAGATGCGCGGCGAGAGGTGGGCTGCACGACTCGAATCATCTCTCACCGATCCGAGCAAGGAGCCGGATCGCAACAAGTGGCAAACTGAGGTGGCCTATCTCACGGCCTGAGGCTGCGACCGGCATGAACGGAGCAGAGGACCGGCCGATCGCGGCCGCTGAGGCGGAGACGGCCGGTCCGCTGCTCAGCATTGGCGTCTTCGCGCGCAGGTCACGACTGTCGGCGAAAGCTCTGCGGCTCTACGACCGATTGGGCTTGCTGACGCCGGATTACGTCGACGAAGCCAATGGATACCGCTGGTACCGAGAGAGCCAGCTCGCCACCGCCCGACTCGTGGCGATGCTGCGGCGCCTCGACATGCCGCTGGAGCAAGTGGCGCACGTCGCGTCCGCCGACGGGCAGCAGGGCGCCGTCATCATTGCGTCCTACTGGGCGGCGGTCGAGCGGCGGATCGCCTCTCAGCGGGAGCTGGCAGCGCACCTCCAGACCAGGTTGCGAGGAGAGGGGGAGAGCTTCGACAGGTTCGAGATTCGGGAGCGTGAGGTATCTGATCAGCTGGTGCTAACCGAGCAGCGGCACCTGCACGTGGACGTGTTGTCGGGCTGGCTTGGGGCGACGATGTGTCGACTTGCTGAAGCCGCGCAGGACCTCGGAGGGGTGGTCGGGCCGATGTTCGCCATCCACCACGGCGAGGTGGACGAGGACGGCGACGGCCCCGTGGAGGTATGCGCGCCCGTCAATCCATCCCTGGAGACGTCCACCGGACGGGCGATGCGCCGCGAGCCCGCCCATCACGAGGCATACGTCAGGCTGATCAAGGCCCAGGTCGAATACCCACAGATCCTCTCTGCGTTCGATGCAGTCGCTCAGTGGATCAGTTCCCGCGGGCGGCGCGTCTCCGGCGCCCCTCGCGAGGTGTACTTCACGGACTGGGGGTCGGCCGCACCGAGTGACGAGGTATGCGACGTGGCATTCCCAATGCGATAGACGGCGATCTGACCTGATCACAAGCTCGTCGCAACCTGGTGAGAGTCCGGTACTGGTAACCGCCAGGAGGCCCGGTAGCAGGTTGGCGGCTCGGCCTGGAAACGGACCGCTGCTCCGTCCGCGCGTGTGGAGCACGGAGGAACCGATGAGTGCCGTCGCGGCTAGCCCATCCCTGGCGTCGATGAGATCGACGCGGTTCGAGCTCTGCAGCGCACGCCTTAGCGGGCGGCGGAGGCTGACCCCGGGCGACGATTCTACGTGCCGGACGACAAGGTCTACCGCAGAGACGTCATGCAGCAAGAGTGGGAGCTGGTGCGCCGCAACGGCGGTGAAGCCGACATCGACCAGATCACGGTCAGGCAGGTCGAGGAGTACGGGGTGGGCCCGGCTGCTCGACGAGCTGGCCGACGACCTGAGGGGCCGGCACGTACCGTCCGAGGCCATCCCGGCGGGCATACATCCGGAAGCTCGAGTTCAGGTTTGCCGCGATGTCGTCTAGCTCGCCTGCTGCTCCGGCTTGTAGTTGCGCTGCAGGGCGGTGGTCACGCTGCGCATTCCATCAAGGGAGCCGCACCCGATTCTTTTCGACTAGACCTCGGGGGTGATATGGAATGTCGTCCGGTTTTCGTTTCCAGGTGGACTGGGTGGCGCCACCCGGTTCCAGTAATCCACGAATCCCTTAGTCGTCGTGATTCCCTCGAACACCGAGCCGGGCGTCTCGACCAGGTGGCAGCTGACTGTCAGGACGCCACGGCTCCCATCTGAGTAGCGGACGCGCAGGACCGCAAGGCCCGCACTGTTATCGGCCAGGTTGCCGATCTTGTCGATAGGGAGGGGCGGGGTGCCGGGAGCCCGCTCCCAGCTGACGAATCCGGTCACTCGATATGTGCCGCTCCCGGTTTGACCGCCAGTTCGGCTGAAGGTCTTCCAGGTTCCCCCGCCCGTCACGTCGCCCTCCTCGTCGGGCGGAAACGTGCCAGAACCGGTGAGGGTGATTTTAGAGCCATCATTCGCAAGAGCGGACGCCACGCCACCGGCCGAAACGGTACCGGCTGCAAAATCCACGCTGATGATGTCCCATCGCACCGTAGTCTCATCTGCGAAGACCCCTGTTGGAGTTCCCAGCGCGCCCAATACCCCAACGGCTCCGACGCCTCTCAGGACTTCCCTGCGGCTGAGTGGTACTTTTCTCATGGCCTTCCTCCTACCTCAGGACGCTATATGGGGTGCGCACGATCGATCCGCGGGGCGTTGTGCGCCAGGACATGTGAGGCAGCGTGGCTATACGTGCTGCGGCGCGCGCTCTCTACTGCGACCCGCCTCCGCATTGCAAGCCGCGACCAGCCGCCCCGATGGAGGCAGGGAAGGACTTTCGAGTGAACGTAACAAGTCCGAACCATGCAAGACCCCACAGTTCCGACCATAGCCGAACGATTCCGGTCGGCGGAACGCGAAAAGTACGTGGCCAGCTACCTGAATCTGTGTGGTGAGTTACCCAGATGCATATCGGATGCTGTACGGTGCACGCCGACGCAAGACTGCTGGAGCGCGTCAGTAACGCAGCGACGGGCCCGCGTCA
>DATFWQ010000186.1:0-4840 GCA_035259145.1 Candidatus Dormiibacterota bacterium | reverse complement strand
AACTCCGGGTCCGTCAACGGCATTCCCGCCACGGCGTCGCACTTCCTCTTGACTGAGGAGCTGCGCAACCGGCTGGGCTTCAAGGGGGTGGTCATCAGCGACTTCGGCGATGTCCCAGCCCTCGCGAACACCTATCACGTGGCTGCCGACCTGGCCGGTGCGGCCGCCATGGCCGTGAACGCCGGCGTCGACATGGCCATGCTGCCGTTCAACGCCGACCGGTGGCAGGCGGCCATGACGCAGGACGTTCAGACCGGGAAGATCTCCGCTAACCGCATCAACCAGGCGGTCCGGCGCATCCTCACGCTGAAGTTCAACCTGGGGCTCTTCGATCACCCCTTCGTCGACGCCGGCGCGGCCAACGCCGCGGTCACAGCCGGCCGGGAGGTCACCCTGCAGGCCGCCCGCGAATCGATCACACTGCTGCGCAACCAGAACAACCTGCTGCCACTGTCGCCGAGCAGCCGCCTGGTCGTGACCGGACCCAGCGCAGATTCGATGACCAATCAGCTCGGCGGCTGGAGTGTCAGCTGGCAGGGCGTCTTCGGCGCGGGACACGTCTGCTGCATGGGGCCGCCGGACCAGATCCCACCCGGGACGACAGTCCTCAATGGCCTTCGGGCCGAGGACCCGAATGTGACCTTCGCGCCGGACCAGGCCGCAGCTGTCGCGGGCGCGCCGGCCGCGGACGCCGTCGTCGTGGTCGTTGGCGAGAAGGCGTACGCGGAGGGACTGGGTGACAATCCGGCGCCGCAGCTGGCGGCGGACCAGAAGGCTCTCATCAGCGCCCTCCGGGCGACAGGCAAGCCGGTGATCGTCGTAGTCATGGCCGGCCGGCCGCTAGGGCTGGGGCCTGGCCAGACCGCGGACGGCCTGCTCATGGCGTACCAGGGCAGCACTGAGGCGGGCACCGCGGTTGCGGAGGCGATCTTCGGCAAGGTCAACCCGAGCGGCAAGCTGGCGGTGTCGTGGCCTTCCGAAGCCGCCACCCCCGACGGGGACTTCAACGGTGGGGCCCCGTCCCCGCTGGGCGACCAGCCGAAATTCTTTGACATGCTGCCAGGCACGAATTTCGGGCAGGGCAGCGCATACAACCCGCTGTTCCCCTTCGGCTTCGGCCTCTCCTACACCACGTTCCAGACCAGCGGGCTCTCGGCGTCGAACAGCGTGTCCCGTGCGGGCACTGTGACGGCAACATTCACAGTGGCCAATACCGGGAGCCGGTCGGGCACAGACATCGTCCCGGTGTACGTGCACCAGCCCGTGAGCACCGTGATCGCACCTCCCCAGAGGCTGGTCGGGTTCACCCGTGTGGACCTCGCTCCCGGGCAGACGAAGACCGTACAGGTCTCGTTTCCGGTCGCGGCGCTGGCCGTTACACAGGGAGACGTCGACGCCACCAGCCGCCCCCGCGTCGAGCCTGGTTCCTACCAGGTTCAGGTAGGCAGGCTGAGCGCCGACTTCGTCGTCAGCTGAGCCGCACCCTCAGCTAAACGGGAGGACGCCGGCCATCCGGCGTCCTCCCCCGCCAGCTGGTCAGCTCGTCGCGACGCGGAGGGTCGGCACCCGCCCTGGTGCACGTCAGCGCCGACACCAGGTTCGCGTAACTCAGCAGTGCTGTCAGCTCGCTGATCGTGATCCCGCTCAGCGCTGTCCGATCAAGGAGGGATGCATGGTGGAGCCAGGCCAGGGCTCCGGCAGTGAAGGCGTCACCGGCGCCCACCGTGTCTACGACCTGGACAGGAACAGCCGGCTCGGTCGCGATCGCCCCTGGTCCGAACGCGACCGCCCCGTCGACTCCGAGGGTCACCAGGACGAGGCACGCCCCGAGCCCGCGCCACCGCCAGGCGACCTGGTCCACAGACACGGCCGGGTAGAGCCATTCCAGGTCCGCCCGACTCACCTTGACCAGGTCCGACAGGCGGACCCAGCCCTCGAGCCGGTGACGGTACCGGTCTGCGTCAGCGATCAGCTGCGCCCTGACGTTGGGGTCGAGACTGATGAGCCTGGCGCCGTGCTCCCGCCGCATGCACTGCTCCAGCGTGGACGCTGACGGCTCCATCATCAGCGAGGTCGAGCCGAAGTGAAGGGCGCTCACATCGTCCTCGAAGCGGTCGGGCAGGTCGGCGGGGAGGAGGTTGCGATCGGCGGAGTTCTCCGTGTAGAAGACGTACTGCTCCTCCTGACCAGGTTCGTGATGAACAAAGGCGAGGGTGCTGACCTCAGGCCCATCGCGAAGGTAGCGGAGCTGAACGGCGTTGTCCCGGAGATGCTGCACGAGGCTGCGGCCGAAGTGGTCCCTGGAGAGACGGCCGAGGAAGGCGACCGGGACTTCGAGCCTGGCCAGCCCGATGCTTACGTTGAACGGCGAACCGCCTGGCCTCGAGACGTAGCCCTGGCTGTCTCCACACCTGGTGGCCACCATGTCGATCAGACCTTCGCCGCAGACGACGACCATCTCAGCTCCCGGCCCTGATCTCACCCGACCCCCGTGGCACCAGCCTCGTCGGGACCACCACGTGCTGGGGTGGGGTGTCGTCTCCGTCGAGCCGCGCAAGGAGCAGCCGGGCGGCGGTCCTCCCCAACGCGGGTGGATCCTGAGCGATCACGGAGATCGGCGGATCGAGCAGGTCGGCCAGCTGAACGTCATCGAAGCCGACGAGTGCGACGTGGCGATGGAGCCCCAGTTGCTTGAGCGCCCGCACGGCTCCGATCGTGATGAGGTTCTGCGCGGTGAAGAGCGCCGTCGGGGGATTCTCAGAGGTGACCAGGTCGGCAGCAGCCTGTTCGGCCGACCCGGGGCCGCGGATGTTCCGCCGGAGGATCGCGGGATCAAATGGGATCCCGACCGAGGCCAGCCCGTCCAGGTAGCCGCGCTCGCGTTCGACCGCGGTCCAGATGGTGTGCAGGTCGCCCAGAAAGGCGATCCTTCGATGCCCGTGCTGCGCGAGGTGGCGCACCGCCACAGACGCGCCGACGCGGTTGTCCACGGTGACGCTGTCTGCTGCCGGTACCGCCCCGGGGCGGTCGAGGAAGACGATGGGCAGGCCCGAGCGGCGCCGCTCCATAAGGAAGGTGCCCTGGCCGAGACCGGAGGGGACCACCATGAGGCCATCGACCTGGCGCGACGCAAATGCAGCCAGCACCTCTCGTTCCCGCTCAGGATCTTCATCGCTGCTGCCGGTGAAGACCAGGATGCCTCGCTCTCGCGCCACGTTCTCGACAGCCCGGTTGAGCGCGGACGAGAACGGGTTGGCGACATCCTCGAGCAGTAGGCCGATGGTCGCCGTCTTGCGGTCCGCTCTGCGCAGGCTGGTCGCGGCGAGATTGGGCCGGTAGTCGAGCAGCTCGACCGCCCGGCGAACGCGCGTCACGATCTCGGACGACACAGTCGGGTCCCGATTGATGACTCGCGAGACGGTCTTCAGGCTGACTCCGGCGAGCGCGCCGACGTCCCTCATGGTCGGGGGCCGGCCTACAGGGAGCTCTTTGCTCGACAACGTTTTCCCAACCTCCTTATTTCCGATCGGCGGCAAGGCACCCGAGCCTCTTTCGACGCTGGCCTGGCGATTGCAATGGTACCCCTGGACAAGCCCGACGGCATGTGCTACCGTTGCCAAACAACGTTGTCTCAAGCGCCACCCGATCAGTGGTGGCGGAGGAGGAGAGAAGGGATGCACAACCCGCTTGCGGATATGCCGTTTCGGCTCCCGGAACGCGCACCCGCCGTCTCCAGACCTTTGGCGACCAGGCTTGCAGGGCTGGTGATCGCCGTGCTCGCGGCAGCGGCGTGTAGTCCTGGTGCCGGAGGTGGCGGCGGCGGCGGAGGCGCACAGACGACCATCACCGTGGCCGCGGTCGACAACCCCCAGATGGCGGACCTGAAAAATCTCCTCTCCGAGTTCCACGGCAAGCACTCGGACATTCAGGTAAAGATCGTGACCCTGCCCGAGGACCAGCTCCGGACGCAGGTGACCCAGGACGTCGCGGCGAAGAGCGGACGATACGACCTGTTCACGATTGGCACTTACGAGGTGCCGCTGTGGGCTAAAAAGGGGTGGATCGAGAATCTCAGCCCCTTCATCGCCAAGGATTCCTCATACGCGCCGGACGACCTGATCCCAGGAATCAAGACGGCCCTCAGCTACAAGGACAATCTCTACGCGGTGCCCTTCTATGGCGAGTCCTCCATGCTCATGTACCGCAAAGACATTCTGTCGGCAGCGGGCGTGACGATGCCTGATCATCCGACCTGGGACCAGGTGGCGGCGGCGGCCCAGAAAGTCCACAGCTCGAGCGTTTCCGGAATCTGCCTGCGCGGCCTTCCCGGCTGGGGCGAGCAGCTCGCTCCGCTCAACACCGTCGTCAACACGTTCGGCGGGCGCTGGTATGACGCGCAGTGGAACGCCCAGCTGACCCAGCCGCAATTCAAGGCCGCGGTGACCTTCTACATCAATCTGATCAAGACGGCGGGCGAGCCGGGGGCCGGTAATGCCGGATTCACCGAGTGTCTGAACGCCTACAACAGTGGCAAGGTCGCGATGTGGTATGACGCCACTGTAGGAGCAAGCAACTTCACCGGTGACGCGGCGAAGAACTCCGGTTACGCGTTTGCTCCCACCAAGGTCAAGGATTGGTCGGGTTGGTTGTGGGCGTGGTCGCTCGGCATGCCCTCCACCAGCAAGAAGAAGGACGCCGCGTGGACCTTCGCGGACTGGGCCACCTCCAAGGACTACATCAAGCTGGTCGGGACCAAGCTGGGTTGGGCGCACGTGCCGCCGGGAACTCGCACCTCGACCTATTCGCTGCCCGAGTACCAGCAGGCCGCCGGCGGTTTCGC
>DATFWQ010000185.1:0-2926 GCA_035259145.1 Candidatus Dormiibacterota bacterium | reverse complement strand
AGCCCTCGTCGTTCCCGCGGTACGCAGTCGCCCGGCGCCAGAGCGGGATGCCGTCGAAGCCTGACTCCACGACTGTGAGCAGCGTGCCCTCGGCGACGTCGGTGAGCTCGAACGAGACCAGGGTCGTAGGCTCGGTCGAGTAGTCGACGCCGGCGTCGACAGAGTTCGGGTGCCACCGCCAGGTGAACACCTGCTCCGGTTCCACCCGCTCGATCGTGATGTCGAACGGAACGTGCTCGTAACCCGCGTGCGTGATCCGGCCGGTGACCCGGCCGCCCGGAGCGAATGGGCCGGTGAACTCGACGCCGAACCACTGAGCGAACGCTTCCGGGTCCGTGAGCGCTTGCCAGACACGCGACCTCGGGGCTCGTAGGACCACGCTCTTCTCGATGCGATCGGTGCTCGTTATGGTCACACGCAACCTCCTGGCTGCATATTAGTCCATCCGTGTCCATCACGCAACCGTCCCGTTGCGCTTACTCGTGCCCTGGCCACCACTGGCGCCGGCCACGCCCAGGCGCACAATGTCCCATGACGGTGAAGAAGCTTCTTACCAGGGAGTTGTCCACGTCCACATGGCCCGACTACGTCAAGTTCTTTTCGCAGGGCAACGGCTGGGATCACTGCGGCTGCACAGCCTGGCAGGGTTTCCGGGCGCCATCCACTGTTCGCCAATGGTCTGACAAGCGAGACTGGAACCTCGAACTCAAGTACAAACTAGTAGCCAGCGATCTGGCTCACGGGATCCTGGTTTACTCGGACGGCGAACCCGTCGGCTGGTGTCAATACGGACCCAAAGGCGAACTTCCTGTTCCACAGGCCCAGCGCAGGACCCTGCTCATGGGCGAGTCGGGTTCACACGGGCAGCCGGCCACCCTCCATACGAGCGGTTCACCTTCCGATGGCGTGTGGAGGATCACGTGTTTCTGCACCCGTAAGGACTTCGCGCGCCGCGGCATCGCTGGCGTGGCTTTGCGAGCGGCACTCGCGGCCATTCGCAAGAGGGGTGGCGGAGATGTCGAGGCTTTCCCAGTCGTGTTGGTGCCCGAATCCAACCCTCGCCTCATCGCCGCCAGGCAGGGGCGACGGGAACTGATCAGCCTGATCCGGCAACACGGTCGATTCTCGGACCAGGTCGAGCAGTACATATCATCACGGTCTGAAGTCAGGGTCCACCCGCGACTTAATGCCCGGGTCCCTGTGTCAATCAAAGGAATCGGAGACATCACCGGGACCGGCTGGGTGTACGGCTACATGTACCCGGGTACCCTGGCAATGTTCGAACGCGAAGGATTTGTTCCCGTGGCGCCAATCAATCGGGGACCTTGCGTGAGGGTGCAGACGACGGTGCGACCCCAGGGTGACCAAACACCGTGATCACGGAATTCACGCCAACACACAGCCAGCTCGTGGTCGACGATATGCAGTGACGGGAGGAGGTCCGTCCACCTCGGTCTATGCGGCGCAGCTCGCTCCCTGCGGCCGACCCGCACGCTCAGCGGTAGGCTCGAGCCTGGATGGTGTACAGCTCCGCGTAGAGGCCGGCTCGCGCCATCAGCTCCTGGTGCGAGCCGGCCTCCACCACGTGCGCACCGTCAAGTACCACTATGAGGTCCGCCATCCTCACCGTGGAGAAGCGGTGCGACACCAGGATGGTGATCCGGCGGCTCATCCCTTCCGCCCGTGACTGGGCCGCGAAGCGCTCGAACAGACCGTGCTCCGTCTCAGCGTCCAACGCCGCCGTGGGTTCGTCCAGCACCAGCAGAAGCGGGTCGTCGCGCATGAAGCCGCGGGCCAGGGCGAGCTTCTGCCACTGGCCGAACGACAGCTCGACGCCGTCCTCCCAGGTGGCGCCGAGCTGAGTGTCAAGGCGATTCGGCAGACGCTCAACCACGTCTGTGGCGCCCGCCCGCACCGCGGCCGTCTCAACTGCCGGCACGACCTCCTCGCGCGGCAGGTCGCCCAGGCCGATCGTGCGCTGCGCGCGGAACTCGAACCGCATGAAGTCCTGGAAGGCGCCCGCGATCCGCTCGCGCCAGGCGACAGCGTCGATCCGCTCGAGCCCGATATTGTCCACCGTGATCCGGCCCTCCGACGGTTCGTAGAAACGGCACAGGAGCTTGACCAGCGTGGTCTTGCCGGCGCCGTTCTCGCCCACCACTGCGACCACCGAGCCCGCCGGCAGGTCCAGGTTCACGTCCTGCAGAACCAGGCGCTCGGTGCCCGGGTAGCGGAACGACACGCCCTCGAAACGGATCCCGCGCGCGATCCGGTCTGGGGGCGGCACGTTCGCTCCATCCCTGTGCTCGGCGGCGAAGTCCTCCAGCCATGCCAGCCGGGCCGCCGCGTCCAGGGTCCAGCGCAGGAACCGCGCCGTCCCCAGAGTGGCGCTGAGATAACGCGCCAGGCTGCCGCCGGCGGCGAGGACCAGCAGCAGGCTGCCAGGCGAGCTGTGCAGCACGAGAGCCACGACGGCGATCGCGCCGATGAACGCCAGACCGAATAGCGTCCAGGCCGCGGCGTACAGCCAGGCGCTGATCCAGCGTTCGCGGCTCAGCACGACGAGCGACCTTTGCCACGCCGCGCGCCTGCGCTTTACCAGCAGGTCGCCGGTTCGCGTGACCCTTGTCTCCTTGCCCGCCCCTGCCAGCGTGCCGGTGTCGTAGAGGTGCCTGACCAGGCGCACGTGCGGCGCCGCTCGGTCCTGGGCGGCTCGCTCGGCCCCGGCGCGCCATGAGCCCGAGGCCGCGGCAGGGACGGCGAAGAGGGCCAGCAGGGCCAGGACGGGATTGATCGAGATCAGCAAGCCGACGGTGACGGCCAGCATGAGGACGAGGCCAACCAGGCCCATGAACGCTCCGTACAGGTGGTCGAGCAGGAACACGTTGTCCTTGAGCAGCTGAAGACGGTCGAGGTACTCAGGGCG
>DATFWQ010000184.1:0-4836 GCA_035259145.1 Candidatus Dormiibacterota bacterium | reverse complement strand
CCGGGCTGCCACGCGACGGCCGCCATCCTCGCCCTGGCGCCGGCGGTGGCGGCCGGGCTGGTCGGCGGGGACATCGTAGTCGACAGCAAGACGGGCGTCTCCGGCGCCGGGCGGTCCCCAAACCTCGGTGTGCACTTCTCTGAGGTCTCGGAGACCGTCCACGCTTATTCGATCGGCGGGCACCGGCATTCACCTGAGGTCGTACAGGAGCTTGGCGCCTTGATCGACGGCAAACTGCCTCAGGTCACCCTGGTGACGCATCTGATCCCGATGGTGCGCGGGATCCTCGTGACCTGCTACTTCGACCTGGTGGGATCGGTGCCGCAGCTGCGCGAAGCGTACCGGGAGTTCTACGCGGCCCAGCCCTTTACGAAGGTGCTCGACCAGACGCCCACGACCAAGCTGACGAGCCACACCAATCTGTGCCTGGTCAACGTGTCGGCGCAGGGCTCCAAGGCCGTCGTGACGGCTGCCATCGACAACCTGGTCAAGGGTGCCTCAGGCCAGGGCGTCGAGTGCTTCAACATCGGCTTCGGCTTCGGCCGGACCGAGGGCCTGGAGGGCACGTTGCAGTGGCCGTGACACTGCCCAACGTGCGAGTTCTCCCCGGTGGAGTCACCGCAGCCAGGGGCTGGCGGGCCGGTGTGGCCGCGTGCGGCATCAAGGCCTTCACCGCAGGCGCTTCGGCGCTGCCGGGTGATCAGCGCGATGACCTCACGGTCTTCGCCAGCGACCACGTGTGCGACGCCGGCGGCGTCTTCACGACCAACAAAGTCAAGGGCGCGTCCGTGGTGATCAGCCAGCTGCACCTGAAGAACAACCGCGTCCAGGCTCTCGTGGTCAGCTCGGGAAACGCGAACACCGCCACGGGCGCTCAGGGCTTTCGGGATGCTCTCCAGATGGCCAAGCTGACTGCTGATCGCCTGGACCTGGATCCCAGCCAGGTTCTGGTCGGCACCACCGGTGTGATCGGTCGCTACCTGCCGATGGACGCCGTCAAGAGGGGCATCGCCGAAGCTTGTGCCGGCCTGAGCCCGGAGGGGGGAGCCTCCGCAGCCCGAGCAATCATGACGACCGACACCGTACCCAAGACCCACGCAATAGAGTTCGAGCTCGACGGAGTGCCGGTTCGGGTCGGCGGCATGTGCAAGGGGTCCGGGATGATTCATCCCAACATGGCCACGATGCTGGCCTACATCACGACCGACGCCGGCGTGGCGCCCGGCTGGATGGCGTCGCTGGTCAAGAGGATCGCCGATCGGAGCTTCAACCAGGTCACGATCGACGGCGACACGTCGACGAGCGACACCTTCGTCGTCCTGGCCAACGGTGCAGCCGGCAACCCGGAGGTGCAGCCGGGCAGCCCACAAGCACAGGCCCTGGAGGAAGCCATCCTGGAGGTCTCGCGCGAGCTGGCCCGCAAGATCGCCCGCGACGGGGAGGGCGCAACCAAGCTGATCACCGTCAGGGTGACCGGCGCTCCCGACGCCGGGCAGGCACGGATGGCGGCACGAGCCGTGGCCTCGAGCAGCCTGGTCAAGACGGCCGTCCACGGCGCCGACCCGAACTGGGGCCGCATCGTGTGTGCCCTGGGCTATAGCGGCTCGGAAGTGGCCATCGACCGGCTGACCGTCAGCATCGCCGGTCTGACCGTGTTTACCGCAGGCGCCGGGATCGAAGTCGACCTGGAAGCAGTGCGACGGGCCTTCGAACAGCCCGAGATCGAGATAGCCGCTTCACTCGGCCTGGGAGAGGGACGGGCTGAGGCCTGGGGATGTGACCTCTCGGCTGAATACGTCCACATAAATGCCGACTACACGACGTAGATGGCTATGGCCACGACGGGGCGGTAATTGACCGTCGAAGCCGCCGAGCGGGCGCAGGTGCTGGTCGAGGCGCTGCCGTACATCAAGCGCTTTCATGGCCAGACAGTGGTCGTGAAGGTCGGTGGCAACGCCATCGACAGGCGCAAGGAGGAGACCCTCCTCGACCTCGTACTGCTTCGCTACGTAGGCATGCAGCCGGTGCTGGTGCACGGCGGCGGCCCTGAGATCACGGCCATGAGCGAGCGGCTCGGCCTGGAGGCCAGGTTCCGCAACGGCCTCCGCGTCACCGACGCGGCGACGATGGACGTGGTGAAGATGGTGCTGACGGGCAAGGTCAACCCGGAGCTCGTGGCGAGCATCAACCGGCTAGGCGGCCAGGCCGTGGGTATGTCTGGTGAGGACGGGCCCTGCATCGTCGCCGAGGAGCTGGACCCCGAGCTGGGCCTGGTGGGCCGGGTCGTGCAGGTCAACCCCGAGCCGATAACAGCGATGATCGAACGAAGCTACATCCCGGTAGTCGCCTCGGTCGGCCTGGGCTACGACGGCAACGCCTACAACATCAACGCCGACACCGTCGCCGCCGAGGTGGCGATCGCGCTGGGGGCGGCGAAGCTGATCTTGATGACCGACGTGCCGGGTGTGCTGGACGGCGACCAGCGAGTGCTCAGCGAGCTGACCCGCTCAGCAGCAGAGCGGCTCATCGCGGCCGGCCAGGTGTCGGGCGGCATGATCCCAAAGCTGGAGGCCTGCCTGCGCTCGCTCGATGGCGTGCCTTCCGCTCACATCATCGACGGCAGGACGCCACACTCGCTGCTGTTGGAGCTGTTCACCGAGGCGGGCATCGGGACCATGGTGACCGCGGAGAAGTGAGGGGACTCAGTATGGCGCAGACCAGGACCGACATCGCGGAGCTCGAGCACCAGTACCTGATGGGCACGTTCAAGCGGCTGCCCGTCACCCTTGTCGAGGGAAGGGGCGTCACGGTGCGCGACAGCGAGGGCCGCCTCTACCTCGACATGGTGGCCGGCATCGCCGTCAACGCCCTCGGCCACGCACACCCGGCCGTCGCCGACGCGCTCGCCGATCAGGCGAGGCGGCTTGTCCACACCTCCAACCTGTACTACTCCGAACCCCAGGTCGAGCTTGCCAGAAGGCTCGTCGGGCTCTCGTTTCCAAGCCGCGTCTTCTTCTCGAACAGCGGGGCGGAGGCCAACGAGACCGCGATCAAGCTCGCACGGAAATGGGGCAAGGTCCGGCGCAACGGCGCCCACGAGATCGTCACCACTGATGGTTCGTTCCACGGCCGCACTCTGGCCACCGTGACCGCGGGCGGCAAGGACAGCTACTCCGCGCCATTCGCGCCGCTGCCCCCGGGCTTCGTGCACGTGCCGTACGGCGACCAGGCGGCGGTCGAGTCCGCTACCACCGACGCTACGGTCGCCGTGATGCTGGAGCCGATCATGGGCGAGGTCGGGGTGATCGTGCCTCCTGACGGCTATCTCGAAGCGGTGCGAGCGTGGTGTGATGAACGAGACCTGCTGCTGATCCTGGACGAGGTCCAGACCGGAATCGGCCGAACCGGCCGCTGGTTCGCGCACCAGCACAGTGGCGTCGTCCCCGACGTGATGACCCTGGCCAAGGCGCTGGGGGGCGGGGTGCCGATCGGTGCTTGCCTGGCCGCACCGCGTGCGGACGTTTTCGAACCCGGCGATCATGGTTCGACGTTCGGCGGCAACCCACTTGCCTGCGCGGCCGGCGTGGCGGTGCTGCGCACAATCGAAGAGCAGGGCCTGGTGGGCCACGCCGCCGAAATGGGCGAGCTGCTGCATGACTCCCTCCAGGGGCTGCCAGGCGTGGAGACGGTCCGCGGCAGGGGGCTGATGCAGGCAGTGGTCTTCGAGCAGCCGGTGGCCAAGGAGTTCCAGTCCCGCTGCCTTGCGGAAGGCGTGATCGTCAACGCCATCGACGAGGAGACCGTCCGTCTTGTGCCGCCGCTGGTCATCTCGGCGGACGAGATCGAGCGCGCTGTGGCAGCGATGAAGCGCGCCAGCACTCCTGCTCAAGGTGCGGAGTATTGAAGGAGGACCGGCAGCGGGCCATCCTCGAGCTGGTGCGCGAGGGGCCCGTCGAAACCCAGCTCGACCTGGTCAAGGCGCTGACCGAGCGCGGCTTCACGGCCACACAGGCCACCGTCTCCCGAGACATCCAGGAGCTGGGCCTCGTCCGGACGGGGAGCGGCTACCGCGTCGTTGCGCCAGTCAGCGTCGCCAGCGAGCTGGTGCTGTCGATGACGCAGGTCCAGTTCCTGGTAGTGATCCGAACCCCGCCGGGCACTGCCAACCTGGTGGCACGCGTCATCGACGAGTCCGATCTGGAGGGCGTGGTCGGAACCGTGGCCGGGGACGACACGATCATCGTGGTGCTCGGCGAGGACGACGCCGCAGACGGCCTGAGGAGGTTTCTGGGTGCCGAGTCGTGAAAAGCTTGTGCTCGCCTATTCGGGCGGGCTGGACACCTCAGTTGGCATCCGATGGCTTAAGGATCAGGGCTACGACGTCATCGCCCTGACGATCGACCTGGGTGAGAAGAAGGACCTGGACGCGATCCAGCAGCGTGCGCTGCACATAGGCGCCGTGGCGGCGTATGTGATCGACGGCAGGGTCCCCTTTCTACGGGACTTCGTCTGGCCGTCGCTGCAGGCCGGCGCCGTCTACGAGGGGGAGTACCCGCTCGCCACCGCCCTGGGCCGGCCCCTGATCGCCGCCCTGCTGGTGCAGATCGCCCGCCGCGAGGCTGCCCATGGCATCGCTCACGGATGCACGGGCAAGGGCAACGACCAGGTGCGCTTCGACGTGACCACAGCCGCGCTGGCGCCGGAGCTGAAGGTCGTGGCGCCGGTCCGCGAATGGGGCATGAACCGTGAGGACGAGATCGAGTACGCCCGTGAGCACGGCATCGAGGTGCCGGCCAGCGTGGAGTCGCCCTACTCGGTGGATGAGAACCTGTGGGG
>DATFWQ010000183.1:0-40214 GCA_035259145.1 Candidatus Dormiibacterota bacterium | reverse complement strand
GACGCGGGCCCGGCGCCTCTCCTTAGGCGCCGTGGGGGGCGTGTTGTGGCTAAGCCACAACACCCGACAGCCGTCAAGGCCGAAGAGCGACGCGTAAGCGCCGCGTGCCTTGACGGGTGTCGTTTCGGGGGGGCGAAGCCCCCCAGACAGGCCTGACCCGTGGCGCTCCAGGCGACTGCTCTCGCCATCCTCCTAGTCCCACTCGCCGGCGCCTTCGTCCTCGCCATGACTGCCCTCCGCATCCCGCGATGGTCGGTCTGGGCGATCGGCCCGGGCGTTGTCTGGGCAGCATTCATCGGCGCGCTGATCCTCCTCGCCGACTCGCTCCAGCACGGCCAGGCCCACGACTTCACCTACTGGACCTGGATCCAGAGCGGCGCCTTCAACGTGCCCGCCAACCTGCTGGTCGACCGCCTCTCTATTTTCATGTGCCTCGTCGTGACCGGCGTCGGCGGTCTGATCATCACCTACGCGGTCGGCTACATGGAGCACGAGACTGACCCCAGCTACGCCCGCTTCTTCTGCTACATGGACCTCTTCGTCTTCTCCATGCTGCTTCTGGTCCTGGCAGGCAACTTCGTCTTCCTGATCATGGGCTGGGCCCTGGTCGGCCTCAGCTCCTACCTCCTGATCGGCTTCAACTACTGGCGCTACAGCGCGGTGGTAGCTGCACGAAAGGCGTTCGTCATGAACGTGATCGGCGACGTCGGCATGATCCTCGCCGCGTTTGCGATCTTTGTGAACTACAGGTCGATCACCTTCGCCGGAGTCTTCGGGGCCCTCCCCAACGCAGACAACGGCTGGGTCGAGCTGATCGCATTCCTGTTGCTGGTCGGCGGCATCGCCAAGTCGGCCCAGCTCCCGCTACACACGTGGCTGCCAGATGCCATGGAGGGCCCCACCCCGGTCTCTGCGTTGATCCACGCGGCGACCATGGTCACCGCTGGCGTCTACCTGATCGGCCGGATGCATCCCATCTTCGACGTTGCGACCTGGGCACATGGCACTGCGGCGACGATCGGTGCGCTGACGGCGCTCTTCGCAGCGACGATTGCGGTGGTCCAGACAGACATAAAACGGGTGCTGGCCTACTCCACGATGAGCCAGATCGGCTACATGTTCCTGGCAGTCGGCATCGGGGCTTATGCGGCCGGATTCTTCCACCTCCTGGCCCACGCCTTCTTCAAGGCACTGCTCTTCCTGGGAGCCGGCAACCTGATCCATGCAATGAACGACGAGCAGGACATGCGCAGGTTCGGTGGCCTGTGGGACCAGATGCGAGCCACCTCGGTGTGTTTCCTCGTCGGCTCGCTCTCGCTGGTCGGGGTCATCCCCTTTGTCGGCTTCTGGTCCAAGGAGGTCGTCCTCGGCGACGCCTTCAGCAAGCCGGGCGGCTGGGAGTTGGCCCAGTGGCTCTGGCTGGTCGGCTTTCTGACTGCGATCCTGACCGGGTTTTACACCGGGCGGATGTGGTGGATCGCCTTCGCGGGCGAGCCCTCGCCGGACAGGCCGGTCGCGCATCCACACGAGGCTCAGCGGGTGATGCTCATACCCGTCGCGATCCTGACCCTGTTGAGCACGATTGGCGGCTTCATCCAGATCAACGCCGGCTTCCACCAGGGCTGGAAGCTGGTCGAAGACTTCCTCGCGCCGACTGTGGGCCACCTCTCCTGGGAAGCGCGCGACATCGAGTACTTCTGGACCGCGGCCACGCTGCTGCTGGGCGGGGTAGCTTTCCTGCTTGCCTACAACTTCTACGTCCGCCGGGTGTGGAAGCCGTGGTCGGCCGCCGTGCCCGGGCTGCAGCGCCTGCTCGAGCACAAATACTACTTCGATGAAGCCTATGACGCGCTGTTCGTCCGCCCCATGGACGCCGTTGGCGAGGGCGGTGACCGGTATATCGAGGAGCCGATCATCGACGGGACGCCGGCCGAGATCGGGGTCGCGGCCCAATCCAGCGCGGCCGGCCTGTCGCTGACCCAGACCGGCTACTTCCGCACGTATGCGCTGGTGTTCCTGGCAGGGGCCGTGGTCGCGGGTGTAGTTCTGTTGCTCGTCAAGGCAGCCGGCTGATGCTCACGGCTCTCTGGCTGGTTCCCGTCGCCGGTGGAGTGCTCGTGGGTCTGCTCCCGCGGCGCTGGACACGCCCGCTCGGCCTGGTGACCTCCTTGGTCGCACTGGCCCTCGCCGTGGCTGTGGCTGTGCTCTTCCAGGGCGGCCACAGCGGCTACCAGTTTGAGGAGTACGTGCCCTGGGTCCGCGACTATTCGATCTCGTATCACATGGGCATCGACGGCATCAGCCTCTGGTTGGTGCTCCTCAACGCACTTCTCACAGTCATCGCGATTCTGGCGGCCGGCGACCGCGTCGGCCGCCCCCGCGGCTTCATCGCTCTCATCCTCATGCTGGAGGGAGGCATGGCCGGTGTGTTTCTGGCCGCCGACCTGCTGCTCTTTTACTTCTTCTGGGAGGCCCAGCTGATCCCGGCCTACTTCCTGCTCTGGCAGTGGGGGGAGTCAGGCCGCGAAGCGGGCTCGGTGACGCAGGGGCCAACGCCGAGCGCCGCGGCGACCAAGTTCGTGCTTTACACGCTCGTCGGCTCGCTGCTCGCCCTGGTAGGCGTAATCGGCGAGTACGTGTACGGCGGCGGCGGGGCCCACACATTCGACCTGCGGACGCTGGCCGCCCATCCACCTTCCGAAGGGATCCAGTTCGGTCTGTTCTTTCTCTTCGCGCTCGCATTCGCGATCAAGGTGCCGCTGTTCCCATTCCACGGCTGGCTGCCCGATGCCTACGCGGTAGCACCCGTGGCGCTGCTGGTCACCTTCGCGGGGGTGATGGGCAAGACAGGGGCATACGCAATGCTGCGCATCTTGATACCCCTCCTCCCACACCCCACGCTCTGGTGGGACTGGAACGCGGTCATGCCAGTGCTGGCTGTGCTTGGCATCGTCTGGGGTGCGCTGATGGCACTGGCACAGAGGGACGCGAAGCTACTGGTCGCTTACTCGAGCGTCAGCCACATGGGCTTCATCGTGCTCGGCATCTTCGCATTCAATCAGCAGGGCCAGCAGGGTGCGGTCCTGCAGATGGTGAATCACGGGGTCCTCATCGCGGCCCTCTTCTTGCTGGTTGGTTGGGTCGCGGCCCGCACCGGCACCCGTGACCGCACCCGGATGAGGTACCTGGCACCAGGCATGCCAGTGTTTGCCGGGGTCTTCCTCGTGGTCACACTGGCTGGCCTTGGTCTGCCGACGCTCAACAGCTTCGTCGGTGAGTTCATGACGCTGCTCGGGGCCTGGCAATACGCGCCGGCGCTTGCGGTGACCGGCTGTCTGGGGCTTGTGCTGGCGCCGGTCTACATGCTGCGCCTCTTCCAGGGGCTGATGTATGCGGGGCCGGGCGAACAGCTGCCGCCTCCCGGTGCGCACGGCGCCGAGGCGGGGATCGTCCGGGCAGACGTCGCCAGCCGTGAGCTGGTGCTGCTGCTCCCACTGCTCGTGCTGATGGTCTTGCTCGGCCTCTACCCTTACCTGCTCACGCAGGCCATGACCTCACTCGGCTTTCCTCTCCCGGTACCCTGGCGATGATCACTTACGCGGCCGCTCAGCCGGTGATCACTTATACGTTCCAACAGGCAGGGAGCGACCTGCGCCAGATCGCGCCGATCGCGACGGTGACGGTCACGCTGCTCGTCGCGATCCTGGTCGACCTGGTGCTGCCTGCCCGCCGGCGAGGTTCGGTCGTGGCGGTCATCTCTGTCATAGGGCTCCTCGTGGCTCTGGGCCTGGCCGGACTCCTGTGGATTCAAGGCGGCGGCCACAGCGCCTATTTCGGCTTTGCGACCGGTGACAACCTGGCCCTCTTCTTCGAGATGCTGTTCAGCGTCCTAGGCATCCTGACGGTGATCGTCTCCAACGCCTACGTGCGACGGCGAGATTTCCTGGAAGCCGAGTTCCACGTGCTGACGCTTGCCGCTGTTGCCGGGATGATGGTGCTCAGCGCTGCCACGTCGCTCGTCACGATCTTTCTTGGCCTGGAAGTGCTCTCTATCGCGCTCTATGTTGCGTGCGGCTTCGCCCGCCGCGACACCACTTCGCAGGAAGCGGCCGCGAAGTACCTGCTGATCGGCGGCTTCGCGAGCGCCTTCGTGCTCTACGGTATGGCGCTGGTCTACGGCGGTGCCGGCAGCACACGTCTCACCGACATCGCGCAGCGCATCGGTCCGAACGATGCCACGAACCCATTGCTCATCCTCGGCGTACTGCTCCTCGGCGTCGGCTTCGCGTTCAAGATCTCCGGCGTCCCCTTCCACCAGTGGACGCCCGACGTCTACCAGGGCGCCCCCCTTCCGGTGACGGCGTTCATGTCGGTGGGGACGAAGGCGGCGGCGTTCGCCATGATCATCCGCGTCTTCGACTACGCCCTGCCTGGACTGGGCGCCGAGTGGCAGGCGCTGCTTGCCCTCGTCGCCGCGGGGAGCATGATCGTCGGCAACCTTCTGGCGATTGTGCAGACGAGCGTCAAGCGCCTACTCGCCTACTCGAGCATCGCGCAAGGCGGCTACATGCTCGTCGGCGTGCTGGCGGGCGGCCAGCGTGGAATCGGTGCCGTGCTCTTCTACCTGTTCGCCTATATGTTCATGAATTTCGGCGCTTTCGCCATGCTGACGGTCCTGGTGACGCCAGAGGGCGAGCACGACCGCCTCGAAGACCTTCACGGACTGGCCGATCGCTATCCGGTCCTCGGCGTCATGATGAGCATCTTCATGCTCTCACTGGCCGGCTTCCCGCCGCTTGTCGGCTTCTTCGGCAAGCTGTTGCTGTTCATCGCGGGGGTGGAGACCGGTTGGACGTGGCTGGTGATCATCGGGGTCCTGACGAGTGTGATCTCGGTCGCCTACTATCTGCGCGTCGTCTACCACGTCTGGACGCCGCACGCCGAGGCGCGCCAGGTAGATCGGGCACCAGGACCGCTGATCGCGGTCGGCGTCTCAGCGTTGCTGTCAGTGGCGCTGGGGATCCTGCCGGCTGTCGTGCAGAGCGCAGGGTTCGTCGGTGCTTCGCCCGTCGCCGGGCGCTGATTCGACGACCTGCACGAAGAGCGTCACCAGCCGGATTCTGCTGGCGAGCCGCCTCGTCTTCTTCGGCGAGTGGACGACCTATGGCGACCTGGGTGCGGCGGCAACCGATGGGGGCAATGCGGCGCGTCAGGCAGCCCGCCTGGCTGCCGGCCACCCTGACTTCGCCAACGCCCACCGGGTGCTGGGGAGCGGCGGCGTTGTGGTGTATGGCGCAGGCGGCCAGGAGAACGCCCGTCTGAGGCGACGGCGGCTGGAGGAGGAGGGCATCGAATTCCGTGGGCGCACCGCAGACGGGTCGCGCCGGGTGCGATGGGGTGAGCTGCGCGGCCGGCTGAGCGAGCTGGACAGATTCACCTGAAGTCGGAGGCCCGATGGTTGAGTAGGGTGCGGTTCGGCAGCCGGCGACGGCGTCTGACCTGCTCTCATTCAGCGCCGGCCTTCTCCAGGGGACCCTTCGGGTCGGGTGGCAGCGTAGTACTGGTGTACCGGTGATGTTTGTGCGATCTCGGGCAGTCGTCTTGCTCGGCAGTCTGGTGGCGATCGCCGCCTCCTGTTCCCAGGGCGCCGCTCCACGCGCGACCGTCACCCAGCAGCCATCCATCGCGGTGACGCGCTCGCCATCTTCGAGTACGGCGGCGCCACCGCTGGTCATCCCGAGCCCAGAGGGCGCATTCAACAGATGTGAGGTAGCCCAGCTGGAGGCGCAGCTGATCCGTGTAGGAGCGGCCGCAGGCAACATAGAAGGGATCGTGGAGCTTCGCAATCGCTCCGGCGCGGAGTGCGATCTGATCGGCTATCCCGAAATCCAGCTTCTCGACACCGAGGGCCGGCCACTGCCCACCAGGGTCCGCTGGACGACGAGATCATTCTTTCCGCCTGATACGCCAGTGGCCGCCGTCGCCCTGCCGGCGGGCACAGACCCCATCACGGCCGGCCAGCCGGTGCCCGGGCATGCATACATCGCGATCAGTTGGGATGACGTCCAGCCTCCCTGTGAGATGGCCGGCCAGCTCAAGCTCACGCCCCCGGACTCGTACGACTCGATCACCGTCGCGGTCACGTTGCCGGGTCTCAGCCCCGGCCGCTTGACCGTCTGCTCCGGCGGCCGTCTGCTGGTAAAGCCAGTGCGACCTGCCACGAACCCCTGAGCGACGGTCAGCGTCCGACCGCGTAGCCCTGCATGAAGCGCGGGTTGGCCGCCGCCCGCAGCCATCCGTCTCCGCGATCTCTCGCCACAGCCGAGAGGCGTCCCAGCGACCAGCCGGACGTGAGCCGGACCTCGTGGCCTCGCCGGCGGAGCTCGAGGATGGTCTCATCATCCAGCCGATCCTCGACGATCAGTGTTCCCGGGTTGGCGTGGTGAGGATAGAACGAGCGGGGGAAGTGGTCGGTATGGAACATCGGAGCGTCGATCGCGCGCTGGAGATCCCAGTCGCTGTTTGCGACAGTTACGAAAAACGTGAGAGACCACTGGTCCTGCTGGTCCGCGCCCGGGGTGCCGAAGGCCAGGTGTGGGTGGCCTTCACGGAACGCCAGGCTCGGGCTGAGCGTGGTCCGTGGCCGCTTGCCCGGCGCCAGCCCATTGGGGTGGCCCTCCTCCAGGCTGAAGATCTGAGCGCGAGTCCCGAGGCAGAAGCCGAGACCAGGAATCGCCGGCGAGCTCTGGAGCCAGCCTCCGCTCGGCGTTGCTGACACCATGTTGCCCCACCGGTCGACCACGTCCAGGTGGCAGGTGTCGCCTCTTCCGGCGCCGCGGGCGCCGATGGTGGGATCACCCAGACCGGCCCGGTCTTCCTCCGACGGCGGATCGCCCGGCCGCGGCACGTGTGGGTGCCGGCCGCCGGGCGAGCCTGGGCAGAGGTCCGATGAGGCCGTGCTGCCGACCAGGCGCCGGCGCTGGTCGTTGTAGGCGGGGGCGAGGAGCTCGCTGGTCAGGTCGGGTACGAAGGCGGGGTCGCCGTACCATGCCTCGCGGTCGGCGTACGCCAGCTTGGCGCACTCCACGATGGCGTGGATGAAGTCCGGGCTGCCAGGCCCCATTCCCCGCAGGTCGAAGCCCCGCAGGAGCGCGAGCTGCTGGAGGAAGACCGGGCCCTGACCCCAGGGACCCGTCTTGAAGACCCGCCACTCCCCATAGTCGAAGCTGACGGGATCCTCCAGGGTCGCGATCCACGTGGCCATGTCGTGGCCGCGAAGCAGCCCTGCGTGGCGGCGACCCGTGATGTCCATTGCCTCAGCGGCGCTGAGATAGGAGTCGATCGCCTCGGCGACGAAGCCCTCGTACCATGCACGTCGCGCGGCCTCGATCTGCTCCTGGCGGTCATGGCCGGCGGCCTCGGCCTCGGCAACCAACCGCCGGTACGTCGCGGCCAGGGCTGGGTTGCGAAAGCGTGTGCGCGGCGCCGGAACACCGCCGTCGAGCCAGATCCGCGCCGACTCCGTCCACTCCTCGCGGAACAGCCGCTCGATGCTGGCAATCGCGTTGCTGATGCGCGGGAGGATCGGGAAGCCGCCCTCCGCGTAGCCGATCGCGAATTCGAGCACATCCCGCAGACGCCAGGTGCCGAGCTCTCGCAGCATCAGCAGCCACCCACCAACGGCGCCTGGGACGCACGGCGCAAGCAGGCCGTTGCCCGGCACCATGTCCAGGCCGAGCTGGCGGAAGCGCTCGATGGTCGCCGTCGCGGGCGCGGGCCCCTGACCGCAGACAACCAGCGCCCGGTCACCATCAGCCCTGTAGACGATTGCCGGCATGTCGCCGCCTGGCCCGTTCAGGTGTGGCTCGACCACCTGCAGGGTGAATCCTGCGGCCACGGCCGCGTCGAAGGCATTGCCGCCCCGCTCCAGCACCGCCATTCCCGACGCGCTCGCCAGCCAGTGTGTGGACGCGACCATGCCGAAGCTGCCCTGCAGCTCCGGACGCGTGGTGAATTCGCTCAAGGTTTGCCCTCCCCCTGAATCGTCACAGGTTGCTTCGGGACTGGCCGCCGTCGACGGCCCAGCAGGCTCCGTTCACGAGGCTCGCCGGCCGAGAACACAGGAACGACACGACCTTGGCGACCTCTTCCGGGGTGCCGAAGCGGCCCAACGGCAGCTCCCGCCGAACGAAGGCGGCGATGCCTTCGGGGTCGGCCAGCTGCCGCCGGTGCCAGGAACCGCCCTCGAACAGTATCGAGCCGGGAGCGACTGCGTTCACTGTCACGCCGGCACCAGCCACTTCGCGGGCTAGCGAGGTGACGAAGCTGATCTCGGCGGCCTTTGCAGCGTTGTACGCGGGTGGGCCGCCCGCTTCGCGGCCGTACAGGGACGATATGACGACGATCCGTCCCCAGCGGGCGCGCCGCATGGCCGGCAGGGCCATGAGGCTGAGGCGGACGGCCGGGTACAGGTTGCCGGCCATCGCTTGCCCCATCTCTCCAACTCCGGTGTCCAACCAGCTGCTGCCGGCGCGCAGGCCGAGGTTGTTGACGAGGATGAGGGCCTCCCCGGCGGCGGCCAGCGCTGCCTGGCAGCCCTCCTCTGTAGTCAGATCTGCGGCGGCTGCAACGCCCCCGATCTCGACCGCAACCCGCCGCACGTCCGCTTCGGTCCGGGCGGCTACAACGACCTGGACGCCCTCGGCGGCGAGCTCTCGAGCGATTGCCAGACCTATGCCCCTGGTGGCACCGGTCACCAGGGCTGTCACGCCCCGAAGGCCGAGGTCCATCGCATGCAATCCTAAGTGGCCTGGTGGCGCAATAAACTTGCCGGTGGGTGACCCAACGCCCCACGATCCCAACCGGGCTGTCCGGCATGCTCAACGAAGGGATGCCGGTCCCCCCTCGTCGCGCCGCCACGGTGCTGCTCGTCGACCCCGCCCAGCGGCCATGGCAGGTTCTCATGATGCGCCGGCCTGGTGGCGCGGACTTCGCGCCAGGCGCCTACGTGTTCCCGGGTGGCTCCGTGCACGCCCAGGACGCCGAGCTTGGGGACGAATCACGGTCGGCCGCGGTGCGCGAGCTGTTCGAGGAGTTGGGCATCCTCCTGGCCCGCCGGAGCGACCGCCGCTTCGCCCGCGACCGAGAGTGCCGCCGCCTACGCGAGATGCTCATCGCGGGCGCCGACTGGATCGACGGCCTGCGCGAGCTGGAGCTGACGCCCGCTGCTGACCGGCTCGTGTTCCTGGCCCGATGGATCACCCCCGAGGCGGTGGCTCGCCGCTTCGACACCCGTTTCTACCTGGCCAGGCGTCCCCCCGGCCAGACCGTCCACCCCCAAGCGGGGGAGGTGGTGAGCTGGACCTGGACGACTCCAGCCGGCGCGCTGGGGGTTGACGGCCTGCCGCTCGTGCACGCAACCCGGCGGATACTGGAATCGGTCGCCGGCGAGAGCGACGTGTCCCGGCTCATGATGCGGCTGCGGAGGCGGCAGGAGACGCCCCCGGTCATGCCGCGCCTGCTGCGCCGGCCAGATGGCAGCTTCGAGGTCGTCGAAGACCCGCCGAGGTGAAGTGCCTGGGTTCCAACCCAGCGCTGGCAGAGGCCGTCGATCGGCGCAGGACAGCATCGTGGGAGCTTGCTCGGCGGTTCACCAACCGGGCCATACGTCGTGACGGAACTTCCTGGACCTCCGGCTGTGCCCATGGCCTGCTCAGGCCCCCGCCGTTCGCTTCGCCTGGCTCAGCGCCAGAGATCGCGCCACCGGTCGTAGAGGCAGGCCTCAACCCCGGCCTGACGCAGCACTTCCACGCCGGCCGGCTCCCGGTACGCCGTCCGGAAATACACTCGCCGGACGTTGGAGTTGACGATCATCTTCGCGCACATGACACAGGGCGACATCGTGATGAACATGATCTTGTCGGCGACGTGGGCGCCGGCCTTTATCAAAGCGTTGGTCTCCGAATGTATACAGCCACACCGCCCTGGTTCGGCGCTGTCGCAGGCGTTTGGCAGGCCACGGGCATTGCCGTTGTAACCGATCCCGAGCACCTGTGTCAGGTCACCGGTGGTGATCACCGACCCAACCTGGCTCCGGGCGCACGTCGACCTCTTGGCCAGCTCCTCGGCCATGCGCATGTAGACCTCCTCAAGGGGGATTCGATCTGGAACCGCCTCGCGCATCGAGACCATGTTAATCCTTGCCTCCAACACCCCGACCAGCCTACACTGCCAATATGTTGTTCTCCGAACTCCTGTTTGCGCTGCTGCTTGTATGCCTGGTCGCAGGGATGACCGTCACCGCGTATGCGGTGGCGAGTATCAACCGCCGGGCGGAGGCACAGGGCATCGAGCTGGCACAGCTCCGGGCGCAGCTCGCCACAGGCGGCCAGGTGCAGGAGTCGGCGTCCAGCGAGGTCCGAGAACGGCTGAACCAGACCCAGACGCTGCTTGAGGGCATGCGCGTTGAGTTCGTCGCTCGCCAGCAGGCCGAGGAAGACGCACGGCAGAGCCTGCGCCGGCTGGAAGCGGTCATCGCGGGCAGCCCCTCTCGTGGCGCGGCAGGCGAGAACATCCTCGAAGAGGCATTCCGGCATCTGCCCCCGGATATGCTCAAGCGCAATCTCTGGGTCGGCGGCAAGGTGGTCGAGTTCGGTCTTCAGCTCCCTGGCGGCAAGCTGCTGCCGATCGACTCCAAGTGGACGTCCAGCGCCGCACTTGAGGAACTGGCTCAGCCGGACCTCTCTCCTGCACGCCGCAGCCAGGTGGTGGCGACGGTCGAGAGGGAAGTCGATAAGCGGGTAAAGGAGGTCAGCCAGTACATCGACCCGGCAACCACTGCTCCGTTCGCCCTCGCGGCCGTTCCAGACGCGGCGTACGCCGTGTGTCGGGCCGCGTTTGCCGAAGCCCACCGGCGGCACGTGATGATCGTGGCCTACTCGATGGTGCTGCCCTACGTGCTGCTGCTGTATCAGCTCCATTTGCAGTTTGCCCGCAGCGTGGATATGGACAACCTCCAGGCCTGCCTGATGGAGATCGAACGTCAGCTCGACGCCCTGGATGGAGCGCTCGAGAACAAGCTGCAGCGGGCTGTCACGATGCTGGGCAACGCGTACCAGGATGGCAAGCAGGTAGCGGCCAGGATTCGGGCGTCGGTCCACGGCGCGCAGGCGGCAGGTCGCCTCGACGGACCGCCGGATCTGCCCTTGCGCGAGACGCGCCCGGTGCTGGATGACCCTCAATCGCCTTCGGACGACGAGCGACCGCTGCGCATCGCAGCCGCGCGCGGATAGAACTCCCGATGCTCATCTCGAGCGGGCGCATTGTCCGCTTCATGTCCGCCTGGTGGCCCGACACTGATCATGTGGAGCGAGCCAAGGGACGATCAGGCCACTCCAGGCCATCCCGACCGGCCGCAACGTCCCAACACGAGATCGAGCGACAGGCGCCTGCACCTCAAGCGACTCCGGTTCCAGTGGCTGAGCTGGTGGCCCTCGCCGCCGACCTGTGCGCTCTTCTGAGGGAGCTCGCCGAGGTGACCGGATGCGAGAACGCGTGGGGTCTACGAGTGCTGAGACGCAACGTCGAGCTTGCGCTCGCCAGCCCAGAGACGCTGGAGCGTGCTGAGAACCAGATGGACTTCATAGAGGAGCTGGCCGAGGCGGTCTGGGACGGTGTGGACCCGGGCTTCCGCTACCCGGTCGCGCCGGCAGCCACGCCCGACGGTACGCGCGCTCGTGAGGAGCGGCGGCAGGCCATCGTCGATCGCTTCGACGAGCTCGCCGATCGCCTTTGCAGGCAGGTCGAGCGCTGGCAGGCGCTGGAACCTGACCCGGCTGCCGCGTGCCTCCTGGCGCCTCGGCTTCCCCAGTCTCGACACATGGTTTGAGCAGTGTACGCACAGGTATTTCCCCAGGCTTTTGCACAGGAATGGTGCCTACATATTGGGCTTGCCCACCCGCCTGACCCACATATCTTGTGTTTGGGGCTTGACGGCAGGCCATGGACGCGCTACACTGAGCTGGTCATCGAGGGAGGCCCTGGGGCATCTGTGGCGGGCATGCTCTGGGGCCTCATCCGTCCCCCTCTGGACCACGGGCATCCCGCTGACCGCGGTCCGAACGTCTAACAGGAGGCTCTCCGAGAGATGGCCAAACACGTAGCCAACGTCGCAGCCAAAGGCGCTCAGAGCGAGACCCACGAAGCCGGTCACCGGAGGGGCCTGCGCTTCGCACGCTTCTTCACGCCCGCTGGCAGTCACGCCCATGACCTCGTCGAGTGGGAGGGCCGGACGGCCTCCATCACCAACGAGAAAGGTGCGGTCTTCTTCGAGCAAAAGAATGTTGAGGTGCCCCGCTCATGGTCGCAGCTTGCCACCAACGTGGTCGCCCAGAAGTACTTCCGCGGCCACCTCGGCGGCCCCGAGCGTGAATACAGCGTGAAGCAGATGGTCGACCGGGTGGTTACCACGCTCAGCGGGTGGGGCCGCGAAGGAGCCTACTTCGCGGGCGAGGAGGATGCCGCCACCTGGGAAGAGGAGCTGCGCTGGCTGCTGGTGACCCAGCATGCGTCCTTCAACAGCCCGGTGTGGTTCAACATCGGGGTTCCCGGACGGTCCGCCCAGGCCTCGGCGTGCTTCATCAACTCTGTCGAAGACACGATGGAGTCGATCCTCGAACTGGCGAAGACCGAGGGCATGCTGTTCAAGTTCGGCTCCGGCACGGGCACCAACCTTTCTGTGCTGCGCTCCTCAAAGGAGACACTGGCCGGCGGCGGCACCGCTTCGGGGCCGGTCTCTTTCATGCGTGGTTACGACAGCTTCGCGGGCTCGATCAAGTCAGGGGGCACGACCCGACGGGCGGCCAAGATGGTCATCCTCAACGCCGACCACCCGGACATCCTGGACTTCGTAAAGTGCAAGGCCGAGGAGGAGAAGAAAGCCTGGGCACTGATCGAGGCCGGGTACGATGCCGGCTTCAACGTCCCTGGTGGCGCCTACGACTCGGTCCAGTTCCAGAACGCGAACCACTCCGTCCGCGTCACCGACGATTTCATGCGTGCCGTGGAGGGCGACCGCGAATGGTCGGTCAGGGCCGTCACAGACGGTAGGCCCCTGGCGACTCACAAGGCACGCGACGTCTGGCGGGCTATCGCAGAGGCAGCCTGGGTCTGCGGAGACCCGGGGGTCCAGTTCGACACCACCATTCAGGACTGGAACTGCGTCCCCAGAACCGGCCGGATCAACGCAACCAACCCGTGCTCGGAATTTGTGTTCGTCGACGACACCGCCTGCAATTTGCTCCAGCTCAACCTGATGAAGTTCCAGGACGAGGACGGGCGATTCAACGTCGAGCGCTTCGAGACGGCCGTCGACGTCTGCTTCACGGCGCAGGAGATCCTCGTCTCGCGCGCCTCCTACCCGACGCCCGCCATCGCCCGCAACTCCGAGCTCCTGCGACCCCTCGGCCTCGGCTATGCCAACCTGGGCGCGCTGATCATGTCGATGGGCCATGCCTACGACTCCGACGAAGGCAGGCGTTACGCGTCAGCCATCACGGCGATCATGACAGGCCGCGCATACGCCCATTCTGCCCGCATGGCAGAGGTCAAGGGTCCATTTGCGGAGTTCGAGAAGAACCGGCAGCCGATGCTGGGCGTCATGAAAAAGCACAGGGATGCCGCCTGGGGCCTGAGCCTCGACGGCGAGTCGCAAGAGATCGTGCGAGCTGCTCGTGCCAGCTGGGACGAGGCTGTGCGCCTCGGCGAGCAGTTCGGCTACCGGAATGCTCAAGCCACCGTCATCGCCCCGACCGGCACAACAGGACTCGTCCTCGATTGCGACACCACCGGTATCGAGCCCGACCTGGCGTTGGTCAAGTACAAGAAGCTGGTCGGCGGCGGCCTCTTCAAGATCGTGAACAACACAGTTCCCCAGGCGCTCCGCAAGCTCGGCTACTCCGAGCGCCAGGTCACGGACATCGTCGAGTACATCGACGAGCGCGACACCATTGAGGGTGCGCCTCACCTGCAGGACGAGCACCTCAAGGTCTTCGACTGCGCTTTCAAGCCGGTCAGCGGAGTCCGGTCCATCGCGCCGATGGGCCACGTCCGCATGATGGCTGCGGTGCAGCCATTCGTCTCGGGCTCTCAGTCCAAGACCGTCAACATGCCGCACGAGGCCACCGTCGAGGACATCGCCACCACTTACATGGAGTCCTGGAAGCTCGGGCTCAAGTGCATCGCAATCTATCGGGACGGCTGCAAGCGCTCTCAGCCTCTATCCACGTCGCGGGACGATGGGCGAACCAGGCCCGGCACCGCGCCGGAGTCGGCCACCGAGGCACGGCCAGTCCGGCGGCGGCTTCCTGACGAGCGTCGCTCGCTCACCCATAAGTTCGATGTCCAGGGCCATGAGGGCTACGTGACCGTGGGGCTGTACGACGACGGCACACCTGGCGAGATCTTCCTGACCATGGCCAAGGAGGGCTCGACGATCTCGGGGCTGATGGACGCCTTCGCACTCCAGACCTCAATGGCACTCCAGTACGGGGTTCCGCTGCGCTCGATGGTCAACAAGTTCAGCCACGTGCGATTCGAGCCAAGCGGGTTCACGAAGAACCCGGAGATCCCAATCGCCAAGTCGATCATCGACTACATCTTCCGCTGGCTGGCCAGCCGGTTTCTGGACCCTGAGGATCAGGAAGCCGTCGGCATCTTGCGCCGCGACCTCACGCCTCCATCGGAGCAGGCCCCCACACCGGCGGTCCACGCAAAGCCTGCGCAGAAGCCGGCCCGCAACGGTCAGGCCAGCCCTACTCAGAAGCTGACCTTCGTGGTCAACGCCGACTCTCCGGCCTGCTCAGAGTGTGGTGCCATCACAGTCCGCAACGGCGCCTGCTACAAGTGCATGAATTGCGGCGCGACCACGGGCTGCAGCTGACCCGAGACCGGCCCGCCCCGCCCGGGTAGTGGAGCCAGCCCAGTCGGGCTGGCTCCACTCGAGCGGCCGCTGAAGCTCACGGCCCCAGGCGCTCCACCCGCCAACCGGCTACGTCGCACACGTATCGGAGACGATCGTGCAACCGGTTGGTTCTGCCCTGCCAGAACTCGATGGCTTCCGGCGCAACCCGGTAACCACCCCAGAAGCCTGGGAGTGGCGGGCCGTCCGGATACAGCTGCTCCAGTCGAGCCACCTCGGCTTCCAGCACAGCGCGGCTGGCCAGCAGACGGCTTTGAGCCGAAGCTGACGCTGCAATCCGGTTGCCGTACGGCCGCATTCCCCAGTAGTCCTGTGACTCTTCGCGGCTTGTCCGTGTGACCGAGCCGAACGCCCGGACCTGCCGGTGCAGTCGCGGCCAGTAGAAGGCAAGGGCTGCCCGGGGATTGGCCGCCAGGTCACTTCCCTTGTCACTGTCGTAGTTCGTGAAGAACACGAATCCACGGGCGTCGACACGATACAGCAGGACCATCCGCACGGCAGGCTGACAAGCGGCCGTCACCGTAGCCAGCGCCATGGCGTTCGGCTGCGGTTCCCCGACCTCTTCCGCCAGGCGGAACCACCTATCGAATTCGACGATGGGATCGGGGTCGAGGTCCTCTTCGTTCAGCGGAGCGTCGGTGTCGATCACACCGACAGTTTCAGCCCCGGGCCTGGTCCCGGACCAGGCAGTCTTGCGAACAGTAGGTCAGACCGCCGCCGATCACACCGTCGCCGTCGTTCTCAGTCCACTGCTCCCGTTCGCGACCACAATAGGGGCAGGTTTCGATGGTCGTGGAGTCCAGCTCGGTCATGGTCTCTCACCTCCCTGACGCTGCGGACAGTTCAACCGTCAGCGTACCGTGGCCTTGACATCTGACGCCGGGCCACGCTCCGGATAGGCTTTGCGATATGGACCTGGGTGATCTGCCCCCACAGCTCCGGCCTGCGCTGCGGGCTCTGGCCACGGTGATTCACAACCGCGAACCGGCCATCCGGGAGCGCGTCGAGCGACTGCGAGATGAGAACCCTGACCTCAGTCCAGCAGCCCTGTCGAAACTCCTGATTCGTCGAACCCGAGCAAGGGTAGCCGCAACCGGCGCGGCCAGCGGCGTGGCCGCGATCGCACCTGGCATCGGCACGGTGATTGCGCTGGGTACCGTTACCGGTCAGGGCCTCTTCGCGATGGAGCAAGAGGCCGAGCTGGTTCTCGGCATCGCCATGATTCACGGCAAGGAGCTGAGCGGCTCAGACGACCGTCTGCTGGAAGCCCTGGCCGTGATCGGTGTGGCGGGCGGCGCCGTCAAGCTGCGCGACAACGTTCTCGTGGCCGGGGGCGAGCGGATCACCATTTCAGCCTTCAGGCACACGCCGGCCCGGTGGCTGGTGAGAGCGGGCAGCGACGTCATGGTCAGAGTCCTGGGCCGCGCCATGGCCATACGAGCGGCGGCATCGGTAGGCCGGATCGTGCCACTTGCAATCGGCGTCGCGGCCGGCGCCGGCTTCGACTGGGCTGCGGTCACCCTGCTTGGTCGAGCAGCAATCGGCTACTACGGACGATCTGCCACTGGCGAGGCCCTGAACCCTGTGACGACCCTCGACCCGCTACCTGCAGGCGAAGATCTCGGCGAGGTCGAAGCCGGGCACTGAAGCCATCTGAGCGGCGACGGTTCTGCTGCGCAACAGGGGTCTCAGGCTCGCCCGGGAAGGCCTGAGCCGGGTCCCCACCTGCGCGGCCTTCGCTATGAGGCGGGCTTAGCGCGCCGCCTCGGGCCTGCCACCCCCTTTGCTTGTCGGGTCAGGCATCTGCGAATCTGACCAGCAGCCGCGCCACGTGGCTGGCGGCCCTCTTGAAGTCGACGAGGCGCACGTTCTCGTTCGGGCTGTGAGTCAGGTTACTGGCCCCGAAGCCAACACCCGGGGCAACCACCGGCACCCCCTTTTCTGTGAACAGGTACTTCGGCGTTGTTCCTCCGGTCAACGGCTGGAGTAAGGCTGGCTTTTCGTAGACTTCCTCGGCCGTCTCGGCACAGAGCCGCACCAGTGGTGCATCGGGATCGACCGTGCCCGGGCGCTCCGGTCCCAGGATCTCGATATCCACGTCCCTGAAGCCCTCCGCGTCTAGGTGGTACCGCAGCTTCTCGGCAATGTCGAGCGGGTCCTGGTCCGGCACCAGGCGAAAGTCCACCTTGGCCGAGGCCACAGCAGGCACGATGGTTTTGGAGCCAGGGCCCTGGTAGCCACTTGTCAGACCGGCGATGTTGCAGGTGGGGTCGAACGGCGCCGCGCTGACGGCATCGCCGCTGCGGTCAAGGAGCAGCCGCTCCAATCCGAAGGCCTGCTTGTATTCCTGCTCCTGGCTGGGCAGCTTTTCCAGAAGCTCCTGCTGGCGCAACGAGATCGGGCGCACTGCATCATAGAAACCGGGGATCAGCACCCGCTCGCTCTGGTCCTTTAGCGTGGCTAGCGCCCAGACCAGTCGCCACCCAGCGTTCGGCAGCAGGTTGGCGCTGCCAGAGTGGCCGTCACGTGAGAGCGCACGAGCGCTCAGCTCGACGTAGAGCAGGCCGCGGGCGCCGAGTGAGATGCGTGGCCTGCCGTCGGCATCGATTCCCCCCTCCTCCCAGATCGCGCCGTCACAACGAAGCTCGTCAGCGAACCTGTGAACGAGCTCGGGGAGGCTGTTGCTGCCGACCTCTTCCTCCCCCTCGACCAGCCAGGTCACCATGCAAGGCAGGCCACCGTCAACGGCAAGCAGAGCGTCGATCGCGGCCAGCCGGGCCAGCAGCTCTCCCTTGTCGTCCTTGGCGCCGCGAGCGTAGAGCCGCCCGCCTCGGACCTCTGCTCGAAACGGTGGGCTGTCCCAGAGCTCCAGAGGCTCCGGCGGCTGAACGTCGTAATGGTTGTAGAACAGCATTGTCCTGTCGGAGCGGACGCCGTCCCCATGGGCCAGCACCACCGGATGCCCTGAGCTCGGCTCGACCCGAACGTTAAGACCGCGCCGGCGCAGCAGCTCAGCCACGAGCCCGGCGCATTGCTCGATCCCCTCGTGGCGAGCCGAGACACTTGGGATCGCGCAGAGCTCCGTCAGTTCGGCGATCCAGCCCTCCAAGTGATCGTCGATATAGCGGTCGATCGCTTGAGACCGGTCGCTCACAGCAGGCGCCTCCGGACTGCCGAGATTGTCTCAGCCGTGCTCTTGGCTTGCGCCAGACCGGCCGCGGCTGCCGCAGGCCGGCGGACCGGGTCGAGCGGATTGGGGCCGATCGCGTCAAGGGCCGCCTCATCGGGCAGAACGACGTCGACCGCACTCCCAGCGTCTTGCAGTTCCGCGACCTCCTCTTGGAGCGCCGCGGAGACGACTGCTCCCATGGGCGCGACGATCAGGACCAGGTCGTAGCCGGCGGCGACGTCTGCATTCGTCGTCGAGCGGACACCGCCATCCATGTAACGGCGGCCGTTGATCGTCACGGGCGGATAGACCCAGGGGACGGCACAGCTTGAAGCAACAGCCAGCGGCAGCGCGACGCCGGATGTTCGGTCCCAGACCACGAAGGAACCGTCCTCGGTGTCGACGGCCGTGACCAGCAGACGCCTCTCGGGCCAATGATGGATATGAAGCCGCGCCATGACCGCCTCGAGGCGGCTCCCTTCGCTGAGGCCTGTGGCAGCTGCACGAGCCTGCTCGCCGAGCCATGCCAGCACCTCCCTGGTGGGTCTTGCCCATCCTTGAGCCGAAGGTGAGCGGGCCGCGGAAAAGAATTCGGTGAGAGGGCCGATGTCGGGCGCGCGCTCCACAGCGGTGTTGACGGGTTGCAGCTGGCGTGCGTACAGCTCATCCAGGGGTACCCCTGTCGCGACCTGCGCTCCCACCACGGAGCCCGCGGAAGTCCCCACGATCAGGTCAGCACCAGTGAGATCCACGCCAGCGTCGCGCAATCCCTTGAGTAGACCCGTCTCCCACGCAATCCCTGTGATGCCGCCGCCGCCGAGCACCAGCGCATATTTCATCTGAGCGTCACCTCCCTGGGTTGGCGCCTCCATCGGAAGGCGATCACACGCATCGTGGCTAATGGTCGCAGACCAGCGCTCCTGGTCAGCTCACCTGGAAACTGAGCGAGGTGACTAAAGCAGGAGCCGCCGCCTGGGCTCGGCGTCGGAGCGCGAATGTGACGTTTGGCGCCGGACAGGACGGGCCCCGAGCGGCCGCGGCCGTCCTGCGGCTGCCCGCCCTTTCGCCGCCAACTTGTTGCAAGAGACCACCATCACGGGTCGATCGCACTGATGGGTGAGCTCGTGGCTGACGCTGCCAAGCAGCAGCTCGACTATGCCGCCCCTACCTCGCCGACCGACAACGACCAGATCCGCGTCCTCGCGGTACGCGACGTCCGCGATGACCCGGGCGGGGCGGCCGTCCTCGATGACCATCCGGTGCGGCAGACCCGACTCGCGAAGGGCGCGGCACCAGATCTGCTCCATATCGCTGTGTACCTGTGCCCGCCACTTCGGGTCGAGCGATGGCGGAACCGTCTCGTAGCCGTATCCGAAGTAGCTGGGCGGCGAGACCGCAAAGACGGCCACGATCTCGGCGCTCAGTGGCCCGGCGAGTCGAATCGCCCAATCGAGCGCTGCGGTCGCCTGGTCGGAGCCATCCACGCCGACAACGATGGTCTTCTTCTGATGACTCGCCGACATTGCCTGACCTCCTGTCGTTTGCACCTTCAGTGTCCAACCGATCTGGGAGGTGGAAAAGGGCCGCTGTGCCGGCGAATAGCGGGCCGAACGGCACTGCCAGGTCACATCACTCCGCTCCAAGCCTGACTTGAATAGGCCCGAACTGCGCCGCTTGACGTTGGTGGATTGGAGCAACCTGGCGTTCGAGAGTCGCGACGCGCCGATGCACACACGTCCCGGTGTCATTCGTCGCCTTCTCGTATGCGGGGCGGCTCAATCTGGTGGCACAGGCGGATCCCACCTGCCGTCCATGTCGTCGACGTGATCGAGCGTGGAATGGCTTGCGCCTGGGCACAGCTGCACGCGGCCTGGCTGAGAGCCAACGTCACATGACACGGACCGGCCAGGGGGTCCCGGCCGATGAGGGCTCTTAGGCCGTCGCGCCCTGCCTGATCCAGGCGTTCAGTGAATCTCAAACACATCGAGGAGGTCGTGGCGATGCAAACCGTGGCGAGGATGCAACCGATCAGAGAAGCGGCTTCGGAGTTCCTGGCCAACAAGCGGATCGCGGTAACCGGCGTGTCGAGGAGCCCGCAGGGCCACGGCAGCAACGTGGTGTATCAGCGTCTGCGGGAACGGGGCTATGACGTATTCGCGGTCAATCCCAATGCCGGCCGCGTCGAAGGCGACGTGTGCTATCCCGATCTAGGGTCGATCCCGGGCGGGGTCGCTGCGGTCGTAATCGGTACCAGGCCAGAGACCGCGGAGGCCACGATGCGCGAGTGCGCAGAGCTAGGGATCAAGCACGTGTGGATGCACCGTTCGGTAGGCGGAGGGAGCGTTTCCGCTGCGGCCACCGCCTACGGGCGGCAGCGGGGAATCAGCGTGATCCCCGGTGGCTGTCCGCTGATGTTCGAGCCTGTCGCGGACGGCGGGCACAAGGCCATGAAGTTCGTCTTGACGCTGACGGGCGCCGTGCCCAGGCGTGTCTGAGTTGAGACCAGGACCAAGGGGGCTAAGCCGGCGCGGTGTGGACCGAGGGGTTTAGCTGATCATTGCGCCCTCCATCGCGCCGAACAGACCTGAGCCGAGGCGCCCACCGAAGGGCTCGGCGATGTCGACGACGACCTGGACACGCTGGAGAGTCGGGCAACCCCTGGTTCCTCAGGCTGCCAGTGCGCAGCACAGCAATTCCTGGGTCCCGGGACGGAGGGGGACCAGGTCCCTCTGCTGGAGGGCCGGTCGGCGGTCGCGAAGACCCAGGGCTCCCGCTTGACTGGAGCCATGAGCTGGGGCTCGTGCCCGCTCGACTACGAACAACCAGAACTCGGGTAGGAGGACGAAATCGTGACCAAGGAACTTCGGTGGAGGATCGTGACCCTGCAGGTGGTCCTTGTGCTGGTGCTGGGTTTATGCACGGGCTTCCTGTTCTGGGGCAGCAGCTTCGTGAACGGGATGGTGCGTGACCAGCTGGTGGCCCAGAAGATCTTTTTCCCGCCCCCGACTGAGATCAAGGCCGGCGGCGCGCTCGACCCGGCCGAGTTCCCGGCGGAGATCCGCAACTACGCCGGCCAGCAAGTCGATACCGGCGACAAAGCACGCGTCTATGCCAACGACTTCATCGGAATTCACCTGACCAAAGTCGCCAACGGCCAGACCTACTCGCAGGTGAGTGCGGCCTCGCTGGCGGATCCGAAGAACGCGACGCTTTCGGCCCAGGCGAACACCCTGTTCAGGGGCGAGACCCTGCGCGGCTTGCTGCTGTACGCGTGGGGCTGGTCGCAGGTCGGTCTGTACGCCTTCTACGCGGCAATCGGCCTGACGATCGCTACGATCGGGGTGTTCTGCACCCTGGTGTATGAGCTGCTGGTGGCGCCCCGCCCAGCGAGGGTCACGGAACCGCGGATGATCCCCGCCTGATCGCATTCCCAAGAGGAAGAGGCTCCGGCGATCGCCGCCGGAGTCTTTCGTTTACGCCTCCACGCCGTAGGTCCAACGGCCCCAACCTTCGCGACCCTTACGTCGGGATGCGGAGGCGGACTGTCGTCCCCCCGCCGGGCACGGAGGCGACCTCTAGCGACCCGCCCATTGCGGCCGCGCGCTCGCTCAAATTGCGAAGCCCCCACCCACTGCTGCGCTCGCCCGGCACAAAGCCCCGGCCGTCGTCCTCGACCACCAGCACCGCGAAGCCCGGCTCTGGTCGCAGCGAGAGCCGGCACGTCGCTGCGTGAGCGTGGCGCCCGACGTTGGACAGCGCCTCCCGAGCCACCTGCACGACATCTGCGGCCCGGCCGGCCAGCACAGCAGCCGACGTCTCGTCCACGTCGACGGCACACACCACCCCGTGCTGCCGCTCCAGTTGCTCTGCGAGGTCGCGAAGCGCTCGGTTGAGAGTGCGGTCGGCGGCCAGCCCGGGCCGAAGGCCGAAGATGTAGTTGCGGAGGTCGCGGATCACATCGTCGACCTGGTCGACGGCCTTCTCGAGCCGCTCGCGTAAGGCTGCGTCGCTCGTGATGATGGCCATGCCCTGCAGGCCCATGCCCACGGCAAAGAGCGCCTGGATGGCTCCGTCGTGCAGCTCACGGCCGATGCGCTCCCGGTCTTCGAACACTGCCAGACGCTGCAAGTCGTCCCGGGCACGCGTGTAGTCGATGGCCACCGCCGCCTGAGCCGCGAAGAGCTCCAACAGCTCGCGGTCGCCGTCCGTGAACACCCGGTCGCCAGGCTCGTTCGTTACCCCGAGGCCCCCAATCACCCGCTCGCCCGATGCCAGCCGCAGCGTCACAGAGGGCCCGGCGCCACCGGCGTCCAGCACGGCCGCGCGCTCGCCTGACGCGGCCGGCCTTGTGTCCAGCACGGCCGAACGGCCCGAAGCCAGCACCCGCTCAGTGATGGAACCGGCGAGCGGGAACTGCCTTCCAATGATCGCGGCCGCTCGTGGGCCGTCGCCGGCAGCGATGGTCACGATCTGCTCGTCAGGATCGACGAGCATGATCGTGCTCAGGGCGGACTGGGCGAGCGTGCGGGCTCTCTGCGCGATGAGTCGGAGCAGCTCATTCTCGCTGCGCCCTTCGAGTGTCGCCTGGGCGACCTCGAGGACCGCCTTGAGCCGCTCGTCCTGGCGCTTGCGCTCGGTGATATCCCTCGTGATCTCGGCGAACCCCAGCAGCTTGCCGGCATGATCGCGGATGGCGGTAATGATGACGCTGGCCCAGAAGCGCGAGTCGTCCTTGCGTATCCGCCAGCCCTCTTCCTCGTAGCGCCCGGTCTCGGCTGCGGTCGCGAGCTCGCGCGCCGGCTTCCCGGCGTTCACGTCCGCCTCCGGGTAAAAGACCGAGAAGTGGCGACCGATGATCTCGTCCGCCTCGTAGCCCTTGAGGCGCGCCGAGCCGGGGCTCCACGTGCTGATGCGGCCCGCCGGGTCCAGCATGAAAATGGCGTAGTCGTGGACACCCTCCACCACAAGGCGGAACTGCTCCTGTGCGTGGAGCAACTCCTCCTCCGCGCGCTTCCGCTCGGTGATATCCCGCACTGAGGCCACGATCAGCACCCCTTGCGCCGTCCTCACCGGGCTGAGCGCGATGTCGGCCGGGAAGACGCTGCCGTCCTTACGCCGAAAACGGATGTCCAGGTGGGTGCCCATGGACCGCACGGAGGGGTGGCGCTGGTAGGTGGCACGGTGGGCCAGGTGGGCTGAACGGAGCGCCTTGGGCACAAGATCTTCGACGGCCAGGCCGATCAGCTCCTCGCGCGAGTAGCCGGAAAGGGACTCCGCCAGCCGGTTGACCCGCACCACACGGCCATCCCCGCCAACCATCACGATGGCGTCGGGCATCGCCTCGAGAAGCTGCTCGGGGGTCTCGGTGTAAATCGGGCGTGCCATGCTCCCCTGGCGCGATCTTAGTCGAGGCCCGGCCTCAGGTTGCCAGGCTCGGGAGGTCAATCACACACCCTACGCGGCCGTTTGTTCTTCGCCCGGCCCGAGGACCACGGGTCGCCTCGAGCCGTGGACCAGGTGGTGGCTGACGCTGCCCAGCACCAGCTCGCCCGGTGGATTGAGTCCCCGGCGACCGGTTACGATGAGCTCCGCGGCCTCGCGATCGGCGACGTCGAGCCGGATGTCGGCCGCCCGGCCATCGGCCATGACGCTGCGGTAGAGAACGCCGGCCGCGGCCAGCGGCGCGCACCAGTCCTCCTCGAAGCGCCTCCTGACGCCGTCTCGAAGGAGCGAGTCGACCACAACAGGCCAAGTCTCGTTGTAGGGATGGGAAAAGTAGACCGGGGCCTCGAGTGCGTGAACCGCCACCACCTCAGCGCCGACCGCCCCGGCATAGGCGATGGCCCACCGAACCGCTGCCTCCGAGGCCGGCGATGCATCTAAGCCCACGACGATCCGCCGGCAAGTCACCAGTCTCCACAGTCATTCTCATACCTCCTGCACTACCTGTCGACTCTGACGCTACGGGCGGGTGACGCAATCCGACAGGTCCGGACGCTCCTGCGGCTGGGTGCCGTTTGGCCCTGGCAGCAGTTCGTGCCGAGCGGGACGCTCGACTTGTGGACAAGACGCAAGCGGGGGGCGACGCGGAGCAAAGCGCCGACCCGGTCGTGCTGGCGCTCCCGAGGCCGGTCTGACATCGGAGGCAGGTGCTCGGCAGCGTGAACCGCTGCTACCGCCAGGCGCTTGAGGCGGGCCGCTCCCGTTCCGTTCGGTTCCGAGGGGCTGTTCAGTGTCGATCCGCAACTCGCCCAGAGCGGTCCGCCTGGCTGTCAGTCGATAATGGGAAGGCAGGCCCTTGAAGTCAGCAGTGTGTCTGCGCCCTGCTATCGGTGACCCAGCAATATGTAGTTGGCGAGCTCACGTCGTGGCTCGGCAACCTGCAGCCCGTCGATGATGAGTCACTCGCCTCGGCCATTCGCGATCTCAGGCGAGAGGTTGAAAACTGCTCGGCGACGAGACTGCGTCCGCTTGCACACCGAGCTGTCGCGCTCAGCGAGACAATCTGCTGGCACAGCTTGAATCGGGGCGACCTGGCACAGTTCTGCCGAGATGTAGATAAGGCGGTTGGGCTCAGAAACTTCGCTATCAGTGCGAACCTTTTGTCATAGGAGGCTGGCTCCGGCGTGTCGAGAGCGTACGCATGTTCCAAGCGCGCCATGGTACCGACAACGGGAGCTATCGATTACTGCCCGCACCGAGGCGTGTACACGGCAAAGTTCTTGTCTTAGGCAGGCCCAGGTCCTTCGTCCATTGGGGACAGCGCTGGCCTTACATACGTCTAGCTGGCCAACTAGCCCCCAGAACAACGCAGACTTCTTCGACGCCAAGAACATATCGATTCCGTTTGCCATGAGCGTCTTTCCCGACGAGCTCTATCAAGCCCCGCGGAGCTGGGCAGAGCGCGCGTATCCTCACAATCTCATCCACTACAACAAGCTCGACCGAGGCGGTCACTTCGTCGCTTGGGAGCAGCCGCAACTCTTTTCAGAAGAGGTCCGCGCGGGCTTCAGATCCCTCCGCTAATTGACAAGGAAACTGCGCGCGCCACCTCCAGATCAGTAGGCCAGTGTGCAAGCCTCTTCTTAACTCTCGCGCAGTTTCCAGGGGGCTCCACGCCCTCCCCCTTCGCCTCCAGGACGGTTGCGTGGCGGCTCATACGAGTTCAAAACCGCTGGCGCGAAGTGGGTTGGTCGGGCGGGGCGGATTCGAACCGCCGATCTCCTGGTCCCAAACCAGGCGCTTTTCCGGGCTAAGCCACCGCCCGCCGGCCATCGAGCATACCCGCTCCGGCGGCAACCCAGCCCGAGTCAGAGGCACGCGTGGACATGTGGGGAAGACCGTGAAGGCGCATCGACCCGATCCCCGATGCCTCCTCGACCTCGCTGCCGCAGTGACGCGCCCGGCATCCTGCACCGTTCTGATAGGAGGGTCAGGCCAGGACTGACGTGGGGCGGACGTCGGCAGGGGGTCCCGGTCGGCGTGGCCATTGGCCCCTGCCGACGGCTTCCACCCGCTTGCAGAAGATCCAGCTGAGCTACGTTCTGGACTTCTCGAGAAGAACGGGTCCTGGGCGCTACAGCCGGTTGTGGTGGCAGAGGCCGTCCGTGAAGGTCTGGCCCTCGACCTCGTAGTACAGCCGGTATCGCAGTTCGTGGGCGGACGCCCTCCGGGCCGTGCGGGCCGGCGCCGGAAAGGGGACGTCTGCAAGGAAGAAATCTCCGCTTCCCCCGGCCGGCTCCAGGTACCGCAGGGGCAAGATATCGGAGTGGAGCGGCTCGCCGGCCTGACCGAGCAGGTCGACATCCAGCCAGACCTTTTTGTCGTAGGCGACATTCCGGACCCAGGCCTTGGCGAGCAGCCCGGTCGGAGCTGGGGCTTCCTCGAAGAGGTTGACCATCTCCGGGCTGGGCACAGCGCCGGGCCGGGAATCCGTGGCTCGGCTCTTCGGCCGCCCGCGGGCTGCGGTCGTCGAATTCGCACGCTTGGGCGACTTGGTGCTGGTAGTCATCTGGGTCTCCTTGCAGGGTCGTGATCAGGGCGTTGCTGGTCGGTTGCGGTGTCCACAAGCATGATAGCCGCCCGCCAGGAGGCGCGCTGGTGCGGTCCACACTATCAGGGCGTCGCTATATATATGTGCTGGAGTGAGGGGCTGGCGCCGCCTCTATCGGACGGCGCTGACTGACGAACAGGATGACCCAAACGATCGCAGACCACCTCGAGTTTCTCTACGGCGCCGCGACGGCCGCCAAGATTGAGCCGCGTGTCCGGCAGCTGATGGCGCACCACTTGCAGGTGTCCTCCCGACCCCCCGACCGGAACTCGACTCTCCATCTGACGCAGCGCGACTCGATTCTGATCACGTACGGAGATCAGGTACGCGAGGTAGGTGCGCCGCACCTCCGGACACTCAGCGCCTTCCTGGCCGAGCACGTGTCGGGCGTGGTGAGCGCTGTTCACCTGCTGCCCTTTTATCCATATTCCTCGGACGACGGCTTCTCAGTCGTCGACTACTACGCGGTCGACTCCGGTCTGGGTGGGTGGCACGACGTCAGCCGCATCGGGGAGCGGTTTCAGCTCATGTTCGACGCTGTCTTCAATCATGTCTCAGCTGAAAGCGAATGGTTTCGGGGCTTCCTCCGCGACGATCCACGGTACCGGAGCTGGTTCATCACGGTCGATGACGCCCCGGATCTCAGCAAGGTCGTGCGGCCACGCGCGCTTCCCTTGCTCACGCCCTTCACAACTGCCGCAGGAGAGAGGAAGGTCTGGACAACGTTCAGCGCTGACCAGGTGGATTTGAACCTCCACGAGCCCAAGGTGCTGCTTTCGCTGATCGATGTCCTGCTTTTCTACGTCGCGCGGGGTGCTCGATTCATACGGCTGGATGCAATCGCCTACCTCTGGAAGGAGATCGACACGCCCTGCATTCACCTCCCACAAACACACCGCATCGTCCAGCTCTGGCGCTCGCTGCTCGACGAGGTGGCGCCGCAAGTGATGCTGATCACAGAGACCAACGTCCCCCACCGCGACAACGTGTCCTACTTCGGGGATGGCTTGAACGAAGCGCAGCTCGTTTACAACTTCGCGCTTCCGCCACTCGTCCTGCACGCGCTGTCGGCGGGCAGCGCCGAGGCTCTCAGCCGCTGGGCAGCGTCGCTGGCGCTGCCATCGCAAGCGGTGACGTTCCTCAACTTTCTCGCCTCCCACGACGGAATCGGGGTGAACCCTGCGCGGGGCATTCTGAGCGAGGCTCAGATCGAGTCCCTGGTGGAGCGCACGCAGGCACACGGCGGCCTCGTTTCCTACAAGAACAACCCCCACGGCTCCAGGAGCCCTTATGAGCTCAACATCAACTACTTCGACGCGCTGTCCGATCCTGCCTCCGATGAGCCTGCTGAGACACAGATCGCTCGATTCCTCGTTGCCCATGCCCTGATGCTGGCAATGCCGGGCGTCCCGGGCATCTACTTTCATTCGCTCTTCGGGTCACGCGGCGATCAGGCCGGGGCGCGCTCGAGCGGTGTCCCACGCCGGATCAACCGCCAGAGGTTCCTTCGCGACGACCTGGACCGCGAGCTCGCCGATCCTTTCTCGATGCGAGCCCGAGTGCTGCGGGGCATGAAGACCCTGCTTGGATTGCGCCAGGCGAGCAGTGCGTTCCATCCCTCTGCCGGCTGTGAGATCCTCGATCTTGACCCCCGCGTGTTCGCGTTGAAACGCACGTCGACCGATGGGGAGCACTCGGTCCTTTGCCTGCACAACCTGTCGGACCAGCCGCTGCGAGCGGGTGGTGAGACGCTCGATGCCTATGAGTTCAAGTGGCTCTCGTGACGAGCCTTCCGGCTGGCGGCGAGACAACCCGGCCGTCGGCGACCACCGTCCTTCCCCGCAGGAGCGTTCGCAGCACGCGGCCGCGCAGCGCCCACCCGACGAAGGGGCTCTGCCGATGGCGATAGCCGAGCTCGCCGGCGCTCAGGGCCCACTCGTCTGAGAGGTCCATCAGTACGAGGTCGGCGTCCTTGCCTACCTCAACCGCGCCCTTGCCGCTGAGGCGAAAGCGAAGCGCCGCATTGGCCGCCGTGAGACGGGCTACGGCCTGCAACCCCAGGCCTCGCCGCGCGTGACCGTGCGCCAGCAGCAGCTGCATGGTCGTCTGGCAGCCCGAGATTCCTCCCCAAACTTTGAAGAAGTCGCCGCCGCGTTTCAGCTCCGGCGGGCACGGCGAGTGGTCTGATGCGACGATCCCCAGGCGGCCGGGGCCGATCGCCTCCCAGAGCGCGTCCCGATCTAACGCCGAGCGCAGCGGGGGCGCGCACTTGGCCATCGTACCCAGCTCGTCGAGGTCGGCCTCGCAGAGCAGCAGGTAGTGAGGGCAGGTCTCCCAGCTCGCGTCGAGCCCGTTTGCTCGAGCCCGTTCTATCAGCTCGACCCCCCGGGCGGTGCTCACGTGGACTATGTGCACCGCGCAGCCGGTCTCGCCGGCAAAGAACAGAGCGCGCGAGATCGCTTCCACCTCAGCCACGATCGGCCTGGAGGCCGCGAAGTCTCGAGGCCCGACGCGGCCGGCGGCAACCGCCCGCCTTCCCAGTTCTCCCACGAGCGCCGCGTTTTCGGCATGAACCAGAACTGGCGACCCCACCTCCGCGCAGCGCCGCATCCCCTCGCAAAGGGTCATGTCGTCGGCTGCTGGAAACTCGGCGATACCGCTGTCGCACATGAACGCCTTGAAGCCCAGCACCCCTCTGCGGACCAGCCCCTCGATATGGCGAAGCTTGCCCGGCACCAGACCGCCCCAGAGTCCGAAATCGACCAGCGAGGAGGTGCTGGCTGCCCGTAGCTTGAGGTCGAAGGCCTCCTCGTCCACGGTTACGGGCGAGCTGTTGAGCGGCATGTCGACGTACGTTGTGAAACCGCCGCGCGCCAGTGACCGAGAGCCGGTCGCGATGCCCTCCCAGTCGGCGCGTCCGGGCTCGTTGAAGTGGACGTGGGGATCGACGCCCCCGGGAAACACGTGAAGTCCGCTCGCGTCGATCTCTGCGGCTGCGCTCGTCCGAAGGTTGGGACCGATCGCGGTAATTCGGCCGTCGGCGACGGCGACATCGTTCGCGCTCGCCGGCTCTTCCGCCAGCACGATGGTTCCGTTGCGGACGATCAGGTCGGCCTCAGCCATCCGCCTCGTCGGGGCGGCCGTCGGGCCCCGATAGATTGCTCAGGTGGTCACGAAATCGGCTGATCGCCTCATGGAGCTCGCCGGCTGCGAAGGCTTCGAAAACCTGTCGATGCTCGCGATGCAGTCTGGAGAGCCCTCCCGGAGCCAAACCCTCCGCGATCTGAGCCTCCAGCCAGACGTCGTGGACCAGGGCCTGCAGCCGGCGCAGCACCTCGTTGCCACACACACGGCCCAGCGTGGCTTCGAACGTCAGGTCGAGGCTTGCCTCCTGGACGTCGTCGGCGAGTTGGCGCTCGCGCTGGTCGAGCGCACTGCGGAGCAGGCCAAGGTTGGCCGGAGTACGCCGCTCGAACGCAGCCCGCAGCACCTCGAGCTCGATGGCGATTCGGACAGGCAAGACCTGCCGCATCAGCTCTCTGTCAAAGGCCAGCCCGCGCATGAGCTCCCTCACGGCCACGCGATGGCTGGCCGCCTGAACGTAGGTGCCGGAACCCTGCTGGGCGGTGACTCGCCCCAGGCTTTCCAGGACCTTGATCGCCTGGCGGACAAGTGGGCGGCTCACCTGGAGCGCGGAGGCCAGCTCGCGGTCGCTGGGCAGCCGGTCGCCCGGCTTCAGGTGATTGCTTTCGATGTGCTGGTCGATCCTGAACAGAACCTCGCGGAAGACGTCCATTCGCTCGATGGCCACCAGATGGCCCTCGGGCACTGTCATCGCGTCCAGCCGCTGCTGCGATGATCAATGAGGGCCGATTCCCGGCACAGGGACCATTTCTTGACGCCGGAAAGGGCCGATCGCCGGCAAGTCGCGCTTAACTTAACGACCACCGTTGACAGCCGCTTTCGGCGGCCGTATTTTTGGGCCCGCCCCCCAAGGGCGGGCGGGGGTTGCAGTGGTTCCGGCAGCATTTCGGGAGTCTTCAGCGCAAGTGGATTGTCCACTATCCATTGCGATGCTACACTCGGCCGCAGGCGCTGTCATGGCTCGCACGATCCACATCCACGTGGCCGGCTACCATCTCATCGCCTGCCTCGAGACTGCGGCGGCCCCCCAGACGTGCGCCACGTTTCTCGCCATGCTCCCCCTTCGGGCCAAGCTGATTCACGGCCGGTGGAGCGGCGAGGCATGCTGGGTTCCGTTCGGTGACCATGAACTCGACCTCGGCTATGAGAACCACACCAGTCACCCGGCCCCCGGCCACCTCCTTCTCTACCCAGGCGGTATGAGTGAGACGGAGATCCTCCTCCCCTATGGTGCCACCGTCTTCGCCAGCAAAGTTGGCCAGCTCGCGGGCAACCACTTTGCAACCGTTCAGGACGGACAGGAGCACCTGGCCGAGCTGGGCAAGCGAGTCCTCTGGGAGGGCGCCCAGGACATCACCTTCGAAGCCCGATGACCGACCACGGCGGTCTCAAACGGCTGAACCAGCTCACCCGGGCAGAAGCCGAGGCCGAGCTGAGAGCCTGCTGCGCCTCCCGGCGCTGGGCAGTCGCCATCGCCTCTGGACGGCCCTACGCCACTAGCGCAGCGCTGTATGACGCCGCCGAGCAGGCCTGGTGGTCCCTGGACGAATCGGATTGGCTAGAGGCGTTCGCCGCCCATCCGCGCATCGGCCAGCTGGAGGCGGCCGACCCGCGCGCACGTCGTGAGCAGGCCAGGGTGGCGGCTGCGTCGGCGGACACGCTCGCCGTCCTCGCCGAAGCGAATCGTGCTTACGAGGAGCAATTCGGCCGCGTCTTTCTGATCTGCGCCTCCGGGCGCAGCGCGGACGAGATGCTGGCTTCCCTGCGCGAGCGCCTGAACAACGACGCAAAGACCGAGCTCCGGATCGCCGCAGGCGAGCAGGCCAGGATCACGCGGTCACGGCTCGAGCGCCTCGTCCGATGAACACCATAACGACCCACGTGCTCGACCTGTCCAGGGGCGAGCCGGCTGCGCGAATTGATGTCCGGCTCGAGTGTCGAGCCGACGACGGCGCCTCCTGGCAGCTGCTCGCCCAGGCGGCGACCGACGACGATGGGCGAGTCCGGGACTGGCCGGAGGCACCCGAGGCAACCGCGGGAACTTATCGCCTCACCTTCGCCACCGCCGGGCGCTTCAAAGAGTCCTTCTACCCCGAGATCAGCGTCACCTTCCAGGTCAAAGACGCCGCCCAGCGGTACCACGTGCCGATTCTCCTCGGCCCGTTCGGCTACACGACCTACCGAGGCAGCTGAGCGATGAACATCGTCCTGGGCGACAACCGCTACGGCAAGGCTGAGACGCGGCTGCTTCGGGTGGCGCGCCTCGATGACCGCCACGAGATCCGGGATCTCAGCGTCAGCATCACGCTTGCCGGTGACTTCGAAGCTGCCCACGTCCGTGGCGACAACACCAACGTCCTCCCCACGGACACTCAAAAGAACACCGTGTTCGCCTTCGCCAAGGAAGCGCCGGTTGGGGAGATCGAGGAGTTCGCACTCCGCCTGGCCTGGCACTTCGTCCGGACCTGCGACCCAGTCCGCGAGGCCCGAGTCGAGGTCGAGGAGCACCCATGGGCGCACGTCCATGTCCGCGGCGCTCCCCACCCGCACTCTTTCGTGCGCACCTCGGCCGAGCGAAGGCTCACCACCGTGACGTGCGACGGCGAGGGCGCCACAGCAGTCTCGGGCCTGGCTGACCTGGTAATGCTCAGGTCGGCGGGCTCCGAGTTCAGAGGCTTCGCCAGAGATCGCTACACCACGCTGGAAGAAACCGGTGACCGCATCCTGGCGACGGCCATAAATGCCCGATGGCGCTTCTCCGGGCTGAACGTACAGTGGGCCGAGAGCTTCGCTGAGGCCCGGCAGGCCCTGCTGGAAGCGTTCTCGCTGCAGCAGCGCAGCCTGTCGCTGCAGCAGACCCTCTACGAGATGGCCACCGCGGTGCTGAAGGCGCGACCTGAGATCGCCGAGGTACGCCTGGAGATGCCGAACAAGCACCACTTTGCCGTCGACCTGGCCCCGTTTGGCCTGACGAACGACAACGAGGTCTTCCACGCCACGGACCGGCCCTACGGGCTGATCGAGGCCACGGTGCGGCGCGCTGCCGCCGTGGGCTGACGTGGACTTCCTGCAGCCCACCACGTGGCACGAGGCCCTGGCCATGAAGGCGGATCGTCCAGAGGCCCTCCCCATCCTGGGTGGCACCGACGTCATGGTCGAGCTCAACTTCGATCGGCGCCGTCCGGAGGCGTTGCTCGACCTGACGAGGGTTCCCGACCTCTCCGAGTGGGCCCAGGTGGACGGCTGGCTGCGGGTCGGGGCCGGTGTGACGTACACCCGGATCATCAGCGAGCTCGGCGATCGCCTGCCCGGCCTTGCCATCGCATCGCGTACGGTCGGCTCGCCGCAGATACGCAACCGCGGCACGGTGGGCGGCAACCTGGGCACGGCTTCCCCTGCCGGTGACGCTCTGCCCCCACTGCTGGCCGCCGAGGCCGAGGTCGAGGTTGCGTCGATCGGCGGCTCGAGGCGCGTCCCCATGCGCGCGTTCTGCATCGGGCCCAAACGGAGCGTGTTGAGGTCCGACGAACTGATCGCCGCCTTCTGGGCCCCGCCGGCCAGCGGTCCGCAGCAGTTCGCCAAGGTCGGCACCCGCAATGCGATGGTTATCGCGGTCGCCTCCTTCGCGCTCGAGCTGGACCCGGTCCGCCGGCGGGTCGGGACTGGCATCGGTTCGGCCGGCCCGACGCCGCTGGTGGCCGAAGAAGCCCAGGGCTTCATCGAACGCGTCCTGGCTGACGATGACCGGTGGACCAGCCGGGCGGAGCTCCCGGCCGGCGCGGCAGACCGATTCGGCGTCCTGGTGGCAAAAGCCGCGCGGCCCATTGACGATGTCCGGGGCAGGGCCGGCTACCGCCGCCACGCACTGAGTGTGATGGCACGGCGCACCCTTTCCTGGGCGTGGGCCGAATACCGAGGCCGGCAGCCGTGAGGCTCGCTTGCCGGGTCAACGGCCACGAGCGCCAGGTGGACGTGCTGTGGGAAGGCGAGTCGCTGCTCTATGTCCTGAGGGATCGGATGGGCCTGTTAGGCTCCAAGAACGCCTGCGAGCAGGGCGAGTGCGGATCCTGCTCGGTGCTCCTGGACGGAACCCTGGTCTGCGCCTGCCTGGTGCTGGCCATGCAGGTGGACGGCCGGGATCTCGTGACCATCGAGGGCCTCGCGCAGCACGCCGCGCTGCATCCAGTTCAGGAGGCTTTCGTCGAGGCGGGGGCAGTACAGTGCGGCTTCTGCACCCCGGGCCTGATCATGGCGGCGTACGACCTGCTCCAGACGAACCCGGATCCGATCGAGCCCGAGATACGCGAGGCCCTGGCCGGCAATCTATGCCGCTGCACCGGTTACACAAAGATTCTGGACGCAGTCCGGCTCGCCGGCGCCAGGATGGGCCGGCCATGACGCTGGTGATCGACGGCTGCGCCATTGCGACGGTGGACGGCGCAGGCACGGAGCACGCGCACGGACACCTTGTGATCGACGGCGACCGCATCACCTCGGTCGCCGCGGGTGCCGCGGCTCACCCCTCCACGGCCACCCGGATCGACGGCCACGGCTGCCTGGCCACTCCGGGACTGGTCAACTGCCACCACCACTTCTATCAGTGGATCACCCGCGGGCTTGCCCAACAGTCGACGCTGTTCGAGTGGCTGGTCGAGCTCTACCCGATCTGGGTGAGGCTGGATGCCGAGCTCGAGCACGCCGCGGCCCGGGCGGCTCTGGCGGGGCTGGCGCTTTCAGGCTGCACAACCACCGTGGATCACCACTACGTCTTTCCGCGCGCTGGCGGCGACCTGCTCGAGGCCGAGATCGAGGCCGCCCGACAGATCGGACTGCGCTTCCACGCCTGCCGTGGCTCGATGGACCTCGGCCGCTCTCGTGGCGGGCTGCCGCCGGACGAAGCCGTCGAGGATCTGGACTCGATCCTCGCTGCCACAGCGGCCGCCATCGATCGTTATCACGACGCTTCCTCGAGCGCGATGCTCCGGATCGGGGTGGCCCCGTGCTCGCCCTTTTCCGTCAGCGAGCAGCTGATGCGCGAATCGGCGGAGCTGGCCCGGACCCGCGGCGTCCGGCTGCACACGCATCTGGCCGAGACTGTGGAGGAGAAGAGCTTCTGCCAGGAGCGCTTCGGCTGCACCCCCGCCGAGTACCTGGACCGGCTGGGCTGGCTGGCTGATGACGTCTGGCTGGCGCACTGCGTGCACCTCGCACCCGAGGCGGTAACGCGGTTCGCCGCGACGGGCACCGGGGTCGCACACTGCCCGAGCTCAAACGGCCGCCTCGGAGCGGGCATCGCGCCTGTGGCCGATCTGCTCGCCGGTGGCGCGCCGGTCGGCCTGGGCGTAGACGGCGCCGCGTCCAACGAATCGGGGCAGCTGCTGTCCGAGATGCGGCAGGCGCTCCTCTTCGCACGGCTGCGCGGCGGTCCCGCCGCCCTGTCGGCACGACAGGCACTGGCGATGGGAACCATGGAGGGTGCCCGCTGCCTCGGCCGTCACAACGAGCTTGGCTCACTCGAGACCGGCAAGCTGGCCGACGTGGCGCTCTGGCGCGTGGACGGCCTCGGCCATGCTGACGTGGCCGATCCGGTGGCAGCGCTGGTGTTCGGACCGCCGGCGCCGCTGGAGCTGCTGCTGATTGGCGGCCGGCAGGTGGTGGGGAACGGCACTCTGCTGACCGGCTCCGAGCACGAGATCGCTCGCGGAGCCAGGCGTGCGCACCGGCGGCTGGTCGAGCGGGTGGAGGCCCTGTCGTGACAAAGACGCTGCGCACACGAGAGGTGCTCGGGGTCGGCGAGAGCGTGGGCCGCCCCGACGCCACCCCGAAGGTCAAGGGCGAGTTTGCCTACTCGTCCGACCTCTGGGCACCATTCATGCTCTGGGGCGCCACCGTTCGTTGTCCTCATCCCCACGCTCGCATCCGCCGAATCGACGTCTCGACGGCGCTTGCACTGCGAGGCGTCCACGCCGTACTCACCCACGAGGACGTGCCCGGGCACAAGCTCTTTGGCCTCGAGGTCGCCGACCAGCCGGTTCTTGCCTGGGACGTGGTCCGCTTCCAGGGAGAGGCGGTCGCGATTGTGGCGGCCGACCATCCAGAGACGGCGCGGCGCGCAGCCGGGCTCGTCAACGTCGACTACGAGGCGCTGGAGCCGCTGACCGACCCGGAGGTTGCGATCAGCCCTGACGCCCCGCTGCTCCACCCTCGCGGCAACGTGACGCGGCACGTGAAGATTCGCCGCGGCGACGCCACCGCGAGCGCCGACGTCGTGGTTAGCGGCGTCTACGAGCTTGGCATGCAAGATCAGGCACCGCTGGGACCCGAGTCCGGCCTGGCGGTGCCCGCCGAGGACGGGGGTGTCGACCTCTACATAGCCACTCAGTGGCTGCACCGCGATCGCGATCAGATTGCCATGAGCCTGGGCCTGGCTCCCGACAAGGTCCGGCTGACGCTCGCCGGCGTCGGCGGGGCGTTTGGTGCGCGCGAGGACGTGTCCATGCAGATCCACGCCTGCCTGCTGGCCCTACGCACGAGGCGGCCGGTCAAGATCGTGTACTCGCGCGAGGAGTCTTTCTTCGGGCACGTGCACCGTCACCCCGGCCGGCTGACCTACGAGCATGGCGCCACCCGGGACGGGAGGCTCGTCTACGTCCGAGCCCGGATCTTGCTGGACGGTGGCGCGTACACCTCGAGCTCACCGGCAGTTGCGGCCAACGCGGCCTGCTTCGCCGTCGGGCCATACCGGTGCCCCAACGCCAGCATCGACTCGATCATCGCCTATACCAACAACCCTCCCTGCGGCGCCATGCGTGGCTTCGGAGCGGTCCAGACCTGCTTCGCCTATGAGTCGCAGATGGATCGACTGGCAGATGTGCTGGGGATCAGCCCGATCGAGCTCCGCCTTCGCAACGCCATGCACGGGGGAGACGCCGTCCTGCCGACGGGGCAGCGTGTCCGGGGCCCGGTACCGGTGGCGGAGCTGTTGAAGCGTCTCCAGGCGCTACCGGACCCTGCCGATCAGGTCACATCGCCCGCGGACCTCCGCGCGCTGCCCGGCGGAGTCTCGAACACGACTCACGGCGAGGGACTGCGCCGAGGCGTCGGCTATGCGGTCGGCTTCAAGAACGTGGGCTTTTCAGAGGGCTTTGATGATTACTCGACCGCCCGGGTGCGACTCGAGCTCGCCGATGGCCGGCCGGTGGTCAACGTGCACACGGCGGCCGCCGAGGTCGGACAGGGTCTGGTGACAGTCTGCGCCCAGGTCGCTCGCACGGAGCTGGGTGTGGAAGAGGTTGTGGTCCATCCCTCCGACACCTCTGTCGGGTCAGCAGGGTCGTCCTCGGCATCGCGGCAGACCTACTGCACGGGCGGTGCGGTGCAGGCGGCGTGTCAGGCCGTCCGCCAGGAAATCTTGCGCCGTGCGGGATCCGGCGACTGGGAGCAGGCGTCGTCGGAACTCATCGCTCTGCTGGCGGGAGAGGCGGTCGAGGCGACCCGCGAGTTTCGCCACCGGCCGACGCAGCCACTCGATCCGGAGACCGGTCAGGGGCATGCGCACGTTCAGCACGCATTCGCCGCACACAGGGCGGTGGTCGACGTGGACGTCGAGCTGGGAATGGTGAGGGTGGTCGAGATCGCCACGGTGCAGGACGTCGGGCGCGCGATCAACCCGCAGGCCGTTGAGGGTCAGCTGGAGGGGGGTACGGCGCAGGGGCTCGGCCTGGCGCTGATGGAGGAAGTCCAGGTAGAGGGCGGGGTCGTGCGCAACCCCTCCTTCACCGACTACCTGATCCCTACCATCCTGGACATGCCGCCGGTCCGCGCCGAGATCCTGGAACTGGGAGACCCTGAGGCACCCTATGGGCTCAAGGGGGCGGGAGAGCCGCCCACCATCTCGTCGACCCCAGCCATCGTGGCGGCGATCAGGGCGGCTACCGGCCGGCCGCTGACGCGGGTACCGATCCGGCCCCAGGACATCGCGCAATGACGGCGATAGCCAGAGTTGCGCGCCGATCTCACCCCAGCTCGGTTACGTTTAACTGCGCATGGCCGCCCGGCTCCCCGACCTGACCCTCTTCGACACGGAAGGCCGCGAGGTCAACCTCCGTGACATCGCAGCGGACCGGGCCCTCATCCTCGCCTACGTCCGGCATTTCGGTTGAACGCACTGCAAGGAGACAGCCGCGCAGTTGCGCAGCAGGAGTGGTGACATCAGTGCCACTGGCGCGGACCTGGTCTTCGTTGGCAACGGTGCCGTCGAGTTTGCGAAGCAGTTCCAGGAGCGCCAGGTCCGTGGTTTCGAGGTCTACACCGACCCGTCTCGAGAGAGCTACCAGGAGCTCGGACTGAAGCGCAGCCTCTTGGGCACCCTCGGACCGCGAAGCCTGCTCGCCGGCATGCGCGCCGTCAGCGCCGGGCACCCGCAGACCAGTGTCGAGGGCGACGCTTTCCAGCTCGGCGGCTTCTTCGCAGTGGCCAGAGGAGGCGAGATCCGCTATGCCGAGATCCACTCCAGCGCCGCAGACCGCCCAAACGTGGACGCCGCGCTTGCCGCCCTGGGGTCGGACGTCAGGCGTTCGCAGTGATCTCGCCCAGGGCGCCGCTCTCGACCATGGCCCTTACCGCAGCCCCGCGGTGGCTCCAGAGGTGCTTCTGGGTCGGTGTCATCTCTGCAAACGTCTTCCCCACCTCGGGGACCAGAAAGATCGGGTCGTAGCCGAAACCGGTACTACCGGCCCGCGGTTCGACCACCTCCCCTTCACGACTGCCGGTGAACACGCGGGTGGGCCGGCCGGGGATGGCAAGTGCGAGCGTGCACACGAATCGAGCCCGCCAGGGCCGCGGGACGCCCGCGAGCCGTGCGAACAGCCGCTCGTGGCGGGCTTCCTGGGTGACTCCGAGGCGCGCGGAGCGGACACCTGGAAAGCCGTCCAGCCCAGCCACCTCCAGCCCGCTGTCGTCGCCCACTGCCGGCAGCCCAGCGGCGGCGCAGGCTGCCTCAGCCTTCAGGGTCGCATTCGCGGCGTAGCTGTCGGCGTGCTCGACTACACCCGTCTCCATGCCGTCGAGCTCCAGGCCGTATCCGGCCAGAAGCTCTCGGTACTCGGTCAGCTTACCTGGGTTGCCGGAGGCGATCAGAAGTCGAGGCTTGATCGTGCGTTGTGGCTCAGCCAAGCGCTGCGATTGCCCGCTTCTGGTAGGTGATCAGCTCACGAACCCCCTTCGAGGCCAGTCCCAGCAGGGTGTCCAGGTGCTCGCGGCTCAGGGGCTCCTTCTCGGCGGTCGCCTGCAGCTCGATGAAGCGGCCGTCGTCCGCCATGACCACGTTCATGTCCGTGTGGGCGAGAAAGTCCTCGGTGTAGTCGAGGTCGAGCCGGGGCTCGCCGTCAACGATGCCGACGCTGACTGCGGCTACGAAGCCCCGGATCGGGTTGCGGTTGAGCATGCGTGTCTGCTGCATCCGCTTGACCGCCTGATACATGGCGACGAATGCCCCCGTGATCGACGCAGTGCGGGTGCCGCCGTCGGCCTGCAGCACGTCGCAGTCGAGGGTGATCGAGCGCTCGCCGAGCATTCGCATATCGACCACCGTCCGGAGCGAGCGCCCGATCAAGCGCTGGATCTCGTAGGTCCGGCCGCCGATCCGGCCCACGCTGGCCTCGCGCTGCCCCCGATCATGCGTCGAGCGTGGGAGCATCGAGTACTCGGCTGTCACCCAGCCCTGGCCCGAACCGCGCCTATGAGCGGGCACGCGGTCCTCCACCGTGGCGGTGATCCAGACCCGCGTCCGGCCGGTCTCGATCAGACAGGAACCTTCGGCGTGCACGTTGACGCCGAGCTCCAGCCTGGTCGGGCGCAGCTCGTCAGGGCGTTCGCGCCCGTCCGGCCTGGGCACGCTCTCAGCGGCCGGTGAGCTTGAGGAGGAGCGCCGTGCCCTCCCAGAAGATCATGAGCGGAATGAAGACCAGCAGTGGGGTCAGCGGATCGGCGCCAGGAGTCATGAAGTTGGCCAGGATGCCGAGCCCGATGACCCAGTAGGCCCGAGTGCGGTACAGCCACCTGGAGCTGACGATGCCAAGCCGTCCCAGCGTATAGAGGACGACCGGCAGCTCGAACACCATGCCGAACGCCAGAGTGATGAGCAGGATGAAGCCGAGCAGCTGGTCACCGTCGGGAAGATATCTCAGGTCGGGGGGAGCAAAGCCGGTCAGCACTTTCATGATCAGCTGGAGCGCGTAGAGCGAGAAGCTGATCCCTACCAGGAAGAAGAAGCTGGTCGCCCCGATCAAGGGCAGGATCAGCCGCTTCTCGTGGACGTGCAGGCCGGGGCTGATGAACCACCAGAGCTGCCAGAAGATGATCGGAGCCGCCCCAACCAGCCCCACAACAAATGCGATCTTGAGCCCGATCATGAAGGCGCCGGTCGGCGCCAGGAAGATGAGCCCGCTCTTTTGCAGACCCGCGCGGTAGATCAGGAACTCGAGGATCTGCCTCCAGAAGATGAAGGCGACGATCGTGACCGCCAACCAGCCGATCAACGCGATGATCAGCGCCCGCCGTAGATCCTCCAGGTGCTCGACGATGGACATGCGGGCTTCCGGGTCCCGCGCCACCGAGCTGCGCCGGCCCCTGATCAGAAGGGCCATTGGAAGGCGGTTAGCTCTTCTTCTCGGCTTCGGTCTTCTCGGGCTCGCTTGCCGAGTGGACCGTGGGGGTCTTCTCAGGCTCGCTTGCCGAGTGGACCGTGGGGGTCGGCTCTGGCACGTTGACCGCGGACTTCACCTCGTCGGTGATGTCGCTCGAGACCTTCCTGAACTCGCGAATGCCGCGGCCGAGGGCCCCGCCGAGCTCGGGCAGCTTGCCCGGTCCGA
>DATFWQ010000182.1:0-10954 GCA_035259145.1 Candidatus Dormiibacterota bacterium | reverse complement strand
CGGCTTCAACGCAGCGGGGCGCTGGCTGGCCCGCCACGTGATCAGCCACCGCCGCCTGGTCGCCGAGTACCGGACCGGGGTCGTGGTCTGGTCGGCCCAGCTCGCTTTCGACGAACCGGTCGGGTTCTTCGACGCCGACTGGCTCGAGATGAGGGTCACCGGGCGCGTCCGCGGCGCCGGCACCCAGTTCGAGTGTGAGGTTGAGGTGGGAGGTCCGCTCGATACCAGGGCCCGCCTGCAGGCGTGCTGCGTTCCGCTCCGGCTCGAGGGCGATCCCGCCCTCTCGGGCATCCCCGCCCGGCTCGGCTCGGACGTGATGGCGGCGTTCCTCCCTGATGAGATCGAGGCCCGACCCCACCGCTCCCCGGTGCCCGGTCTGCGCGCCGCGGTGGTCAGACATGGCGCTGCGCTGGCCCGGGGCCGGATGCCCTTCCTCATCCACCGCCACCAGTGCGAGGTCGCCGACCAGTGGTTCTGGCCGGAGGCGATCTCGCTCGCTGCCGGTGGCCGGGAGGAGCTGGTGCAGGCCGAAGCCGAGCGAGTCCCCGTGCTTCTGTCTGCGCTGCAGACGCCTGTGCGGCGCCTCGACCTCCTGTTCAACCGTCCCTTCTTTCTCTTCGACGAGGGTGCCGTCTGCTCGTCCGCCTACGAGTGGGAGGGTCGCCTCGTCTTCATCCACGAGCTTGTCGGTTCCGAGAAGGACCAGCCACGGGCACTGGTGACCGAGCAGTTCAGTCTTCCGACGGAGCGGGCGTGGGACTGACCTGCGAGCTGGCCGCGCACGCGCCGGCCCGCGACCTGGAGCGGGCTCTAGGCGATCCATGCAACCCCGAGGCTCCGATCTCGTTCGCGGCCCTGATGGACCACGACGAGCGAGAGAAGCCGCCCTGGGAGGCGTTCGAGGCGCTGCGTGCCTGGGGTGTCCACGCCCACCTCGTTCCGGAGGCCTGGGGCGGGCGTCTCACCTCGTTCGAGGAGCTGCTGGCGCTCGTCCGCGTCGTCTCCCGGCGTGACCTGGTCCTGACCACCGGCCTCGGCTCCACCATGCTGGCCGCGATCCCGGTCTGGGTGTGGGGTGGCGACGACCATCGCCGCCAGGTCACGGATCTGCTGCTAGGCAGCGGAGCCTTCGGTTGTTTCGCCGTCTCTGAGCGGGACGCCGGCAGCGACCTCCAGGCCACAGCGGCGCGGGCCGACGTGGTCGATGGCGGCTACCGGCTGCGTGGCGAGAAGTGGCTCGTCGGCAATGCCTCCCGCGCCTCCTTCGTGGTCGTGCTGGTGCGGACCGGGTCATCACTCTCCCTGGTTTTCCTGCGGCCCGACCACCTCCCGGCGATCGCCTGCCGGCGCCTGCCCCGGATCAAGACGCTCGGACTGCGCGGCCACGACATGGGCGGGATCGTGTTCGAGGACTGCCCGCTGCCGGCCAGCGCCCTCCTGGAGCCGCCCGGCCGGGGGATGGAGATGGCGCTCACGACCCTCCATTACACGCGAACGATGATCGGCGGCATGGCCCTGGGTGCGGCCGACACGGCGCTACGTCTGGCGCTCGGTTGGGGCCGCGCCCGCCGGCTATACGGGGAGCCCATCCTCGCCATCCCCGCGGTCAGGGCTCTGCTCCTGGGCGCCTTCCTCGACATTCTGATCGCCGAGTGCGTGGTGACGGTGGCCGCTCGGGCGCTGACGTTGGCCCCGCGGCGGATGCCGCTCTGGGCCGCGGTCACCAAGTTCCTGGTCCCCAACCTGTGCGAGGGGGTCGTGCGGGACGCGGCGGCTGTTCTCAGCGCGCGTTCCTATCTGCGCGAGGGGGTCGCCGGCGGCATCTTCCAGAAGATCGCCCGGGACGTCGCCATCGCGAGCATCTTCGAGGGCACGCAGCTGGTCCAGCTCTCTTTGATCGCCTCCCAGCTCGGCCGGCTGAGGCGGACTGCGCGTCGGGACGCCGACGCGGTCGACCTGGACCGGCTCTGCGACCTGGGCACGCCGGCGCCGGCCTGGGATCCGTCGACCACCAGGCTGCGGATCGGGGATCCGGGCGGTGACGAGCTGGTCGAGCACTGGTTCGGGACAGCCGGGCGCGGAGCGGAGGACGCAGTGCTCGGGTCCCGAGCGATCGCCTCACTGCGGGCGCTCGGCAATCTGTCGAAGAGCCCGGCGTCAGCGGACTTCTCAGTCGCGCGCCGTCACTGCCTCCTCCATGCCGCCGCCTGCTGCCTGCAGATCTGGCGGACGAACCGGCGCCGGCTCGCGCCCGTGGCCGCCGATGACGAGTGGCTGGCTCTCTGCCTCGAGCGGCTTGCCGGCGGCAGCGGTTGGGCGCCGATCGGCGCCGACCTTGAGGGTCCGGTCTTCGACTGGATGATGGGCCGGCTGGAGCGCGCCGAGCTGTTCTCGATCCTGCCTTTCGAGCTCGCCAGATGAATACCTACACGCGACCCGACCTTATCTCCCAGCTTCGGGAGGCGTTTGCTGGCTTCCTGGGCATCGACCCGGCCGAGGTCGATCCAGACCAGTCGATCGACGAGCTCGGCATGGACTCGCTGACCGCCGCCCAGCTGGCGGTGGAGATCGAGGAACGCCTGGGCGTGAGTGTGTTCCTCAATGACCTGACCGGCCGTGAGACCATCACCGGCCTGGCGGCGTCACTCCTCGGAGAGTCGTGACACCGCCCCCCACCGATCGGATTTCTGCTCTCGCCACCGAGGTCGAATCCCGCTTCGGACGGTTCATCCACGAGTGCGTCAATCCTGGCGCCGACGAGCGCGACCGCACCGGCGAGCCGCTGCCGAGAGCGCTGCTCGCGGAGGCGGGGCGGATCGGCCTGCTCGGCTTCTCGCTCTCGCATGAGGTCGGCGGCGAGGGTCGGGACATGTTCGAGTGGGGGATCGTCGTGGAGGAGGTGTCGCGCCTCTCCCGCGACCCCGGCTTCTCATCCGTGATCGACCTGAACGCCGGCGTGGCCCAGATGGTGGTCGAGACGGGGCGGGTCGAGCTGGTCGAGCGCTACGCGGTTCCGATGGCGGCCGGCCTCTGCGTCTGCCCTCCGGCCGCCTACGAGAGCCGCGACCCCTTCGACTACGTGACGAGCGCGTGTGAGACCGGTGGCGGGTGGCTTCTGAGCGGGAGCAAGCCCTTCGTCGGGGGAGCCCTCTTCGCGGACGCCTTCCTGGTCTTTGCGAGGGAGATGGAGTCGGGGGACATCCTCGCCTTCCTGGTCGAGCGCGGCGACGAGGGGGTGTCGATCGATCCGCTGGCGACGATGGGCCTGCGCTCGATGGGGTTTGGCAGCCTGAGCCTCGACCGCGTTCGCCTCACGGCAGAGCGTCTCGTCATCGACGCCGACGCCCTCAGCGCCTTCAACAGCTACCTTCGCAATCGGCGTCTGATGACCGCGTCAGCCGTCGTCGGTCACATGCGGACGCTCTTCGAGTCGTGCGTCCTGGCGCTGGACGATCGCCAGCGCGGCGGCCGCGGTGTGCTCGAGCTCCCCAATGTCCAACGCACGGTCGGCGAGATGTTCACCGCGCTGCAGGCATCGCGGGCGTTGGTCCACCAGGCGCTGGCGACCACCTACGGTCCCCGTGACCTGCACTTTGACCCGGTCTCGACGGCCGCCAAGGAGTTCGTAGCCGAGCAGGCGATCAAGGTCGGGCTGGCCGTCATGAATCTCCAGGGCGGCCAAGGTTACATGGGTCAGCACCCGTGGGAGCGCTACATGCGCGACGCACTCGGTCTGATCGGCGGCCAGGGCTCCCAGGAGCTGCTCCTCATCCAGCTCGGTCAGCACGCAGCGCTGGAGATCCAGCAGCGCCGGCTGAGACTGGAGGCAGCGGCGCGGCGGACTGGGGGCGGCGTGGCGGGATGAGCGATCTCTCCACGGTGCCCGGCCTGCTCGAGGACGCGGCCATGGGCGGCGGAATCGTCAGCATCTTCGCCGGCGAGCGCGAGGAGGCCCAATTCGGGCAGCTCTGGAGGCGATCCGAGCGGGCGGCGGGCTGCATGCTGGACACTGTCGGGGCAGGCGGGACGGTGGCGCTGCTGATGGAGTCGTCGCTGGACTGTCTGGTCTGCGTGCTGGGCGCGTGGCGGGCGGGGGTCACGACCCTTTCCCTGCCCTACCCGGCTCGCACCATGCAGCTGGATGCCTATCGGGAGGAGCTGTTCGACATCTGCCGGCTGGCGAATGTGGGTCTGCTCGTGCTCCCGGACAAGTTCGCCGGCCTCGCAGTCGACGGCGTGACTCGTACGACCACCTATCGAGAGTGCGCCGCCCACCCCCGCCGGGCGGACGTGGCAGTCCCGGGCGAGTTCGTGCAGTTCTCGTCGGGCAGCACCGGGCGTCCCAAGGGCGTCCGCCTCAGCTCGGAGGCGATCGCCACCAACGTGACCGCCATGATCGACCACATGGCACCGCACTACGAGGGCGCGGTCGCCTTCTCGTGGCTCCCCCTCTCCCATGACATGGGCCTGATCGGCACCTGCCTGACCATCCTCGCCTCGATGGGACCCACCTGGCGAGGTCGGCGGCTGGCCCTGATGCCGCCGGAGCGGATGGTGGCCCGTCCTTCGCGGTGGCTGCAGGCCTGCTCGGAGATCGGCGCCACCGTGACCTGCGCGCCCAGCTTCGCCCTCGACCTGGTCCTTGCTCATCCGCCGCCGGATCTCGATCTGGGGCCGCTGAAGGTGCTGGTGGTGGGCTCTGAACCGATCGCGCCGGGCACGCTTCGGCGGTTCGCGCAGGCTCTGGCGCCTGTCGGCTTCGACGAGGCGGCTCTCTGCCCGGCTTACGGAATGGCCGAGGCGGCTCTTGCGGTGACGATGGTCCGGCCCCACGAGCGCTGGCGTTCCGCAGGCGGCATTCCAGGCGGTCCCGAGGTAGTCTCCTGCGGCGCTCCGCTGAGCTGCCTCGAGGTCCGAGCCCCGGCCGGCGATGAAGACCCCGGGCCGATCGCCGTTCGGGGGGCTAGCCTGCTCACCGGCTATCTCGGCCAGGCCGCATCTCCGCTCGAACAAGGCTGGCTGCCGACCAGAGACCTCGGCTTTCTGCGCTACGGAGAGCTCTACGTTGTCGGCCGCGCGGACGACATGCTCGTGATCGCCGGGCGGAAGGTGCACCCGGACCTTCTCGAGGGGGCGGCGGCGCAGCACCAGGCGGTCCGGCCGGGCAACTGCGCGGCGATCCCGGACGGGGCCGGCGGCTATCTCATAGTCGCCGAGCGCCGGCGCGCGAGCGGCGGCGCGGACCTGCGGGAGGCCTGCCGCTGGATCCGCCGCGAGCTCTCCATCAACAGCGGCATCGCGCCCAGCGCCGTGGTCATCGTCACCCCGGGGTCGCTTCCCAAGACGCCGAGCGGCAAGCTTCAGCGCCTGCGTCTCGGCCAGCTGCACGTCCGCGGTGAGCTGCCCGTCGAGGCCGAGCTCCGATTCGCAAGCAGACCGTAGACCGCGCCGCTCGGCGCGAACCTACACCCGCTGGCGCATTCAGTAACGCCCAAGGGGCAGGCGGTTATGAGGAAGACGTCGCGCGATCGTATCCTTCAATCGCACGTCGGCCGTTCATCCCTCCCCGCCGATGCGCCGCGCTAGAGTGGTCGGCGAGGAGCGATGCCGATAAACCGCTAAATGGGCGGCCTCTCGATGCCGGTGAAGAAGACGACCATTGAGTTCGACCCCGCCAAGCGTGACGCGGTGGCGGCGGTGCTTGGGACGAAGGGCCTCGAGGCCACGGTCGACGCGGCATTCGACGCTGTCCTGCGGCAGCATGCCGGCCGCGAGCTTGTTCGCCTGGCTCAGGAGGGCGGGATGGAGCTCAGCAACGAGGAACTCGAGAGCCGGGCGTGGGGCGACTGACGCACCTGCTGGACAACAGCGTCCACGCCCGCCTCGGTAATCGACCTATCGCGCGCGCCAGTTCCTCGACCTGCAGGGGAGGGCAAGGTTGGACGCTGTGGCGTCCTCTACGTCCCCATCGAAGCCTGTTCAGCGCTCGTGACCCAGGCGAGTCATCTGGTCGATTCCGAAGTGACTGTAGAAGACATCGATGGGGCACGTCGTCGATAGAACATCGAGTGGAAACGCACGATTGAGGTCTGGCAATGACTGCGCGGCCTGAACGTCCGCGATGAATCGGGCGCCCAGGTCATCCTTGACCCTGCCGTGACGATCCAGGAATTGGCCCCACAGGGCGGCGAACTGATGCAGATATCCTGCCGACGCCAGGCCATCGACGAAGGCGGGCGGAAAGAGTCGCCGATAGGCGGGCACGTGATAGAGCCACGAGCAGCCGCGGACTGCAGTCGCTTCCGGATGTTCCCTGACGACTAGAGCGAAGATCTTGCGCAGCTCGGCGTGCCGGGCTGGAATCGATTGAGGACGCAATCCGAGTCCGTCCGGTGAGTTGCCGAAGTGCAGGCGAACCCAGCGGAAGTCCGGCCAGTAGTCGTACTCAAAGCACACCTGCTCCTTCTCGTCGCCGATGGACATCAGGTGGTGTTCATGGACGTAGTCGACCGGATCGATGCCTCTGCCTATCGCATGGACGAACGCCTGCCAGGCCGGATGTCCGGCGTCGAATAACCACCGTTCCGGAGGGAGGCCGGCGTCGTTGTCGCCCGCAACCCAGTAGAAGGTTGTGTGCGTACGAAATGCCTCTTGCTCTGGGATAGCAAGAATGACGGCCACCCTCCTTGCAAAGTCAGCCTGAATCTCAAAGAAGGACCGATCGAGGCGCATGGGTAAGCAATGACCGCAGCCTGCGGCGGGGCCTTGCGACCCGCCGCAGGGCATGAACTGCGAGGAATCAGAATGCCGTCGCCAGGGGTTCCTCCTCCGGGCTGGCCGTGGCGCTGTCGGGGGCCGCCAGGACGGGGTCGGGGTTCACGTGGTGCGGCCCTCCCCGCACCTTTTGCAGAGCGGTGAACATCGGCTCGTCGAAGGGGGCTCCGGTTGGGGGAGGCAGGCCCACCGCGAAGGCGGCGACGACACGCTGCTGGCCGGCCAGGAATGAGGTCGAGATATAGTCGCCGACCATGACTCCCTGGCTGGTGGGTGCGATCTGGCTTAGCTGGATCGGGCCGGCCAGTATCTCTGGATCAGACCAGTCCTGACCGCCGTCCAGGGAAGAGACAAACCCGACCATCAGCCGGCAGGTCGCCGCGGTGCAGTTCGCGGAGGGATAGAAGTAGTAGGTGAGCGCCAGCAAGGCGTGGTCTCTAGCCGAGGTGCGGTCCACACCCAGGCCGGGGATGAAGTGGTCTACGTTGCTGCCCACGGGGTCGATCGGGATCCGGGTCACCGGCGACCAGCTGGTCCCCTCGTCGGAGGTGGACATGACGATGTCGTTGGCGGTCCCTCCGGGCTCGAAGCGCCTGTCCTGCCAGGCCACGTAGACCCGGCCCTCTCGATCAACCTCCGCGGAGGGCAGGGGCGAGGTCCGGAGGCGGCCTGCCACCGGATGGGCGGTCCGGATCGAGATCCTGACCGACGCGTTCCAGGTCGCGCCGCCATCGTCAGACGAGAACGACCGGATTCCACTGGCCCCACTGAGACCCTCGTACGGCACCACCACCCGTCCGTTCGGCTGCACCACGGGCTGGCCGCCCAGGCCACGGGCGCGGTCGGCCGTGGCCACGTTCGGACCCCAGGACAGGCCGCCGTCACTGGATGTCGACATCTGCTCCAGGTCCCCCTTGCGCACATCGTCGAACTCCGTGTAGCAGTTGCCGAAGAAAGGGCTGCTCGGGGTGTTGTCGCACACCGACCAGTTCTTGTCGAAGAAGGTGCCGGTGGCTGCCACGAAAATCGGTGTACTCCAGGTCGCGCCGCCATCAGTGGAGCGGCTGACCATCACGTCCACGATCCCGCCCCCCGCCGCGTGAATGCCCAGCCAGGAGATGAGCCAGGCGCCGTGGCGGAAGTCGAAGGCCACCGACGGGTCGCTGACCGCGAAGAACGGCCCGGCCGGCGTGGAGACGACCGTGGTTGAGGGCAGAAAGCCGTGGCTCCAGGAGATGCCGCCGTTGTGCGAGGTCGCCCAGCCGATGTTGCAGGAGCCGCCGTTGAAGATGCGGCCCACCTGGAATGTCGCTACCGCGGTTGAGCCGAAGGCGAAGGTGTCGGGCTCAACCTCGGTCGCGTGCGCCTCTGGCGGGCTGCCGCCCGTGCAACCGGTGTAAGGATCATCTGAGACCCTGGTCACGGCCTCCTGCGCCGCCAGGCCGGGCACTGCGGTTAGCAGCGCCGCGCCCACCGCCGCCATGGCCGCCTGAACCATGCGCCAGCGCAGTGCCATCAGTCCATGCATCGCCATCCCTCCGATCAAGAGCACTCATGAACCCGGGAAGCCCGTCAGGCCAACCCGGGCCCGAAGTCCATGGACCTCTCAGCTTGTGTCGTCCGACGAGGGGAAGTCAAGGCCGGCCCTACCAATGACCAGCACAACTCAACCGAGCTGTCGGGTCGTGTAGATGAGGCAATCTTTGAAGATAGCCATGAGCACTACGTTCCCAGGGGAGTCGGCAGAGTACCGCGCGGCGCGGGGCCGCTTGCTCGAGGCGGAGATCGAGCTGCGCCGTGCGATGGAGGCGGTTGCCGAGGCGAGGCGTGAGCTGCCTCCGGGCGGGGCGGTCCCCCAGGACTACGTCTTCCAGGGCATGGGGACGAACGGCACCCCAGGCGATGTGAGGATGTCGGAGCTGTTCCGGCCCGGCAAAGAGAGCCTCGTGATCTACAGCTTCATGTTCCCGCGTGATCCCGGCGACCGCCGGCCCGGGCCCGGCGCCGGCCAGACGGCGCTCCTGAAGCTAGAGGAGGGCCCGTGCCCGTCATGCACAGCTTTCCTTGATCAGCTCGACGGCGCCGCCGAGCACGTCGAGCAGCACCTGAACCTCGTAATCGTCGCGAAAGCACCGCTGCCGCGGCTCCTCACCTTCGCTGAAGAGCGCGGCTGGCGACGGCTTCGGCTCGTGTCTTCTGCCTCCAACACCTACAACCGTGACTACCACGGCGAAACTGCCGAGGGAGCCCAGAGGCCGATGCTCAACGTGTTCCATCGCGACGGCGGAACGATCCGCCTCTTCTGGGGGTCCGAACTCTTCTACGCGCCAACTGAACCCGGACAGGATCCACGCCACGTCGGAACCCTGGAGCCGCTCTGGAACCTGTTCGACCTGACCCCCGAGGGGCGCCCGACCGACTGGGATGAGCAGCTGAGTTACTGATCACCGCTGCCTCTGGGGCCTTGACCCTTAGGCGGCGGCTAAGCCGGCGGCGACTCCTGACGCGAAGCTCGGCCACCCAGCCTGAGGAAGTCCCGCTCGACGTCTGTTGGCGCGAGGGCGGCTGAATGCTTGTAGGCGGCCGCGGCCTCGCCGGTCCGGCCTAGCCGCCACAGCAGATCGGCCCGCGCGGCGTGGAAGGCATAGTAGTTTTCCAGGTCCAGTTCGTCTACAAGTGCCAGCGCTGCAGCGGGGCCCCGCACCTCCCCGATGGCGATGGCCCGGTTGAGGGCTACGACTGGCGTGGGGGCCACCGCCAGCAACTGGTCATAAAGGGCGACGATCTGCGACCAGTCGGTCTGCTCGATAGTCGCGGCGTCCGCATGCACTGCGTTGATGGCAGCCTGCAGCTGATACACACCGGGTCGGTTGCGGCGAAGGCAGCGGCGGACGATCGCCTGACCCTCCTCGATCAAGGCCCGATCCCATCGTCCGCGGTCCTGCTCGCCCAGCAGCACGAGCGTGCCGTCAGACCGCATCCGCGATGCGCGACGAGACTCGGTAAGGAGCAAGAGCGCCAGCAATCCGGCCACTTCAGGCTCATGTGGTATGAGCGACGCCAGGACCCGTGCCAACCGAATCGCCTCCGAGCAAAGGTCTGGTTCGGCCTGGTTGGCCAGCCCGGCGTTATAGCGGAGATAGACGACGGCCAGCACTGAGCGCAGGCGGTCGACCAGCTCGTGCTGCTCCGGCATACGGTAAGGGATGCGGGCGGCCTTGATCTTGCGCTTGGCTCGCACAAGCCGTTGCGCCATCGTCGCCTCGGCCACCAAGAATGATCTGGCGACCTCCTCCGTTGACATGCCGCCGAGCAGACGGAGGGTGAGCGCCACCTGCGCGTCCCTGGAGAGTGCCGGGTGGCAGCAGGTGAAGATGAGGCGGAGCCGGTCGTCCTGCACAGGTCCTCCCTCCTCGGGCGGGCTGGGGTCGTTGTTGCCGGGCGAGAGCACGGCCATGTCGTTGAGCAGCTCACGCCCACGCGACTCGCGGCGCAAGCGGTCGATAGCAAGGTTGCGCGCGGTCGTCGTGATCCAGCCGCCCGGGTTCGGCGGCAGACCGTCGCCCCGCCACTTCCGCATGGCGACGATGAACGCCTCCTGCACCGCGTCCTCGGCGACGTCGATGTCACCGAGCACGCGGATCAGGGCTGCCACGGATCGGCCGTACTCCTCGCGGAAGATCCGGCCGACCGCGGCCGCATCGAGCTCTGGTGCAGCGTCGACGTTGCCCCCGGCGTCAGGCCTTCGGGTCACCTGTTGACTGCGCCGCCAGGGCGTCTTCCACCGTGCCGACCGCCGCGAAAGGACGGACCTCGATCGGCACCTTGATGGCCGCGGTGACCCTGGACGCCCACGCCAGCGCAGCGTCGAGGTCGGGGGCCTCGATGATGTAGAAGCCGCCCAGGTGCTCCTTCGACTCCATGAACGGGCCGTCGGTGGTCAGCACTTCGCCGTTGGCGACGCGGACGACGGTGGCAGTGTCGGGTTCGTGCAGGCGGCCGGAGAAGACCCACGCTCCCGCTGACATCATCTCCTTCTCGAGGATGCTGACCTGCTTCCAGGACTGTTGCATCTCCTCCTCGGTCATCGGCTCGCGGACCTCGCCCTCGACGCTGCGGACGGACAACAGATACTGCGCCATTGTGAACCTCCATGTGACGAGCGGGCCCATCCCCGCCT
>DATFWQ010000181.1:0-13874 GCA_035259145.1 Candidatus Dormiibacterota bacterium | reverse complement strand
TCGGCGGCCCGGGCGCATCCGGACCACCTGGCCGCCCGATCTCTCGGCGCCATTCCTCAACAGCCTCCTAGGCGCGACGTCGGGTTGATGCTTTCTGCGATCGCCGCTTTCGGGCGCTTCTGGTATCGCTTCATCGTGGGTGACGACTGGAGCATCGCGCTCGCCGTACTTGTCGGACTTGCCCTCACCTACGCTCTCCGCCGGCGAGCGTCCACCGCGTGGTGGCTGATGCCGGCGGTAGTGGTCGTTGTGCTGGGAGTCAGTCTGTACCGCGCGCGGCTGAGCAAGGGCAGTTCGAGCCGGCAGTGAGGTGGGAGTTCCCGGGCCAACGCCGGGAGGATCAATTGGATCGGCTGGCGCGTGCCAGGCGGCGCGCCTGCCGCAGGGGCTCCGGTGTCCGGCCACCGCGGGTGGCATCGAGGACGAGCTTGCAGGCAGTGTCCAGGTCGACTCGCCAGCCGGCGTGAACCACCGCGCTACGGACGCCAACGCGCGTGCGCACCCGGTAGCCGACCACCTCGCCTCCGAGCCTTAGCTCGGCCACGGCGCCACGCTGCGTGCCCGCCTCAGGACCAGTGGCAACCAGCGGCCTGTCAGTCACCCCGATCGTCGGCACGTCACAAGCCGCCCCGAGGTGGATCGCCAGGCCCGCTCCGCGCGGGTGGTCGCGTCCGGTTGCGTTGACCATCAAGACGTCGAGAGGGGTTCCAAGTGCGAGAACCGCTTCCTGGAGCAGCCTGCCTTCGCGCAGGGCGAGCAGCCCGGGAACATATGGGGCATCGAAGCGGCCGGTCAAAACGGCGGACTTCACCAGGGCTCCCTTGACGCACAGGACGGCGGCAGCCCAGGCGGGATCACAGGCTGCCCCCGTGCCGACCAGGCCGCGGAACGTGGTGGCGAACGCGGCGCCCACGCGGGGAGGCCGATCGGGGTGCGGGCGCCACACGGGCTCGCTTCGCCACCGCAGCGCAAGCTTTCGCTGAAGCTCCTCGAGCTGGCCGCTGCCGCTGGGCCAAACAGCCGGCTCTTCGTCAAACGGGCCAGACGAAGACATGGGAGGGTACGGGCTCGCGGTCCACTGCAGCCCAGTCGAACCGCTCGAGCCGGCGCCGCGGGCATGGTATCAGAGGGGTGCGGTTGACATGTGACTGCTTGGAAAATCCAGGGGTTCTTGTTATGCGGTCCAGTGATCGGGTATCGTGGGAGCGCCAAGGAAGTCGACCCGACCGCTCTCGGGTTGTCTCGATCGGGCGCCGGATGAGAGGCCGGGCAAACGGGTTGGGGGCGAAGTGTGACGGTCCAGAAGGTTGACTGCGAGCCGCAAGTGAGCGACGAATGAGGACTGATCGGCCGACGTCAGGTGAGTGGTCGAGTCAGGCTAGGGAGCGGTTGGCGCCCGAGGTGATCCGCCGGGCGATGGAAGTGATCGAGGAGGCGCCGGCAGAAGCGATATACGCGAAGCTCCTCCGGACGCTGCTCGAAGCCGGCATCGAGGCAGACGTGCGCGGGGCTGGAAATGCTTCGCGAAAGATCGCCTTCGCGTACAAGCTGACCGTGGAGCTCGGGGGGAAGCTCGGCGTGCTGCCGCAAGAGCATCTCACCCGGCGCCGGCATCACGCCGCGATGTTGTTCGGCGACCATGACGGCCCAGCATTCGACCCGACGCACCCTCCGGCGACGGACACGCCGCTGGGGCGTCCGGCGGTCAGCAGTTAGTAAGCTAGCCTGGATCCCCTTCCCCGCGCACGGAACTGATCGGCTCAGCCGGGCTTTCGACCGAACGCGATGGCGAAGGTCCACGACATCTGCCCCTGCTCCCACTCCTCGTGCGCTCGACTGATGAGGTCGGCGGCCTCTTCGGCGGAGAGCTTCGATCTGGCCTGCAGGACCTCGCACACCCTCGTGAATCCGGCCCTGAGGTCGGTCACCAAGAGGGAACCTATCTGGCCTCCCCAGCGGCCGATCGGCATAGACAGCTGCCGCCTCGCAACGCTCGTGAGACCGGCCTGCCGGAGGTAGCCGTCCAGCGAGTCGAAGACGACTCTGGTCGTATCGAGCCCGAGCGCAGCTGATATTCCGGTCGTCAGGCCGAGCAGGCGCTCGGTCGCCGGACCCGCCTGCTCCAGCTCCAGCGGCGGTTCGACAAGCTCCACCCAGCCGCCCGGTCGTGTCACCCGGACGAACTCCGCGACGACCTGCGGCCATGATGCGAGTGGCACTCCCGTGACCAGCAGCCTCTGATGGACGAAGTCGAACCGGTCGTGGACAAAAGGTAGACCTTGCAGGAGGTTGGCCTTCACCCAGTGATAACGTGGAGGCCTGTCCGGCTTGCCCGCCACCAGGTCGAGACCGAGCACCAGGGCTTCCGGAAACTGATGGCAGGCCTCGAAGCCCCACTGGCCGGTGCCGCACCCGACGTCCAGTAGCCGCTGCGGGCTCTCCACCGGTGCCAGGAAGTTCGCCCCCATAGTCTCTCTCAAGGCGTAATGCTGGATGTCCAGCCGATCGATCTCGCCCGGGTGCCGCGGCAGCAGATAGCGCACATTCTGGCTGCTCGCCTGCGACTCGATTGCCACCGAAAGGTGCTCCTCGGTCGGGACCTCGAGCCACCAGTCGATCATGCCGGACTCCTGGGCTGCCCGGACCAACGAGCGCAGCGTGGCCAGACGGCGGTTTATCGTTGCCGGAGCACTTCCTCGCCGCCGCAGGTCGATCACGTAGTCGAGGACCGAGCGTTGGGCTGCTATCGGCCCGCCCGCAAGGAGCTGTGCAATGGCGCCGGCAAGCAACTGGTCCCTGGAGCGGGCAAATTCCTCGAGGTCTGTGGTGTACGCCTTGAGGGTCCTATCACTGCGATTGGCCAGAAAACGCTCGAGCAGGCCCCCGGCGCGAGCGACGCCGTCGGAGTCACGCTCCCCACCATTCACACCCACAATCCCCTCCGGCATTCACTCGGTCGCGATTTCGGCCGGTGCCCGGGCCCGCTCGGACCTGGGAGTCCAGGCTCAGCGCTTCAATTGTCAGGCCACTCTCAACGCGGATGCAAGGCGCTTTACACCGGTCGACCGCGAGGACGCCGGCATAAGTCCGGCGTTCAGCCGGCTGACTACCCTGATCCACGGCAGCCTGCAACGTGGGAGACTCACAGCACAAGCCACGTGGCCACATTGTCGATCAAGCTTCCGGCGCTGCTAACCCGTGTGTCGCGCGCTGCCGTGAAGACGCACCTCCTTGCTGAGACGATCACGTGTGCGATCCAGCCGCAGCCGGGCCGTCGAAGCTGATGGCATCGTCGCCCGCGCCGGCCAGCGCCGTCACAAACCTGCCGGCGCCGCTCACACGCTTCGTGGGCCGGGAGATCGAGCTGGCCGAGGCCACGGCCCTGCTGGCCGAGAACCGACTGCTGACCTTGACCGGGCCGGGTGGATCCGGCAAAACCCGGCTGGCGCTGCGGCTGGCTTCCGCGGTCGCCGAGGACTTTCCTGAGGGTGTCTGGTTCGTCGACTTCTCGCCTCTGTCCGGTGGCGGGTTCGTCTGGGACGAGGTGGCGATGACCCTCGGTGTCAGACAGCCAGGACCTGGCAGCACCCTCGCGGAGGCGGTTCGCCGTCACCTGGCTCGACGCCAGGCGCTGGTCGTGCTCGACAACTGCGAGCACGTGGTTGAGACGGCGGCTGAGGTTGCGGCCGGGCTGCTGGCCGCCGCTCCGGCGCTGAAGGTGGTGGCCACGAGCCGTGAGCCGCTGGAGGTTGGCGGCGAAGTGACATGGGCGGTGCCCCCGTTGAGCGATGGAGACGCACTCGAGCTCTTCAGCGAGCGGGCCCGCCAGGCCAGGCCTCAGTTCAAGCTCCGCCCTGAGGACGCCGACGCCGTGCGCTTCATCTGCCGCCGGCTGGACGGTCTGCCACTGGCCATCGAGCTGGCGGCCGCCAGAACCCGAGCCCTGGCACCGGTTCGCATCGCCGCCCACATCAAAGACCACTTCCGCGTGCTGCCAGGTGGGCCGCGCCTGGCGCCAGGCCGGCAGGCCACGCTGCGGGCCTCGTTCGAGTGGAGTTATGAGCTGCTTTCGGAGGCCGAGCGCGCACTCCTGTGCCAGCTGTCGGTCTTTGCCGGCGGCTTCGACGTTGAGGCCGTCCTGGCCATATGCCCGGCCGCCAGCATAGAGCTGCTGGCAGGGCTCGTCGACCGCTCCCTGATCGTGGTCGACCACCGCAGCGACCAGGCGGAGCCCCACTACCGGATGCTGGAGACCATCCGCGAGTTCGCGGCCGAACGCCTTGCCGAAGCCCAGGAGCGCGACATGGTCTCTGCCCGCCACCGTGACCACTACCTGGGACTGGCAGAGGCTGCTGAGCCGAAGGTCCTGGGTCCTGAGCAAGTCTACTGGCTCCCCCGGCTGAGCCAGGAGCAGGACAACCTCCGGGGTGCCCTGGCCTGGAGCCGGGATCAGGGCGAGGCGGACGCGCTCGCAAGGATCGTGGTGGCCCTTGGGAACTTCTGGGCGATGACGGCGCGGTGGATCGAGGCACAAGTCTGGCTGGAGGCTGCGGCTGATCGAGCTCACGACCTTTCGCCGCGCCTGCGCGGCCGGCTGCGCAACCTCGAGTGCGTGTGCTACATCAGTTCGGGGCGTTCCCTCGCGGAGGTGCCCGCCCTGGCCAACGAGGCTCTCGAACTGGCTCGTGCCGCCGGCGACGAGCGTGAAGAGGCGTTGGCGCTGTTCACTCTCGGTCTGGTGGCGGGGCTGGTCGGCGGTGCTGAGGCGATGCGCCCCTACATCGAGCAGGCTCTCCCCCTGGCTCGCTCGGCCGGCTTTGCGCAGGTTGCAGTTCCCTCACTGCCGGTCTTCGTTGTACTGCGATGGTTCCAGTCCGAGCCCGAGCAGACCTGGCGCCTGGCCGAGGAAGCGATCGCAATCGCAAAGGCTGGTGGGAATCGTCAGCTCCTGCTTCTGGCCATGTGTATAGCGGGCCTGACGGCAGTGGTCCAGGGACGCCTGGCCGCAGCCCACAAGCTGCTCGAGGCTGCCATGGCCGACGGCCGTCACACCGACCACGCAATGCTGTGGAATGGCCTCCTTGGCCTCGCCTGGGTGCGGATGCTTCGAGGCGACTTCGCCGCTGCTCGCGCCGCCGTAGCCGAGAGCCTGGCTGCGTCGCAGCGGTCGGCGGAGGAAGGGAGGGTGGTGAGGACGATCGAACCGCACGCCAGGTGGATCCTTGGCAGTATCGAGCTGGTGGGCGGATGCGCAGCTCAGGCGAGAGACACCCTGGCCCCCGTGGTCGACTTCTTCCGCTCGTCGCTGGTCTCCCCCTGGGCAGCGCCGCCGCTGGTGGTGATGGCCGAAGCGCAGCTTGAGCTGGGCGCGCTCGACGAAGCCCAGGCCAGCCTCGAGGAAGCCACCTCGCTCGCCCGCGCCGGGGCACTTACGTGGGTCCTCGGCCGGGCCGCCCTGGTCAGGGCGAAGCTGCGCGTCCGCGAGGGTGACCTGAAGGCTGCTGAGTCGCTGGCGCACGAGGCGCTGAGCCTGGCGCGTGAGGCCGGCGACCAGCTCGGCCTGGTGGATGGGCTGGAGCTTCTGGCCAGGCTGGTCGCCGAGCAGGAGAGTGCCAGAGAGGCGGTCAGGCTCTGGTCGGCAGCCGAGTCGCTGCGGGCTGAGCTCGGCTATGCCCGCTTTCCGGTCGATCGCGGTGTGCACGAGTCAGCGCTTGCCCAGGCCGCGCAAGCCCTGGGCCAGAGCGAGTTTGCGGCCGCCTGGGCCGAGGGCGTGAAACTCTCGCCAGACGCGGCAATCGCCTACGCAGCTCGCGGGCGGGGCGAGCGCCGGCGCCCCAGTAACGGCTGGGCGAGCCTGACGCCGAGCGAGCTCGAGGTCGTACGCCTGGTCGGCCAGCACCTCACCAACCCCGAGATCGCGGCCCGCCTGTTCGTGTCGCGCGCGACCATCAAGACGCATCTGCTCCACGTCTTCGCCAAGCTCGGCGTCGCCTCGAGGTCAGAGCTGGCATCCGAGGCGATCAAGGCCGGAATCCTGGGACGGCAAGACGTGCGAAGGTGACCTCCCCGGTGCCCGCCGGCTGACGGCCCTCCCCATCCTGCTCAGCGAGTCTGCGCCGCATCGCTCGACGTTGGCATGCCTGAAGCGCAACGGCATGGTTGCACGATGTGCGACTGAGGTGCTAACATGCAGCCAGGAGGTTGCATATGAGCCTGACAAGCACCGATCGAATCGAGAAGAGTGTCGTCTTGCGGGCGCCGCGAGCGCGGGTCTGGCAGGCGCTGACGGACGCCGAGAAGTTCGGCCAGTGGTTTGGCGTCGAGCTGGCCGGCCCGTTCGTGCCCGGCGCCCGAGTGACGGGACGCGTCACACACAGGGGCTACGAGCACGTGCCGTTCGAGCTCACGGTCGAGCGGATGGAGCCCGAGCAGCTGCTCGCCTGGCGGTCGCACCCGAATCCGGTCGAACCTGGCGTCGACTACTCGGCTGAACCGACGACGCTCGTCGTGTTCGAGCTCACCGATGTCGCTGATGGCACGCTGCTCAAGGTGGTGGAGTCCGGCTTCGACGGCATCCCCCTGGCGCGCCGGGCGGCGGCGTACCGTGGGAACGACGAGGGTTGGGCGCAGCAGATGGTCGCCATCGAGCAGTATCTCATTGGTTCGGCCTGGGGAGCTGGCGGCGGCAGCTCCGGTCTTCGCAGCGCTGGGTGACGAAACGCGTCTCGGGATCGTCACCCGGCTCTGCGTCGCGGGGCCCCTGTCCATCGCGTGGCTGACGGCCGGCGGCGGCGTCACGCGTCAGGCGGTCACGAAGCATCTGCACATGCTCGCTCAGGCCAGCCTCGCCAACAGGTCCCAGATAGGCCGCGAGCGCATCTGGGAGCTCGAACCGCGGGCGCTGCTCAGCGCTCGCGAGTGCTTGAGCCAGATCTCGGCGCAGTGGGACGAGGCGCTGGCCCGGCTGCGGCTCTTCGTTGAGCCGCTCAGGCCTCAGGACGGATGACGACCAGACCGCGGCCTTGCGGTGCTGTCGCGCGCCCCCCTCCCCCGACTTCGCGGGGGAGAGTCTCGTGGGGGAGAGTTTCTCCGTTTGGCGCACCATTGGAGTGAGGTGCACCATTGAAAGTAGGAATGCTGGTATGGGGACGGTCACCGCTCCTACGCGCGTATTTCGAGGAGGAGCGAAGCGGTCCCGAAGTCGACTGGCGGCCGGACCTGGACGTGTTCGAGCTGCCCCAGGAGTTCGTATTCAGCCTGTCGCTGCCCGGAGTTCGCTCGGGTGACGTCGACATAACGGTGCTCGGCCAGACCATGACCATTTCCGGCGAGCGCATGGTTGGGCATCCCGAGCACGCCGTGCCTCATCTGATCGAGTCGCCGCGGGGCCGTTTCATGCGACGGGTCCGGCTCCCGGCGAACAGCGAGACGTCGGGCATCCGCCTGGAGATGGCCGACGGTCAGCTGCTGGTTCACGTGCCGAAAACGCCGCCGCGCTCGCTGCGGGTCCCCGTGACAAGGGTTCGCTGAGATGGCGAGCTCCCCCGACGAGCCGATCCTGCCGGCGCTGGCGCTCCCGACGGTGGTGGTCTTCCCGGGACTGGTCGCCCCGCTGCTCGCCGAGAGCCCCACCGAGATCTCCGCCATCGAAGCCGCCGCACCCCAGAACCTGCAGCTGGCGCTCTTCTGGTCGCGTCAGGCGGATGACTTCGACCAGATTGCCGAGGTGGGCGTCGCCGCCCGCATCCTCCGGCTGGTACGACAGCCGGCAGGCCAGGTGCAGGTGCTCCTCCAGGGCGTTGCCCGCGTGCGCAAGGTGAGCGTGATCGCTCGGGACCCGGTGCCCAGACTCAGGCTCCAGCCCCTCACGGCGCCCCAGGTGGCGGTTGCCGGCAACCCGCTGCGTGAGGCCGTCCTCAACAGCCTCACCGCGGTCGCTTCGCTGTCGGCGACGATTCCCCAGGAGGCGCTGCTGCTGGCGGCCAACGCCCAGGACGCGGGGGAGCTGGCCGACATCGTAGCGGCCGCGATCGACCTGGCCCCCGAGGACAGGCAGCGGATCCTCGGCGAGATCGAGCCCATTCCACGACTGGAGCTCGCCCTGCAGCTGTCTGAGGAGAAGCGCCGATACCTCGAAGTATCGGCGCAGATCCAGCGACAGGCCGGCGAGAGGGCGGGCCAGCAGCAGCGGGAGTACATCCTTCGAGAGCAGCTCAGGGCAATCCGTAAGGAGCTGGGCGAGCTGGATGCTCAGCAGGGTGAGGTCGCCGACCTGCGAGCCCAGATCGACGCCAGGGGCCTCCCAGACCAGGTGAAGGGCGAGGTCACCCGGGAGCTCTCACGGCTGGAGAGCATCAACCCCGCCTCTCCCGAGTATGCCGTGATCCGGACTCGCCTCGACTGGATACTCGGTCTGCCCTGGGCGGACCCCCCGCCGGACTCTGTGGACCTCGATAAGGCGCGGCAGGTACTCGATGACGACCACTACGGGCTCGAGAGGGTGAAGGATCGCATCATCGACTATCTCGCGGTCACCAAGCTCCGCGGCGCCGGCCGCGGGCTGATCCTGTGTCTGGTCGGACCGCCCGGCGTCGGCAAGACGTCGCTCGGTCAGTCCGTCGCGCGGGCACTGGGCAGGCCTTTCGTGCGGGCATCTCTCGGCGGAGTCCGCGATGAGGCTGACATCCGTGGCCATCGGCGTACCTACGTGGGGGCGCTGCCCGGCCGGATCATCCAGGGGATACGCCGGGCCGGTGCCCGCAACCCCGTGTTCATGCTCGACGAGCTTGACAAGCTGGCGGTGGGCTTCCAGGGAGATCCCGCAGCCGCCTTGCTGGAGGTTCTCGACCCGGCACAGAACCACTCGTTTGTGGATCACTACCTGGACGTCCCGTACGACCTCTCCCGCGTCCTCTTTATCTGTACCGCGAACTTCCTGGATCCCATCCCTGCCCCGCTCGTTGACCGGATGGAGGTGATCGAGCTCCCTGGCTACACCGACCGGGAGAAGGTCGCCATCGCAAGGCGGCACCTGCTGCCGCGACAACTGGAGGAGCACGGCATACCCCCAGACGGCCTCGTCATCGACGACCAGACGGTGCTGCGTTTGATCCGTGGTTGGACCAGGGAGGCCGGTGTCCGCCAGCTGGAACGTGAGCTCGCGGCAATTTGCCGCAAGGTCGCGCGCCGGCGAGTGTCGGGCGAGTCGGAGCCCGTGGTGGCTACCGAGGTGGCGCTCGAGGACTGGCTGGGCCCGCGCCGCTACGAGGATGCCCTGATCGAGGAGGAGCAGTCGGTGGGAGCGGCCACCGGCCTGGCCTGGACCGTGGTAGGTGGGGACGTCCTCACGGTCGAGGCCAGCGTCGTCCCCGGGACCGGTCGGCTCACGCTGACGGGCCATCTCGGAGAGGTGATGCAGGAATCAGCCAGGGCGGCCATCACGTACACCCGAAGTCGCGCCGAGCAGCTCGGACTCGCGGCTGATTTCTTCGCCCGGCACGACATCCACATCCACGTGCCGGCTGGGGCTGTGCCGAAAGACGGCCCATCGGCAGGCGTCACGCTGGCGACCGCGCTGGTGTCCGCAGCGACTGGAAGGCCGGTGGATCGCCGCTGGGCCATGACCGGAGAGGTCACGCTGCGCGGGCTCGTCCTGCCCGTGGGCGGGATCAAGGAGAAGGTGCTTGCCGCCCATCGCGCCGGGGTGAGTGGAGTGATCCTGCCCAGCCGGAATCAGCGTGACTGCCGGGATGTGCCAGAGGAGACTCGACGCGCACTCGAGTGGCGCTTCGTGGACCACATGGACCAGGTTCTCGAGACCGCGCTCGTCGGCTACAAGCCCGGTGACGTCAGCTCTCAGCGGGCAGCGAGTGAGCGGGCTGAGGAGCAGGACGTGGCCGCACGTCGGGCGTAGCTGAGCCGATCCACGCCGCGGCGATTGCCGGCCCGATGAGCCCGGCCAGAGTGAAAGTCTCCTCCGGAAGGCATCCAGATTCGCTCACATCATGCCTGCGCGGCTTAGCGCCCAGTCAACCTCGTACAGGCTCGGTTCGACCAGCACTTCGCCCGCGACGCTGACCGTCGGGTGGCTCAGCGAGCCGCCCGTCATCCACCTTAGCCGCGCAGCTGCTGCCGGGTCTTTCTCGATGTCCACGTAGTGGCACTGCACCCCACGGCGATCGAGGTGGCGCCGGACTCCCTGCGTCGCCGCGCACCAGCCGGTTCCATAGACGACGACCGGGGCGATGGCCGGGACGGGACGGCCGCCATAGGGAGCGTGGGGACCGGTCTCGGGAATCGGTGTAGCGTTCATTTCCTCCCAGCCACCTCGGGAGCTCCGTGCACCGGAGCTTGGAGAGAATCGAGCACGCGATAGAGCTCGTAGATGTCCGGCACCTGGTCCAGCTTCGGCGATACGTACGAGTACCGGATCATCCCGTCCTTGTCGACTACGTAGAGCGCGCGCTCGCAGAAGCCTTCCTTGGGCCGCCAAACCTGGTAACGCCTCGCCACCTCTCCTTTGGGCTCGAAGTCTGCGAGCAGCGGGAAGGTCAGACCGCGAACCGCCGCCCAGGCCCCGTGGCTGTAGATGCTGTCAACTGAGACTCCCAGCAGCTGGACGGCGTACTTGTCGAACTCGCCACTCTCAGCCTGGTAGAGACTCAGCTGGTCGCTGCATGACGGGCTCCAGTCGAGAGGGTAGAAGACAAGGATCACGGGGCGCCCGCGGAAGTCATGCAGCGAGACCAGGCGCCCGTTCCCGTCCTGCAGGCTGAGATCAGGCGCGCGGGCACCCACTGACAGTGGAGTCGAGTGCGACTCCCCCTCCATGGGAGGCGCCCTTCGGTGAAGCTCGGCGATGTCGGCCAGGGTCGGTCCGTCGGTCGAGGGGGCACCGCCACCTCTGTGCAGACTCCGCAAGAGCTCCTGGACAATGCCGTGCAGGACCGAGATCGCCTCCTTCTCGTGCCCCTCCGGGATAAGGGGGTCGAGCTGTTCGAAACGGTCCTCCAGGTCTTGCAGTCTTCGCGAGTATGGTTTGCCCTCCATCGTCATGACCTCCGACAGTGGAAGTGATGTCTTTTGCCATGCTCAATCGGGCATGTCGCGGACCCGGGCTTGCGTCCAGGCGAGTGATCTGTCCGCGGGGCTGCCTTCGCTGCATCACCCATCTGTGCACCTACTCGGCTGCCCCTCCGCGGTTTCGTCACGCGGAACATGTGCGGTCGACCCAGTGACCTCTCGCAAGAACGGAATGCTGGCGGTCAGCCGGCGTCAGAATCAGGATATCGTGAGTTTATCTCATTATCTCAGTAAGCAGTCAGTAGAAATGCGCCTGGTACTTCCGTAAAATCTCCCCACTCTGTGGATAGAATGTGATGACCGGTGTTGTCAAGGCCGAGGCAACGCCGCCGTCCCGCAAGTGAACGATGTGCTGGGGAATGGCCCTATCAGAGGGCTTGGAGAGCGCCCACGGCCGGGAATTGGTCCAATCCGTCCGCGCAGGCTGCCGCTCAGTCGAAGGTCAGGCAGTACCCCTGTCCGTGCTGACTCAGTAGGTGGCACGGCAGGTTCAACGGCTCCACCTTGAGGCGCAGCCGCCGGACGTAGGTCCGTAACTGCTCAGGTCCGTGCTGGCCGGCCCGCCAGCCCAGCCGCACGATCTCTCGAGCTCCCAGGAAGCGATCCGGATAGCTGACCAGGATTGAGAGCAGCTCCCATTCCTGGCGTGTGAAACCGACTTCGAAGCCGTTGAACGTCAGCTTGCGCGTCTTGCCGTCGAGCACCATGCCCCGGATCTCCACGCGTGAGGCCACCTGCAGGATCGATGATGAGGACTTCCTCAGCGCGGCCCGCACGCAGCCGACCAGAGCGCCCGGGATGAACGGCTTGGGCAGCCACTGGTCGGCCCCCGACTCCAGGTCCAGCTGAGCCATCTCGAACGCGTCGTCTACCATGACCAGCGGGGCCTCGGTTCGCAGCCGAAGTTCTGAGATGACGTCGCACCGGCTGTCGGCGCCCTGAGCGACACCCCACACGACGAGATCGAAGCTCCTGCGCGCGAGCTCGCGATACGCCGCGGCAGGATTGGCGACCTGCTCCACCCGGCAGCCCGCGAGACGTACGCAGGCCGCGATCGTTACTCGATAGGCTTCATCAGCTTCGATCAGGAGCGCATGGCAGCGACCGCTGCCGGCCATGTCGCGCTGATCGATGATCTCATGGCGGTCTGACACCGCGGAGCCTCCTGGGGCCGGGCTGAGGCGTGCACAAATTGCTTAGCCGGTTACCTGTGTCAATGAGTCCGTAAGTACGACTACTAGGCTACCGAGCCCAGGCATTGCCTGCATTCGCCAGGGTCTGACTATCACTAGTTCAGCATCAATCGATGTCATTCACGGAGCAGGCAGGCCGCCTTGCCGGTCGGACTGAGCCCAAGCAGGTTGGTCTGCCGATGTCTGTAGCCCGGCGGCGGGGGCTCCTGCCGAAGCACGCGTCGCGCCGGCCTGGCCATGCTGGGCCCGGCTACGATCGAGCGGTGGCACGGTCGTCCGACACTCGCGAGAGCGCCCGGTTAGAGATGCCGGAGCCGATGCGGCGGGATGTACGGCTGCTCGGAGAGGTGCTGGGTCAGGTGATCGTCGAGAGCGGCGGGGGGGACTTGCTGGCCGACGTCGAGCGTCTGCGCCGTGCCGTCATCGCCGCCCGCGAGAGTGCCGAACACGACCGTGAGGCGGTCAGGATCGTCTCGGCCTGGCCAGTGGGGCGAGCCGAAGAGGTAGCGCGAGCCTTCACCTGCTACTTCCATCTGGCCAACCTCGCCGAGGAACACCAGCGCGCACGCACGCTGCGAGAGCGGGACCGAGGGCCGGTGCCGCTCAGCGACTCGCTTGCTGCGGCGGTCAGCGCCCTCCGCGAGGATCAGGGCGACGAGCAGCTCCGAGCTCTGCTGGCTGGCTTGCAGCTGCACCCGGTGTTGACGGCTCATCCTACTGAGGCTCGACGGCGCGCCGTCGTGACAGCCATCCGCAGGATCGGCGAGCAGTTGGAACGCCTCGACGACCCCCGCCGGACGCCCGGCGAGGAGCGTGAGGTCCGCCGCCGGCTTGTCGAGGAGATCGACGTGTTATGGCGCACCGCTCAGCTTCGCAGCACACAGGTGCAGCCTCTGGAAGAGGTCCGCGCCGCGCTGGCCGTCTTCGACGGCACCCTCCTGGAGGTTGTGCCCGAGATCTATCGGGAGCTGGACAACGTCCTGGGGCCCGATGACGCCGGACGCCGGCCCCCGCTCGCCCCTGCGTTTCTTCGCTTCGGTACCTGGGTGGGTGGCGACCGGGACGGCAACCCGTTCGTCACAGCAGAGGTCACGGCTCTCACGATGCGCATCCAGTTCGAGCAGGTGCTGAGCGCGCTAGAGGCGGCGGTCGCCCGAGCCGGCCGGATGCTGACCGTAGACCATGAGACCACCCCGCCCAGCGCGGACCTCGCGCGCCGGTTGGCCCTGGCTGCGGCCGTTCCAAACGAGCGCCTGGCCGAGATCGCCGCTCGCTCTGCCGGCGAGCCGCACCGAGAGTTCCTGCTCTACATCGCGGAGCGCCTCGGGGCCACTCGGCGGGAGGAGCCCGCCGGAGCCTACGCGTGCCCGGGCGAGCTCCTGGATGACCTGCACACGGCCCAACGATCCCTGGCAGGCGCAGGCGCGGCACCGCTCGCGTATGGGGAGTTGCAGCGGGTCATCTGGTTGGTGCAAACGTTCGGCTTCCACCTGGCCGAGCTGGAGATCCGGCAGCACAGCCGGGTGCACGAGCGGGCGCTGAGCGAGCTCCGCGCCGGAGGCCCGCTCTCGGCCGAAACCGAGGACGTGCTCAAGACGC
>DATFWQ010000180.1:0-31287 GCA_035259145.1 Candidatus Dormiibacterota bacterium | reverse complement strand
CCCCCCGCCGCAACGAGGATGCCGACCAGCTGCTGGCGGGCCTCCTCGGGTACGACGACACCCGGCGGCGCGAGCTGCGGGAGGCGGGCGCTTTCGGTGTGCAAGGGGAGGCAGGCCTCCCCTTCCAGAACCCCTCCCTAGGCGCCGCGTCCGGGAGGCGCGAGTGACAACTCAATCGGCCCGGGGGACCCGGGGCATGCAAGGGGAGGCAGGCCTCCCCTTCCGGAACCCCTCCATGAGGCACCGCGTCTGGGAGGCGCGTGTGACAACTCATTCGGCCCGGGGGACCCGGGCCTACGCGCGACGTCTCTTTTTGGTGGCCGTAGGCAGGGGGTGTTGAATTGAGTGCCTCGCGGGCGTTGGTGCGGTGGGGCCTTGGCCTGCGCCTGGGCGACATCCCGGCGGGCGTGCGCCGGACCGCCTGCCGGCACGTCCTCGACGCCCTGGGCTGCGGCCTCGGCGCCCGCCGCCTTGGCGAGGCCGAGCCGGCGCTCCGGGTGGCAGCCGGCCTGGGCGGCTCGCGGCAGGCGACGCTCATCGGCGGCGGCCGGGTAGCCGCCCCAAACGCCGCGCTGGGCAACGGGGCGTTGATCCATGCCCTCGACTTCGACGACACCCACGCGGACGGACTTGTCCACATGACAGCTGCCGTGCTGCCGGCGGCCCTGGCCGCGGCCGAGGAGCAGGGGGCCTCCGGCGCCGAGCTGCTCACCGCTCTGGTGGCGGGCTTCGAGGTGGTGACACGGCTGGGCGCCGCCATCCGGCACGCCTTCCACGCCCGCGGCTTCCACGCCACGAGCGTCTGCGGCACGTTCGCCTCGGCGCTGGCCGCCGGCCGCCTCTACGGACTCCGTGAGGACGCCGCCGTCCACGCTCTGGGAGTCGCGGGCAGCTTCGCGGCCGGCAGCCTCGAGTTCCTGGCCGATGGCTCATCCACCAAGCAGCTGCATCCCGGCTGGGCCGCCCATGCGGGCCTCGTCGCCGCCCGCCTCGCCGCCGCCGGAGCAAGCGGCCCGGAGACGGTCCTCGAAGGTGAGTCCGGCCTCTACCGAGCCTACGCCGGCCAGGCCGTGCAGCCCGAAATGCTGGTGCGGGGCCTGGGTGAGACCTGGGAGACGGCGCGAACCACCATCAAGCCCTATCCTGCCTGCCAGCTCTCGCACGCGTCTCTGGACGCCCTGCGCGAGGCTGCAGTGCCGGCCGCGGACGTCGCCGGCGTGCACTTCCGCGTGCCTGAGGAGGCCGCTGCGATCGTTCTGCGGCCGGAGCCGGCCAAGCTCCATCCGCGCACTCCCTATGACGCCAAGTTCTCGCTCCAGTGGTGCGCCGCCGCTCTCCTGGTCGACGGCGAGCTGGGCATCGAGTCCTTCGCCCGCGACCGCGTCGAGCGGCCTGAGGTCTTCGAGCTGGCCCGCCGGGTCAGCTACGAGGTGTATGACCCGAAGACGGCGGCGGCCGCGGCGGGCGGGCACGTCGAGGTCACGCGCCGCGACGGCTCAGCGCGGACCGGTGAGGTGTCGAGCAGCCGGGGAGGCCCGGAGAACCCGCTTCCGGACGACCAGGTGCTGGCCAAGTTCCGGCTGAACGCCGGGCCTGGCCTCGGGAGCCTGGCCGACGCCGTCTTACACCTGGAGTCGGTGCCGGCGGTGCGGGACCTGACGGCCCGGCTCGGCGAGCCGGCCGGAGCCATTCGATGATCGCCGCCATCCGGCCTGAGCGCTTCCCGTGGTTCGACTACACGCGCTACACGTTCTCACTCGGGCTCGACCTCGGCGGCGGCCTGGCGGTGCTGAGCGGCCACACAGCATCCGAGTACGACGCCGAACAAGGCCGGATCGTGGTCAAGGGCTCGCTCGCTCAGCAGGTACGTACCGCCTACGCCAAGATCGAGGCCATCCTGGAGGCGGCCGGCCTCGGCCTGTCCGACATCGTGCGAGTCATCGAGTACGTGAAGCTGGCCGCAATCGACAGCTACCCCGAGGTCGAGCGTGCGCGCCGAGAGATTCTGGGCGAAGCCCGGCCCACCATAAACACCGTCGGGGTCAGCAGCCTCCTGCGACCCGAGGCGGTGCTCGAGGTCGAGGTCATCGGCAGCAAGGGTGGGGGCGAAGACCCGTTCGACGGCATCGTCTACCTGCCGTCGTTGACTGCACCCGAGGCCGGCGACCTGGTCGGCCAGACCGCGGCGGTCTACGACCAGGCGGCGGCCTTGCTGGCTCCTCTCGGCCTCTCACTCGCTGACGTGACCAAGACCGTCGACTATTGCCCCATCTCCGCCATGTCCGACTACCGATACACCGGCCGGGTCCGCAGGGAACGGCTGGGGCCGGTCTACCCTGGAGCCACCGGGATCCTGGTCGAGCGCCTCCGTCACCCAGGCGCACTGATCCAGGTCGACGTCATTGGCTCCCGGCATCCGAAGGTAGCGGTGAACCCCGGCTGGGAGCGCTACCTGAAGCTCACCTACAACCCGGCCGTCAGGGCCGGCAGAGCGCTCTTCATGTCCGGGCAGGCAGCCCTGGACCCGCCGTCGGGGAAGGCACTGTTCGAGGGCGACGTCGTCGCCCAGGCCGACTACACGTACGGCAACATCGCGTCTGTGCTCGAGGCGGCCGGCCTCGGGCCCGAGCACCTTGTCAAGACCATCGAGTACGTGCTGCCTGAAGCCTTGCCGGGCTACCGCAAGGTGGCCGAGGTGCGAGCCCATCACCTTCGCGCACCCTTCCCCGCCTCCACCGGCCTCGTCGTTCCCAGGCTTCTGCGGCCCGAGTTTCTGATCGAGGTCGATCCCATGGCGATCCTGCCTTGAGCCGGACGCTGCTCACCGAGGAGGTGCGCGCCCACCTCGGCCGCGAGGTCACGTACATCGCTCCGGAGCCGCTCTCGGCAGCCGCCTTTCGCTGTTTCGCGCTTGCGATCGGGGACGACAACCCGCGCTGGCGGCAGGGCGTGGCACCGCCGACGTTCATCTGTGAGTCTGTCCAGTACCTGGACTCCCGCGAGGACCTTCGGCGTGGCGGTCACCAGTGGGACCTGCCCGTCAGCGACTGCCACGAGCTCCGCGGCGGGCACGAGTACGAGTTCTTCCGGCCGGTGCGTGAGGGTGATCATGTCAGCGTGACCTGGCGTCTGACGGACCTGGCCGAGCGCCGCTCGGCGAGTGGCAAGGCGATGCTGATCGTGACCTCAGAGGCCACCTACCGGACCGTTGCGGGCGAGCCGCTGGCCGTCAATCGGGAAACCCTGATCTACATGGAGCGATGAAGCCCAGGACCGAGCTGCCGCTGCTCGAGCGGACGCTTGACATGACCTACCTGGTCGCCTACGCCGGGGCAACCTGGGACTGGTACGGCACCCACTACGACCCGGCCGCCATCGCCGCTGCGGGCCTGCCGGGACCGCTTGTAGACGGCCAGATGCTGGGTGCTCTGCTGGCTGAGCAGGCGCTGGACGCGGCCGGACCGGGGGCGCAGGTGCGGCGGATGGGCTTTCGCTTCAGGTCGATGGTTTTCGCCGGCGACACCGTGCGTGTCGAGGGCAGCGTCGTGTCGGTGGCCGGCCAGAGGATCCGGCTGGCGCAGCGCATCCTGGTCGGCGAGCGGTTGGCGGTCGAGCCGGCCTGGACCGAGCTGGACGTGCCGTGAGCCGGCGGGGTCGCGGCCGCCGCCTGCATGTGTTGACCCACTGGGAGCTGAGCGAATGGATTTCGAGCTTAATGAGCAGCAAGCAGCCTTCCGCGAACTGATCCGCGACTTCGCAAGGCGCAGCATCGCCCCCGTTGCGCGGCAGTGGGAGCATGAGGGCCGCTACCCGACCGAGATCATCGAAGAGATGAAGGGACTGGGCCTCTTCGGCATGCTGGTCCCCGAGGAGTACGGAGGGATCGGCATCGACGCGGTCTCGTACACGATCGTGTTCGAGGAGCTCTCCCGGGTCTGGATGGGAGTGGCCGGCGTGCTGGGCTCGCACTCGATGGCGACTCACATGCTCGCGAGCTCCGGGACCGAGGAGCAGAAGCGGCGCTGGCTGCCCGACCTTGCCAGCGGTAAGCGGAGGAGTGGGCTGGCGCTTACCGAGCCGAACGCAGGCAGCGACCTGCAGGGCATCCTGAGCGTTGCCCGGCGGGAGGCCGACCACTACGTCGTCAACGGCACCAAGACCTGGATTACCAACGCGCGCCACGCCGACCCTCTGCCCGTGCTCGTGAAGACAGACCTCGACGTCCAGCCTCGACACAGGGGTATGTCGATCCTGATGATCGAGGCGGGGACGCCCGGCTTCACTGTCAGCCGCGACATCGAGAAGCTGGGATACAAGGGGCCGGAGTCCTCCGAGGTGGTCCTCCAGGATTGCCGGGTGCCGGTCGAAAACCTGCTCGGTGGCGTCGAGGGGCTGGGCCTGAAGCAGGCGCTGTCGGCGCTTGAGTTCGGGCGCTGCAACGTCGCCGGCCGGGCGGTGGGGATCGCCCAGGCTTCGCTCGACCTGGCCCTCGCGTACGCCAGGGAGCGGCACGCCTTCGGGCGTCCGATCGCCGACTTCCAGGCTATCCAGCTGAAGCTGGCGGACATGGCCACCGAGCTGCAGGCCGGGCGTCTCCTCACGTGGTGGGCGGCCTCCCGGCTTGACGCGGGGGGTCGGGCAGACCTGGAGACCGGGATGGCGAAGCTCTACGCCAGCGAGCTCTGCATCCGCACCTCGCTGGAGTGCATGCGCATCCACGGCGGGTACGGCTACTCGCAGGAGTTCGACGTGGAGCGGCTGTATCGGGATGCGCCACTGATGGCGATCGGGGAGGGCACCAATGACATACTGCGGACGGTGATCGCGCGGCAGCTTACACACGGGCTGCCATGACCTGAGCCGAAGGCGGGACGCGGCAGCGTCAGGGCTTCGCGACGGAGATGTAGGTCATCAGGACCAGGCAGCCCCAGATCGTCAGCACCGGGGCCAGGGCCTGACGCTGGACCCGGCCGTAGGCGTCCTCCCGCTCCGGGGTCGAGCCTTTGCCGAGCTCCCGCAGTGCCTGACTGAAGGGGATCAGGCGGATCGCCAGCCCGGCGCCCAGGATCACCCCGAAGAGTCCGACCTTGACGCCGAGCCAGACCGGGAACGGCCCCGCGCCGGCCAGCGAGCTCCCGGCCAGCCCGAAGGCAGTCAGCAGCAGCAGCGCTCGCCCTACCATGTCGGCATTCCGGATGGCGGGCACGGACCCCCGGAACTGCCGCATGATGGCAGCCAGCCAGACCACCGCGACCGGGACAGTGATACCCACCAACCAACCCGGGATCGGCGCCCACCCGCCTGCCCAGGCCAGCGCCAGGCCGACCGGGACCATGGCAATCAGCGTCATCCTCGGGAACATGTCGACGAGGAGCAGCAGAGGCACCAGCGCCAACCGCCGCTCGACCGGCTTGCTCTGGTCGCGCAGCATGAAACTGGCGATGAAAACGGCCACGTCCGCGCCCAGCCAGTAGACCAGGAGCAGGATGTGGAGCGTCAGCAGCAGCGAATAGCCGAGGGCGATCTTGCTACTGCCCGTCCAGACCCCACTCTCCCATCGAGCGGGAACGCACCGGAATACCGGCAAGCACGGGCCGCTCCGTGGTGGGGTCGTAGTTGAGCGCCTCCTCCTCCCGTATCACGCTGTTGTGGCCCGTGTAGAGGTTCGTCAGCTCGCCGTCGGAGCGGATCAGCCACGTGCAGCCGTTGGGCTCGCCACTGACGAAGTGGCCGTGCTTCACCCAGGCCGGCCGGTAGAAGTACACGCCCTCGTACAGGTCGCCGAAGTTGTAGACCATGTTCCCGGAGAGCGTGTAAGCCTCCTCCGAGCAGGGGTGGTGGGCCAGGCGGTGGTCGACCCAGCCCGGCGCCGACCAGATCAGGCGGCTGTACGCCTCGGTCACCGGGTGGCGGTGGAGCATCTTGATGTACAGCCCGGGGGCCGGTCCCTCTTTGGTGACCGGCTGCCACTGCATCTCGTCACCGTTGAGGCAGGTCCAGTCGTCCTCGGCGTCGTCCAGGCTGCGGTCGGTCGGGGTGAAGCCGTAGTCGCCGGCCTCCCTGTATACGAGCAGGTCCGCCCCCTCCGGCGAGCGGATCTCGGGTACGACCATGCCGATCGGTGCTCGCCAGTACGTGCCCTTGCCGTACTCCTTGCCGCCGATCTCGATCTTGCCGTCGAGCATGTACCACTCTGTGATCGCGTGGTGGTAGCCCATGGGTCGCCGCCAGCCCTTCTGCAGACCGACCCGGGTAGACGCGGCGCCAACCTCTTCGTCGTACGACAGGTTGCGCTGCCAGGCACCGCCGACCGCGCTGGGAAACTCGGCGTCGTGCTGCATCAGGTCGGCCTGCTGAATGACCTCGACGTGTGGCCGCATGTGAGCGCCTCCTGCTGTTCGATCACGCTGGGGAAACCCAGCAAGCTCCGGCTGCTGGCTTCCTGAAAGCTACTGTCGTGAGTCACGACACTAGGCGCGCCTCAGGCCCATTGTCAAGGCCAGTTCGAATACAGTGTCTGACAAATTGTCGGTTGACGAACCGGTCCGATCTAGCCGAAAGTAGACCGGTCTCGGTTCGGCAGAGTCGACGACCAGGCATCAGAGGAGGTCACGTCAGGAGTGGGGTCGATCGTCTGGTCGGGTCTGGTCGACGGAGCCGTGTTCGCTCTTCTCGCGCTGGGCTTCAACATCATCTTCTCCACCACGCGCATCCTCAACTTCGCCCAGGGTGAATTCCTGGCTCTGGGCGCGCTCCTCTCCTATTCGTTGACAGTCGACCACCACCTGCCGGTGCCCGCGGTGCTGGCCTGCGTGGTCCTGGCGATGGTCGCCATGGGACTCGTGGTCGAGCGGCTGGTCGTGCTGCCCATCCGGCTCTCAGGAAGTAGCTACGCGTGGATCATCGCCACCATAGCGGTCGCGGTCACGGCCGAGAACGCAATGGTCGTGCCATTCGGCCGGGACCCGGTGCGCCCGCCAGGCCTGGTCGCCGGCAACGCCTTCACGCTCAGCGGAGCACCCGAGTCCTGGCAGACGGTCCTGATCATCGTCGCCGCGCTCGTCATCGTCGGCCTGTACGAGGCGTTCCTGGCCTTCACGATCTATGGCCGAGCCTTCCGGGCGACGGCACACAGCCTGGACATCACGGAGCTGATGGGCATCGACACCGGGCTCGTGATCAAGGCCAGCTTCGTCGTCTCGGCGATCATCACCGGCATTGCCGGCGTTCTGGTGGCTCCGGTTACGTTCGCCGACACGAGCATGGGCCTCCGGTACACGATCTCGGGCTTCGTGGCAGTGATCGTAGGCGGCATGGGCAGCAGCCTCGGTGCCCTCGTGGGCGGCTTCCTGCTTGGGTTGGTCACGGCCGTGGCGGCGGTCAAGATCTCGCCGGGCTGGGCCAACGTGATCGCTTACGCCGCGCTCGGACTGGTACTGCTGCTGCGGCCCAACGGCATTGTGTCCCGGGCGGCGGTCCACTGATGGCCGAGATGCGGCGCCGGCTCGACGAGCTCAGGCGACCGTCGGGACCACAGCAGCGGGCGCAGCGGGCACTCTACGCTGCGGCCGGGGTCGGGCTGGTTGGTCTGCTCGTGCTGCCGCTTCTGCAGGACCAGCTCCAGGTCAACGACTTCCTCTTCTTCTTCATCACCGCCTCGATGATCACGATCCTGGTCACCACCGCTCTCAACCTCTGCATGGGGTACACCGGGTTGCTCTCGATCGTACACACGGGTCTGTTCGGCGTCGGCGCCTACGCGACCGGGATCCTGGCCACCCAGGCCCACGTCAACACCTGGCTGAGCATGCTGCTTGGGGTGGTCGCTGCCACCTCCGCCGGGGTTGTGATCGCGGCCGTCAGCCTGCGTGCTCGCGCGCTGTACTTCGGCATGATCACGCTCACGTTCGACCTGATCATCGCCGGAGTGGCAACAAACGGCGGCCGCCTCACAGGCGCCGATACCGGGCTTTTCGGGGTGCCACAGCCACAGCTCGCAGGCAACGACCTGGGCACCCGGGGGTTCTACTATCTGACGCTCGCCCTCACTGTCCTGACCCTGCTGGCCGTGCGCAATCTGATGCGATCGCGGACCGGGCGGTCTTTCATGGCGATCCGGGAGTCGGCCGACACCGCGGCTGCCCTCGGCATCCCGGCCTACAGCACTCAGATCCTCGCCTTCGCCGTGTCCGCCACCATCGCAGGAGCGGCGGGCGCCGTCTACGTGACGCTGAACGGGTTCGTGACCCCGCAGAGCGCCGATCTGAGCGGCGCTCTCATCCTTTTCATCGGCGTCCTGCTGGGCGGCACCGCCACGGTGATCGGCCCGGTGCTTGGCATCGGGGTGATCGCCACCATCCAGCACTACATGGAGGTGACCGCGCCCAACTACCAGCAGCTCATATTCGGCGCTGTGCTGCTCGCAGCCATGATGCTGGTGCCCGCCGGGATCGTCGGCACCTGGAAGAGGTCACGGCTGGGCAGCCTGGAGGAGCCGGAGCCGCCGTCCAGTCCGATCGGCAACCTCGTCGAGGCGCTGCCCGCCGAGCGAGGCCCAGCCTTGCGCCTGACCGGCATCGTCAAGCGCTTCGGCGGGGTCCTGGCCCTCGACCGCGTCGACCTGGAGGTCGTCACCGGCAGCATCCACGGCCTGATCGGGCCCAACGGGAGCGGCAAGTCCACGCTGGTGTCGGTCGCCACCGCCTTTCTGCGGCCCGACGAAGGTTCCGTGGAGTTGTTCGGCGAGCCTGGCCCGCGGCGTCCCCACCTGACCGCGCGCCGGGGCATGGTGCGGGTCTTCCAGTCCCCGCACATCTTCGAGCGGCTGACCGTGCTCGAGAACGCCATGGTCGGTCTCCATCTGGAGTCTCGCCAGCGGCTGCCGGCATCTGTGCTTCGCATGCCCAGCTTCGAGCGCGACGAGCGGCGCCTCCGCGGTCTGGCGCTGAGCCGGCTCGAGGAGGTGGGCCTGCGCCAGATCGCCATGCGGCCGGCCTCGGTGCTCTCGCATGGCCAGAAGCGGCTGCTGGAGGTAGCCCGCAGCCTGGGCGCCCGGCCCCGTCTGGTGATCCTCGACGAGCCCGCGACGGGCCTCGCCGCCCACGAGGTACTCGCCCTGGCAGCCCTGCTCCGCCGCCTGAAGCGGCTGGGCCTCACGCTCCTGGTGATCGAGCACAACGTGCCCTTCGTCATGAGCGTCGCAGATCGGGTCACGGTCCTGAACGAGGGCCGCGTGCTGATCGAGGGCGAGCCGGCGCTGGTGCAGGCCAGCAGCGAAGTCCGCGAAGCGTACTTCGGCACCCTGGAGGCGGCCGGCGAATGACCGACGGGCTTGCCGTCCAGGACCTCTGGGTCAGTTACGGCAGCGCCCAGGTCTGCCAGGGCGTCGACCTTGCCGTGCCCGAGGGCCTGGTGGTGCTGCTGATGGGTGCGAACGGGGCCGGAAAGACCACAATCCTGCGGACGATCATGGGCCTCAAGCGGCCTGCCTCCGGAACAGTCAGCCTGCGCGGCCGCGACATCACCGGCTGGCCGGCCCATCGTGTGGTCCGGGCCGGCGTAGCGCTCGTACCGGAGGGCCGTCAGGTCTTTCCCGAACACAGCGTGGAGGAGAACCTGCGCCTGGGCGGGTACTCACATCGCCGCGATCGGGCCGGCACCCGCCGCCGCATGCGCGAGGTCTTCGAGCTGTTTCCCGTCCTCGAGGCGCGGCGACGCCAGCACGCGGCCACGCTCTCGGGCGGCGAGGCTCAGATGCTGGCGTTGGGCCGGGCGCTGATGTCGCGGCCCGCGCTGCTCCTCCTGGACGAGCCCAGCCTCGGCCTCTCGCCGCTGCTGGTCCAGCAGGTCTTCGAGTACATCCGGGAGATGAACCGCCGGCAGCACCTGACGGTCCTGCTCGTCGAGCAGGCCGCGGCGGCGGCGATCGGGATTGCGGACCACGCCTACGTACTGGACGTGGGGCGGATCGCGCTAGGCGGCCGGGCCTCTGAGGTGGCCCGCGACCCCAAGGTCCAGGAGGTCTACTTCGGCGCGTCCGAGAAGACGGCGGAGGTGCGCTCATGAACCGCCGGCCGTGCCTGGTCTCGCATCTCGGCGCTCCCGCGCTCCTGCGCCCTGGACCGACCTCAGGTCAGGCAGACGAACGGTTGACTTCTAAATGTCAGACGTTAAATTGTCTGACGTATTTGGCACTCTCTGCGCAGGGCCACGCCCAGGAGGAATGAGCATGATCAGAGGTAGGCCGTTGGCCGCGGCAATGTGCGGCCTCTTCGCGGTCGCGGCGTGCGGCGGCGGAGGGAGCGGCGCCCCCAGCAACAGTCCGGCCGCTTTCAAGGGCACGGTCAAGGTCGCCCTGGTCGACGTGTTCAGCGGCAGCTTCGGTTTTTTCGGCGGCTACCTCCAGAACAGCCTGCAGGTGGAAGCAGACGAGCTGAACGCGAAGGGCGGCCTGCTCGGCTACAAGATCGAGATCACCACCGCCGACGACCAGCTCTCGCCAGACCAGGGCGCCTCCCTCGTACGGCAGCAGCTGGCTGACAGCAATGTGAAGCTGCTGGTCGGGCCCAGCTTCACGTCCGTCTTCCTGGCCGCCAAGCCGATCATCAACCAGAGCAAGGTGCCCAACTGCCTGCCTGCGGTAGCGGCCGACAGCGCGATGGACGGCGCCGTCAACAGCTTCCGCACCCAGGAGCAGGACAGGTACCGGATCCCGGCCGTTCTGAACTACGTCGCCAAGAACACTCAGGTCAAGAAGATCGGCCTCATCTACGAGGGTGACGCCACCGGCCAGTCATATGACCAGCAGCTGGGCACGGCTGCACAGGCTGCGGGTCTCGAGTACGTCGGCGCCGCCTTCACGACGGCCACCGCCACAGACCACAAGCCGCTGGTTCAGCAGATGATCGCCAAAGGCGCCCAGGGCGTGATCCTGTCCAACAACTCGACCACCGCCGGTCGCACTGCGCTCGCCATCCAGCAGCTGGGTGTCAAGGACAAGCTGGCTCAGTTCGGCTTCAGCGGGCTCGGCGGTTACACCTATCCGCAGCTGGGCGGTGACACCGTCGACGGCACCATCTTCGCGGCCACAATCCAGAGCTACCTGACCGACATCCCGGAAAGCAAATGGCCCGCCACCTATCGCGACTTCGTGAAGAAGATCACGACCCAGTATGGCTACTCATCGAACGGGCTCGAGATGAAAGGCACACCGCTGGCCGCCGATTGCATGATCGAGTGGTCGAAGGCGGTCCAGAAGGCGAACGCCTTTGACGGCACAAAGGTCGTGAAGGCCTGGGAAGCGCTCGACATCCCTCCCACTCAGAACGTGCTGGGTGTGCGAGAGAAGTTCTCTGGGAGCAATCACAACGCGGTGCCGCAGGAGGGCATCTTCGTCTACCAGTGGGCCAAGCAGGCGGACGGCAAGTTCCGCCTGAAGCAGCTGGTGGGGCCTGCCGGGTCGTAGCTACGAATTTGGAGTCCCAGGCGGTACTGGCTGGGGATCCCGCGCCTCGCGCGCGGGCGACCGAGCTGCTCATGGTCACCGCGACAGTGCCCGATCTCGGGGGCGTCGCCGAGGCCTGGCGGCTGGGCACCGATTACGAGGTCGTGGAGCAGCAGCACGTACCCTCCGAGCTGGAGATTGTCTGGGGCACCGCGCCGGCCGCTCATCCGACCGCAGTCCTGACCCGCGCTCCGGGCAGCGACCGGGGGCTGGTTCGGCTCGTGGCCGGCGAAGGACGGAACACCACCCAGCCTGTCTACTCGATCCGAGGCCCGATGGCGATCGAGTTCTTCGCCCATGACGCTGCGGCTGTGCACGCCCGCTTCCGGGGCACGCACTTTCAGGCCATCAGCGCGCCCGTCGACTACGACCTGATCTCCATAGGCTCCGGCAAGGTGCAGAGTGTGGGCTTTCAGGCGCCTGGGGGCTGGACTGTCTTCGTGTCGACCATGAAGTGGGTGCCTCCGCCGCGTCAGCTCCCGGTCGTCGCGCAGCACCTGGGCCCTGCCATCAACATGCCGATCGTGGCGCTCGATCGCCAGCGCTCCAACGAGTTCTATTCCGGCCTTCTCGGCATTCCGGTCCGGTTCGACGGGCCGGTCCAGGATCCGGACGTCAATCGCATCATGGCCGCCCCGCCCGACCTCGCATATCACATAACGGTGTTCTTCATCGCCGACGGCCAGATGGCTGAGCACCACTTCCACGACCCCCGGCGGGTGATCGAGGCGGGGCCGCCGGCCGGCCGGCTCCGCAGCGGCGCCGCCGGCTCCACCTTTCGGGTCCAGGGACTGGACGCCATCCTGGAACGGGCCCGGGCGGCCGGCTACGCACCGCGTGGACCCGTCACACCGGGCGTGGCGCCCTACGCGGCGGCGAAGGTTGCCGGGCTGACCGGGCCCAACGGCGAGCTGGTGGAGCTGGTCGAGGGTTGACGAGCGCAGACGGACGTCGAGGTGGCCGGCTCTTTTGATCGTCCATCGCGACCGCGTCCTCTGGTTGACGCTGGACCGGCCCGCGGCACTCAATGCCGTGAACGAGGCGGTGCTGCAGGAGCTGGAGGCCGCGTGCGCGGCCGTCGAGTCGGACGAGCACCTGCGGGCGCTGGTCGTGACCGGGGCCGGCGACGCGTTCTGCGCGGGCATGGATCTGGAGTGCCTCGAGCGCGGATTCGCGGACCATGCGTACTTCCGTTCCTTTCTCGAGCGCTTCCACGCCGCGCTTCTGCGGCTGGAGCGCCTGCCGGTGCCCACCGTGGCAGCCGTGAACGGGCTGGCCCGTGCGGGCGGCTTCGAGATCGCGCTCGCCTGCGATCTCGCGATCTGCGCCGATGAGGCCCGGATCGCCGACAACCACACCGGGTTCGGGGTCATCCCCGGAGCGGGAGCCAGCCAGCGAGCGCCGCGCCGGCTTGGCATGCAGCGCGCCAAAGAGCTCATTTTCACGGCCCGGTGGATGCCCGGCCCCGAGGCTGCACGGGTGGGGCTGGTCCTGCGCTCGGTGCCAGGGGCCGAGCTGACGGCTGCCGTCGAGGAGCTGGTCGACCACTTCCGCGACAAGTCGCGGGACTGCCTGGCCGCGGCCAAGGCGGCGATCGACGACGGGGCCACGCTGCCCATCGAGGCCGGGATCCAGGTCGAGATGGCCGAATTCTTTCGCTACCTGGAGCACTCGCCCGACGCGTCAGAAGGCTTCCGCGCGTACCGGGAGAAGCGCCCTCCGCGCTGGCGCACCTAGTGTCCTGGTACCGAAGTCCGTCGCACCTCAGTACCAGGACACTAGTCGCGCTCCTGGTCGGTTCGGAAGGCCAGCGTCGCCTCAGCGGAGAGCACCGTCTCCTCACGCTGATTGCGGCAGGTCCAGGCAAACGTCAGGAAGCCACGGCGCCGGGAGTTCGAGAGCTCCTTGCCCACCACCTCCATCTCCAGCCGGATCGTGTCGCCAACCAGGCATGGCGTACGGAAGCGCACGACGTTCAGCCCGGTGAGCGCGAGCGTCGCCTCGTCGAAAGCGCCCGTCCGCTCCGCGAGGCCACCCAGGAGGAGGAGCACCAGCTCCCCAGGCACCGGAACGCCGGCGAAGCCGGCCCGGCGGGCGAACCCCTCGTCGCTGAAGAGTGGAAAGACGTAGCCGGCCCAGGCGGTGACCTCCCGGCAGCGCTCGTCCAGCGTCAACTCGGGCGAGATCCAGCGGTCTCCGACCGCCGCCCTCTCGAAGGTGCCGCTCATGCGGGCCGGCTCCTCGTCACCGAGCGAGGTCACTGGCAAGAGTGGCCGCCAGCAGGGCGTCCAGCGACGGTGCGCGGTCGAGCTCGGCGCAGGCAGCCGCAAGGCGGTCCGCTAAAGCGCCGGCGTTGTCCTCGAGCTTCGTGCGCAGGTCCGCGTGGGTGAGCGTCCGGTTGTGAGACACCCGCTCCTCCAGCACGTCACCAGTTCGGGTGTGCACACGGATCACGGCCGGGAACTGCCTGGGGAAGATCCGGGTGCACTCCTCGTCCGCCACCACTTCGCAAGCACCGGCCAGGCGCAGCCGTTCGGGGTCAGCCAGCATGTCCTCGCCGAAGTCGCGCGTGGTGACGCCAAGGCCGCTCCCCCCTACGAGCGCCGTAGCGAAGACGAAAGGCGCGCTGAAGGCGGCGTGGTAGGGCGTGCGGGGCCGGCGCTTCTCTGCGATCGGGTCGCCGATCGTCCGCCAGGCCGCGGCGGAGGTGCCGATCGTCGCCCGTTCGACCGCCTCCGCGCGCAGGCCGCGCCCCTTCAGCGTCAACACCGCGTCGACGATGGCGTGGGTGAAGTGGTTGCAGGGGTAAGGCTTGTAGAGGATGTGCGGTGTGTCCCAGCGCTCACCCAGCCCCTCGGTCACGACATCCGGCCGCCAGCGATCGCCGCAGAAGGCCGGAAAGAGGCCGAAGCGGCCCTCCAGGACGGTCGGCGGGCCGGTCAGGCCGTGCGCCGCCATCCCCGCGGCGGTCACAGCGCAGTGGGCGGCCCAGCCGCCATGGAACTTCTTGATCGAGCCCCCGGCCCTGTTGGCCTCGATGATCCCGGCGCCCATCGAACAGGCGATGGCGATGGAGTTCGCGATGCCTTCCGCTCCCAGTCCGCGCAGCCGGGCGCAGCCGGCCGCGGCCGCAACGGCACCCAGGATCGAGGTCGCGTGGAGTCCATGCTCGAAAAAGACGGAATTGCCGAGCTCGGGGTCGTACTGGGCCATCGCCAGCCGGGTGTCCAGTTCGTACGCGACGACGAGCGCGGCCAGCGCCTCGCGCCCGCCGGCGCACGCGGCCTGGGCTGCCGCCAGCATGGCCGGCACCAGCGGTGCGCTTGGATGGACGATCGAGGGCAGGTGTGTGTCGTCGAAGTCGAGCGCGTGTGCGTAGGTCCCGTTGGCCAGCGCCGCCAGCGCGGCTGGTCCCTTCACGGGCTCACCTATGAAGCCAGCCTCGGGGCGCCCCGGCCCCCACTCTTCGCGCAGCCCACGCACGGCAACTGCCGCATCCACCCCACGGGCGGCGACGCAGATGCCGAGCAGGTCCATCACCCGATCCTTGGCGCTCTGGACGACCTCTGGCGGGATTTCGTCGAAACGCAGGGCGGCCGCCCAGCCGGCCAGCCGGCCGGAGAGTGTCGCCGTCACCCCACCACCGCAAGCGGGCGGACGGGAGAGCCGGTGGCCCCTACGAGGGGCAGCGGCGCCAGCACGAAGAGGAACTCGTGAATCCCGTCGCGGGCCAGCTCCTCCAGCGCCATCACCTCGACGATATGGATGCCGCTCTCGACGAGCAGGGTCGTGTGCACCGGCAGCCGCGAGTGGCCGGCTCCGGGCGCCAGCCACTCGTAGGCGATGGTGTCAGCGCCCGTGACGCGGATTCGCCGCGCAGCCAGCCAGCGGGCCGCCGACTCGTCGGGGCCGGGCACACCCGTCGCCCAGCCCACGAAGGCGACGCTGTCCTCATAGCGTCCAACCGGCCAGCCCGAACGGATCAGCACGGCGTCGCCCTCGCCCACCTCCACCCCCTCGGCCTTGCAGGTCCGCTCGAGCTCTTCGGCCGTGACAGGGTGGGCGGCCTCGAGGGCTTCCAGGCCCAGCGCGCGGGGAACGTCGAGCAGCAGCCCCCGGCAGAGCATGGGCGTGATCGTCTGGACACCGAGCTGTTGGAAGCGGCCGCCCACGGCAGCTCCGGCGGCGTCGAGCCCCCCGTGAAGCTTCATGCCCGAAGAAACGTGGCAGAGGGCGTCGATGTGGGTACCGGTGTGACCGCCCATCGTAAACAGCTCGTTCGCACCCGAGCCGCCGTCGGCGCGGACCACGTCCCCGTGCCGGCGCATCAGCGCCATCCGGAAAGGAGGGTGGTTGGGGCTGGTGGGCGTGGCCGCCTCCAGCGGCCGGGCCAGGTCGTAGACCCGGGCACCCTGAAGATCCCTCCAGGGCGCGCTCACTGCTGCGACTCGAGGATTCGCCGCGCCCGCTCGGCCACAGGCACGTCCACAAATTCGCCGTCCTCCAGCCGGGTTGCGGCGCCGCCCGCGCGCTCGAACGCCTCCAGCACTCGCCGCGCCCAGCTCACCTCGGAGGCGCTGGGCTGGAATACCTCGTTGATGACGGGCACCTGGCTGGGGTGGATTGCCGACTTGCCGAAGTAACCCAGCCGCCGCGCGGCCTCCGCCTCCCGGCGCAGGCCATCCAGGTCGTGCAGGCGCGTATAAACGCCGTCGATGGGGGCCGGCTTGCCCGCCGCCCGCGAGGCGACGACCAGCGTCGAACGAACGTATAGACTCTCCTCCCAGCCGCCCTCGATGCCGAGGTCAAGGCTCAGGTCGGCGCCGCCGTAGGTCAGGTCGCGCGTGTGCACACAGGAGGCGATGTCAAAGGCCCGCACCACGCCGAGGGCGCTCTCCACCGTGCAGGTGAGCGGGAGCGCACCGGCCCGCTCGGCCACCCACTCCACGTCGGCAGCGGACTCGACCTTGGGGATGCGGACGCCCGCGCAGCGGCCGGCCACGGCCGCCAGGTCGGCCGCAGCGAGCTCGCCGCCTGGTTTGTTGATGCGCACCCAGGCCTCGCGGTGGTCGGACAGCGCGTCCCGGACCTGCTCCCGAGCACGGGACTTCTGGTCGGGGGGCACCGCGTCCTCCAGGTCAAGCAGCACCATATCGGCGCCTGCATCGAAGATCCTCGCCAGTATCCGCTCGCTGTGGCCGGGCCCGAAGAGCCAGCTGCGGGTTGCGGTCATGGTCAGATGACGCCGTCGGCACGCAACCGCTCGAGCTCGGCCGGGCCATGACCAAGCTCGCCGAAGACCAGCTCGTTGTCCTCGCCAACCCGACGGCCTGGCCAGCGCACGTGTCCCGGCGTCTGCGAGAGCCGGGCGATCACGTTCTGGACCACCACGCTGCCGAGCTCGTGGTCGGGTAGCCGGAGAAAGGTGCCCAGGGCGCGGAACTGGGGGTCGGTCACGATCTGGCTGATGTCGTAGATCGGCGCCAGCGCCGCGCCCGCCGCCTCGAACTCGCGCGTAACGGCCTCGAGGTCCCGCTCAGCGATCCAGCCACCGACCATGTCGTCGAGCATGTCAACCCGCCGGGCCCGCTCGGCCTGGTTGCCGAACCACGGCTCCTCCACCACCTCCGGGTGCCCGACCAGCCGCATGACGCGGGCGGCCACCGTGTCGGCGGATGTTGAAACGGCGACCCACTGGCCGTCGCGAGTGCGGTAGGTGTTGCGCGGGGCGTTGTTGGCGGAGCGGTTGCCCATCCGCTCGGGGATCAGGCCGAGAGCCTCGTAGCCGGTGGCCTGGGCGCCGAGCACCATCAGGATCGGCTCGATGATTGCCAGGTCGATCACCTGCCCGCTTCCCCCGCGCGCGTCGCGGTGATACAGCGCGCTCAGCACTGTGAAGGCGCCGGCCAGGCCGGCAATGCCGTCGGCCAGGCCGAATGGAGGGAGCGTCGGCGGCCGGTCCGGCCAGCCAGTCATAGCCGCGAAGCCGCTCATCGACTCGGCCAGGGTGCCGAAGCCGGGCCGCGACGCATAAGGCCCGAACTGGCCGAAACCGGTCGTCCGCAGCATCACAAGGCCCGGGTTGCGCTCGGCGAGCTGCTCGTAGCCGAGTCCCCACCGCTCCATCACCCCCGGACGGAAGTTCTCGACCAGGACGTCGGCGCCCGCGACCAGCTCGAGGAGCAGTTCCTGGCCACGGGGATGGCTCAGCTTCAGGCTTACGCACCGTTTGTTGCGCGAGAGCTGCTTCCACCACAGGCCGACTCCGTCCTTCTGAGCGCCGTGAGTACGAAGCGGGTCGCCGCGTGGGTGCTCGACCTTGATCACCCCGGCCCCGAAGTCGCCCAGGAGTGTGGCCGCGAAGGGGCCCGCGTAAATGGTTGCCAGGTCGAGCACGCTCAGCCCCGCGAGAGGGCCCGGGCCCACGCTGCTCACCGCGCCTCAGGTCCTTGCCACGGCCCGGCGCCGGCCGCTGAGCGGGCGGTTGAGGAATTCTCCCGCGGGCAGGCCCTGCACTTCACCATCGCGGAAGACGACGGAGCCCCGCAACATCGTCAAGCGGGGCCAGCCCTTGACGTGTACACCCTGAAACGGTGTGTGGTCCTGGGCGGAGTGCAGGAGCTCGCGGCTCACCACGTGCTCCCGGTCCAGGTCGAGCAGGGCCAGGTCCGCGTCGAAACCGACTGCGATGGCGCCCTTGGCTGGGTGCAGGGCGTACGCGCGGGCGGGGTTTGAACTGACAAGCTTCGCGATACGGCCCAGGCCCAGGCCTCGCTTGTGGTAGCCCTCAGAGATCAGCGCAGGGTAGATCAGCGCGGTACCGCCGAAGCCGGGCTGGGCCGGCCAGAGGTCGTCCTGCTTCAGTTCCTCCATGCAGCAGGCGTGGTCGGAGGCGATCCACTGGATGGTGCCGTCGTGCACCGCCTGCCACAGGGCGTCGACGTCTTCGCGGGTACGGATCGGTGGGTTGACCTTGCCGCCCACGCCCTTGCCCTCGAGCATGTCGTAGGTCAGGCAGAGGTGGTGCAGCGTCGTCTCGGCCCGGACGTCGAGCTGAGGATAGAGGCGGCGGATCTCTCGCACCGCGCGCACGGCGTCGGCGCTCGATATGTGGAGCAGGTTGACCCGCACCCCGGCCTCGCTGGCGAGAACTCCGGCTTCATGGATCGAGAGCCGCTCGGAAAGCGGCGGCCGGGCCTTGCTGTAGGTCTCCAGCGGAGGTAGGCCAAGGTCCCTCACCCGCTCGATGAAGAGCTTGATCAGCTCAGCGCTCTCGCAGTGGAGTGAGAGCGATACCCGCCCTACGTGGCCGTAGCGGGCGTCCGCCTCTGCGATCTTCTCCATCATCGCGAAGAGGTGGCCGAAATCATAGGAATCAGACATCGTGTACGCGGCGGCGTCGGTCGAGGACGCGGCCAGGTTCAGGCCCTTATAGAACATGTAGTACTTGAAGCTGGGTACGCCCGCCTCGCCCACCATCCAGTCGATCTCGTCCAGCTGGGCCGTGGTCATGGGCGCGATGTGGAAGCCATAGTCGGTGCGGGCCCGGCCTCTGGCCTTCTCCAGCACCTCGGGCAGGATCTCTCTATAAGGGCCGGTCCTGTTCAGGTAGTGGGTTCCCGTACGGAAGTAGCTGATGACGCTGGTCGCCCCGCCTACAAGCGAAGATTCCGTCTCGGAGGCGGCGTCCTGTTCGATGGGCCGGTAGATGCCGATGTGGAAGTGGGAGTCCACGGCGCCTGGCAGGACCGCGAGGCCTCTCGCGTCGATGAGCTCGTGGGCGTCGGTGCTGGGGATGTCCTCGGCTATGGCGACGATGCGGCCGTCACGGATGCCGATGGCGACTTCAGCCGGCTCTTCGAGCCCGGGCAGGACCACCCGGCCGTTGGCGACGACGGTGTCGTAGCGGCTCATATGCCTCCTTCTCGAGCTGCCTGGGTGCGCGTCCTGGCAGCGTAAACGGATCGGCAGGCGGCGCGCCGCCGTCCTCCCGACCGGGAACGGCGCAACTGCACGGGCAGGACTGCGCGATCGATCGAACGCGCCGTTCCTTCATCACGGAGGTGACAGGTGCATCGAGCCGGATACCGCGTTGGGCTCGTACCCAGGCCTCCACTGAGCCACGAGGCTCGGATACCGTGCCTTGATCTCCTCCCAGGTGGCCTCCGGGGTGAGGTCCTCCAGCAGCTTCCTGGTCAGACAGTGCCGGCAGAGCTGCCGCGGCTTCCTGGCCCACGCGCCGCAGCCGGTCATGCATGGCTGGACCTGGCGGTGGCAAGCGAAGCAGAGCACCTGCAGGTTGTCCTCGCCGTCGTGGCCTCCCTGCAGTACGGCAAGCTTGTGGTGGACCTCCAGGGCTCGCTGGCCACCCGGGATCCCGCAGGTTTCGCAGCACCCGCCGCGAGACGCGATCAGGGCGCGGCGCCGAGCCGGCGTGAGCGGCTGCACCGCTGCTCGCATGTTGTTAGCGCTGCGCATCCGCTCTCTGAGACCACGACGAGCCACCAGCGGAGTGGAGGGATCGAGCCGGTCCCCCGAGCATCTGGGGCACAGCGCTATCAGGTTGGCGGCGTTGTTGGGGCCATCCTCCCTGACGCGGAACAGGTCGAGTGACCACGGCCATGCAAAGCCGCAGGACTCACAGGCGGCGCCGCAGCGCAGCTCAACGGTGGCACGCACGCCGGGCGCGATAGCGACGCGCCTGGGTTCCGGACCGGTCATCATCCTGCTCTCGCCTGGGTGGCCTCCTGCTGCATAACCCTTCGCAAGCCGTGTGTCCTTGGGCTGACGTGCCAGGCCGTGGCCAGGCTCAGATCCAGTTTGAGCCGCGACTCAGGCGCGCGCCAGCACCATCAGGTACTCGAACTCCAGGACTGTGCGGCCATCGCTCACGGCGTTCAGCTGGCGTATCAGGCACTCGCTCCGCTTCAGGACCTCGCGATACCGTTCTTCCGGGAGCAGGGTGCGCAGCGCCAGCTGCCCGGCGTTGGTCCGCTCCATGAATCCCAGCGCCTCAGCCGTGGAGCCGAACTCGAACGCGGCCATGCAGGGCCGCACCTCGATCGACGACGCCAGCCCGTCGAACCGGCGCCGCACCTCAGCCTCGTCACCCCATTGAAAAGGTGACGGCAGTGAGATTGGGGCTGGGGTCGCGAAGTCCGATATCAGCTCCGCAAAGGCGGCCAGGAAGCCGCGGCTGGTGTAATTGGCCATCGCGACCAGCCCGCCTGGCCTGACCACGCGAAACAGCTCTGCAGCTACGCGCTCAGGCCTCGGCGCGAAGATTGCGCCAAACGCGGAAGTCACAATGTCGAAGCTGCAGGTTGGAAGAGGCAGCTCTTCAGCGTCGGCCTCCAACCAGGTGATCGCCAGGCCTTCCGCGTCAGACCTTGCGCGGCCCATCTCGACCATGCTCGGCGTCAGATCGGAGGCGGTCACCTCCGCCCCCCTGCGGGCCGCCTCGATGGCGACGTTGCCATTACCGGCCGCCACGTCGAGGACGGCCATCCCGGGCCTGATGTCGCAGGCGGCCACGAGCGCCTCAGCGTGTGGGCGCAAGCGGACCGCCACTTCGCGGTAGTCGCCCAGCGACCACATCCACTTCATACCTTCTCTCAGCCGGCCAAACGCGTCCATCGGTTCTCCTCCATCGATGCCCTGCAGACTCAACATGCGGAGAAGGGCGGGAGGAGCGCGGCAGAACGACAGTGGGCGGTGGCGGTGGGGCTCACCAGCTGTGACCGGGAGCCGAGCGGAAAGGAGAAACTCCCTCAAGCTCAATTATATACCACTTCTGACCCGCAACTGGCAAGCTTGGCATGACCTGGTCGACGCGCAGCCTGTCGCGCTGCACCCACGAGCCACCGGGTGGCCGGAAGCTGTTACGTCCGGTCAGGCGGTGCTCAGACGGGCTCCAGGAGGCCACGAAGGAGGGCCTCACGCACCCCCTGGAGCGCCCCCTCCACCGTCGAGCCTGACGCACCTTCCCTCAGCGTGCGGCAGGCTGCGTCGACCGATGGCGACGCGTCGACCTGCAGCATCAGGTCCAGCATTCCTGGACTCACATCCATGGCTGGATACGCTCGTCCTGCCCGGCGTAGTCGCAGCTCGCACGTCTCCGATGCTCGGACCCCGTGCTCCCTCTGCACGACCAGGTCGTCAGGCATCCGCAGAGTGGCGGCCAGCAGAGCCGGCTCGTCCCGGGCGAGGAGGTCGCGGGCGCCGACCATCGCCTGGAGCAAGTGGCTGGTTAGAGCCTCCGAGTTTGTGACGTCGACTGTGGATACCCATGCATGGCCGCGGCCACTGGCCTGGAGCACCACCAGGCTTGGCTGGAACTTCTGGACGTTGAGCTTCTCCAGGTGGCGGCGCATGCGCGCCACCGCTCGCCCATAGGCGGCACCCAGCCGGGGATGAAAGAAAGAGGCGTAGCGAATGCAGTACACGTCAAGATCGGAATAAGGCGGGAGCCTGACGACCAGGATGCTGACCGAAGGGTCCGCGACCGCCTCTCGCACTCTTTGCTCGAGGGGGGTCGAGTCCACTACCGGCCATTCGATGAGGAAGACAGCGCGGCCGCCCGGTGCGAGGTGGGCCGGGACCTCGTGAAGGACACGCAGAGGCAGCTCGTCGCCGCGCGCGCCGCCGTAAAGATAGATGGCCGGCCTCGTACCTTCGACACGCGGGACGAACGGAGGCGGCGAGACGATCAGGTCAAACGACGCCTCTCGAACCGGTGCGAATAGATCACCCTGCTCGAACCGCGCGTTCGCGACTCGATTGAGTTCTGCATTGACGCGCGAGAGCGCGACAGCTCTGGGATTGACGTCTGTCCCGACGCTGTTCTCCGCATGTGACGCGAAAAGGAGTGCCACCGTCCCCGCTCCGCAACCGAGGTCCAGAACGGATGCGACCCGGTTGACAGGATGCGCCGCTCGACAGAGCTCAGCAGTGGTCTGGCCGGCGCCCATTACCGCCGCGCCCCCACGCGAGAGGTCATCGCAGATGACGTACTTGTCATTCGCGACGCTGAGCCAGAAGAGCGACCGCAGCTCGTGTTCAGCCTGCGCAGTCAGTAGGCCGGCCCGGCCAAGCCGCGAGACCAACTTCGATCCCAGGGCCGCCTCGGCCTCGTCTTCGGTCACGCACAGGCCGAACATCAGCAGCCGCATCGCAACCCCCAACGGATCGTCGCGTCCGGCGAGCAATGAGCTCCAGACCGGTGCCCGGAGAGGTTCTGGCATGTCGGCCGCGGCTCTGGCGATCGGCGCCACCTCCTCGGCTTGCAGCCCCAGCTTGCGGAGCCTCTCAGCCAGGGCATGCCACGTGGACGGCGGTTCAGCAATCAGGCCAGACACCGGAGGAAGCGCATGCGTCAGCCGCGCATTGCCGGTCATTGGAGCGGCAGCTATCATGACGCAAAGCCCCCCGTCAGGTGGTGGCTGCCGCCGGTTGCGCCAGGCTCGGCAGGCGCGGAGGATAGCAATGCCGATTGGCCATTCGCCAGGGGTCCCCGGAGACTACGTGTTTTACGTGTCAATCCAGGGTGCGAAACAGGGTAAGTTCAAAGGTGAAGGCGCCCACGCCCACAAGAACGTGATCCCTGCGCACAGCTTCTCGTACGAAGTCATCTCACCAAGGGACGTGGCGACCGGACAGGCCACGGGAAAACGGCAGCACAGTCCGGTCACGATCAGCAAAGAATGGGGCGCCGCATCGCCCCAGCTGTTTCAGGCGGCGGTCACCAACGAACCGCTGCAGTCGGTCCTTTTCGAGTTCCCGGTAACCGACGCCCGGGGTGTCGAAGTCGTGCACCACACCATCAAGCTCACGAACGCGTCAGTTGCGTCATACAAGATGTACACGGCTGAGCACGCCACCAGCGGCCACACGTTCGAGCTCGAAGACGTGAGCTTCACCTTTCAGAAGATCCAGATCGAAGACCTGGCCGGCAAGACGGCTGCGGCCGACGACTGGTCGGGCCGGCTGCCGGCACGACTCACAGGTGTGACGTCGTGACCCTGGGCCGGGAGTCAATGCCCTGGTCCCCCGACCTCTGGTCCAGGCTTGACCAGGCCGTCCGCGACGAAGTCCGCCGGACGGCCGTGGCGACAAGCTTTCTCCCCGTCGTGGACGGTGCCGCCACCGCCACCACCGTGCCGGCCGACCGAATCGACACGTCTACGATGACTGTGGATCCGGCAGCCGTCGTGCCGGTGGTGGAGCTGTCCCTGGGGTTCGGGTTGACTCAGCAGCAGGCCGATGACGAGTCAGCCCTGGGCACCGGCCTGACCCTGGCCACAAGAGCTGCCAACCTGATCGCCCAGGTCGAGGATCTCCTCATATTCCAGGGGGACCGCTCGGCTCTTCCAGGGCCGCTCGCAGGCGTGCAGGTGCGCGGCACGGCCGGCGCAGGTCTCCTGGCCTCCGCCCCCGGCGAGCTTGACGTAACGCCGACGTCGGAGTCGCCGCTCACTTTTGGCGAACACACCTTCAACGCTGTGGTCCAGGCGATCTCGCTGCTTCGCGCGGCGGGACAGGCGGGCCCGTATGCACTGGCGCTCAGCTCGGCCGTCTACGCCGACACGTTCGTGCCAATCGCCGGCACCACGGTCCTGCCGGCGGATCAGATCCGGCCTCTCGTCAGCCGAGGCCTGGTCGATACGGGAGGGCTTCCGGCGGGCCGCGGTCTCATAGCTTCCCTCGGTGGCAACACCGTCGACCTGGTGATCACGGTCGAGCCGACGAGCGCGTTCGTGCAGGTGGACGAGCAAGGGATCTACCAGTTCAGGGTGTTCGAGCGCTGGGCTCTCAGAGTCAAAGATCCTGGAGCGCTCGTGCGCCTGGTGTTCAAGGGCTGAACACCAGGCCGAGAGTCGATGCAGCCGAGGCCGTCCGGCCGGCGCGGCCGTTCACAGATCCGCCACGGGCTGCCCCCGAGGGCGTTCGGGAGCGTCCGCCACGCCGATCGAGAGCAGCTGTTTCTCCGCCTCCCCCGGCTACGCCGGGTACTCCCGGCGACTGCGCGGGGGAGAGTGGCTCTTGAGGCGGGCCGGCTTAGGCCACCTGCTGCACCTGCGCGTCGCCGAACTCTCCGAGGCCACTGCGCCTGTGCAGCCAGCGCAGAGGATGCGGAGCCCACCAGTTGTAGTCGCCGAGGATTCTCATGACTGCCGGCACGATCAGAGCCCTAACGATTGTCGCGTCGAGCGCCACCGCCACTGCAAGGCCGATGCCGATTGACTTGATCAGCTCGACTTCCGCAAGGCCGAATGCCAGGAACACGGCGACCATGATCGCGGCCGCCCCCGTGATCAGGCGCCCGCTCCGTTCCAGCCCTTCGGCAACGGCGCTGGTGTTGTTGCCCGTGCGGGTGTACTCCTCGTGGATCCGGCTGACGAGGAGCACCTCATAGTCCATCGACATCCCGAACACGATGGCGAACAGGATCACCGGCACACTGGGATCAACCGACTGAGGCGTGAACCCGAGGAAGGTGCTGAGATGGCCGTCCTGAAAGATCCAGACCAGCGCCCCGAACGAGGCCGAGATCGAGAGCAGGTTGAGCAGTACCGCCTTGAACGGGAGAATCAGCGAGCCCGTCAGCAGGAACAGCACCAGGAAGGTCACGAGGACCACAAAACCGACGGCGATCGGAGTGCGGCCGACGATGAACTTGATGATGTCGACGTCGAATGCCGTCTGCCCAGTCACCAGGATCTTGCCGCCGTCGCCGATGTGTTCGGCGCGAATCGCCTTGAGAATGTCGCGAGCTGGGTCACTCGAGGCCGGCTGATTGCTGACCACCGTCATCAACACGACGCTCGTGCCCACGGACTGCCGGACGTCGGACGGCAGCTGCGCGGCGTCGCCGCTGTAGAGTCGCTGATAATCTGCGCGTCCCAGTGACTGATCGCCTGAATAGATGCTGTTCACACGCAGCACGCCTGGGAGGGTGGCGAGCCGCCGGCTGAGGTCATACTGGTCGCCGATCCGCTGGGCCGTAAGCGGGGTGCCTGCCGGGTACTGGACGACCACCTCGAAGTTGGTCTGGTCCTGGCCCGGGAAGTTATGCACCAGGTTGTCGTAGCCCTGGCGCGCTTCCACCCTTGTCGGCAGCTGGTCGACGTCGCCGTTGGCCAGACGCATGTGCAGGAACGGTGTTCCCAGCACCACGAGAAGAGCCAGTGCCGGCGTCAGTACAAGCACCGGCCTGCGCATGACCCAGATCGCCAACCGGTGCCAGAGGCCGCGACCATTCGACCGGTTGCGGCGGCCCAGCGGTAGAGCCAGGCGGTTCACACGACCCCCGAGGATGGCCAGGAGGGCGGGCAGGAAAGTGAGGCCGTAAATCACCGCAGCAGCCACGACCACGCCACCGGCGGCGCCCATCGACGCAAGGAATGTGCCCTGGTAAAAGAGCATCGCCGACAGGCCGATCGCCACAGTCACACCAGAGAACGTGATCGCTCGACCGGCTGTGGCCATCGTCTTTGCCAGTGCATCCTCTCGGGTGGCTCCGGCTGCCAGCTCGTTGCGGAAGCGGTTTACGATGAAAAGCGAGTAGTCGATCGAGATGCCGAGCCCTATCAACGTCACGACGTTGAGCGCGTACTGGGACACGTCGGTGACGCGGGCGAGGATGAGGGTGCCGGCGAGGCCGGCCAGAATTGTCACCACGCCCACTCCCAGCGGCAGACCGGCCGCCACGACGCTGCCGAAGATGAGCAGCAGCAGGATGAGCGCGACCGGTAACGAGACCGTCTCAGCCCTCTGGAGATCGCTCTCCAGCGTGGTGTTGAAGGCGTGGTTGATTGGCACCTGGCCGGTGCCGGTCACCGTGAGCCCGGTCGGTTTGACCTCGGCGCGAAGGGCCGCATAGTCCGCGCTTGCCTGGTTTCCGGTGGACTTGATATCGACCCGAACGAGCGCCTCGCGGCTGTCTTTTGACAGCAGCGACTGGGCGACGGCGGGGTTAGGGGCGTTGTACGGGGTGCGGACGCCGGTCACCCGAGGATCGTTCTGGATCGGCGTCAGCGCCGCTTCGACCTCGGAGCGGAAGCCGGGATCGGTGGCCGGCCGGTCATTGCCGGCGAAGATGAGCAGGAAGGACGAGCCGCTCTGCTGGGTCGAGCTGAGTTGTTGATTGATCAGACTGTTGGCCCGTGCGGCCTCCAGGCCGCTGGTGCCGGAGTTGCCGCTGCTCAGAGCTCCGCCGAACAGCAACCCCACCACCGACAGACCCATGAGGATGGCGGACGTCACCAACGTCATCCACCGCCACCGGTAGACGAATCGACCCCAGGCTGCGAACACCTCTTATCCTCCTTCGCTCTCTACCCGCGCCTTGTCAGGTATTCGGGATGGTTTGCCGCCGCGATCGCCATCGCGGCAAGCGCGTCGACCGCCGCGTCAGCGTCAAAGTCGCGGTCGACCAGGGTCTGGACCATGATGCCCAGCGTGGCGCCCCACACCGCGGCCGCCACTGGTGGTGCAAGCTCGGGGGGCTGGCCGCTCTGGGCCAGCACCTCGCGAGCGATCGTCTCGACGTCGCCGCGGTTCTGTTGCATGTCTTCGAGGATGCCGGCGCCCACCTCGGCGTCGTGGAGGCCGACTCCGATCAGCTGGACGTAGAGCCTGTGGACGTCGCGACGGCTCCGCAGCATGCTCTTGAAATGCTCGAACGCATCGAGAGCGCTGGCCAGCGCATCGTCGCGCCTGGGCAGCTGCATCTCCGCGCAGCACATTGCGAGCACCGCCATCACGAGTCCCTGCTTGGACTTGAAGTGGTAGTTGACGAGGCCCTGGGCTACGCGCGCCTCCTCAGCGATGTCCTTGATCGTGGTGTGCTCGTAGCCTTTGTGGCTGAGCGCCCGAAAGGCACCCTGAAGGATCTTCTGCCGGGTTTCAGCCGTTGCGGCTGTCCTGTGGCTGTTGAATGAATGTGCAATCAAAGTTTGTACGATGATTCAACCACAGCGCAACCGGCCAGGTCAAGTCAACCCAGGCAGTCAGCGCGAGACCCGCACAACGTCAGCTGCAGCCCTCGCCCGACAAGCTCCGTGGTGACGATGGCCACACGTGCCCCCCGTCCCACTCTATGTCCACCCTGGGCGCCGGCCGGCGGCTCTGAGCGCCATTCCGCGCGATCCGGCCACGGAAGTTCGGATCCATAGTCGTGATCGCCTGTGGCAGTAGTGTGTTTCTCTCATTCGCTAAAGCGTTGAGTGTGTATCCATACGGCTGCGGGAGAACATTTCTGGAGGAACCCCGGATGAGAAGAGTCGTGCTCAGCACCGCGCTGGTGCTCCTGGCGTGCGGTTCGCCTAGCGTTTCGAGGTCGGCTTCAACTCAAAGCCCTGGGGGCACCTCTGGCGAGGCCGTGACTCGCGCGGAGACGCGCGCCGCGCTGGCGGTAGCTGCTCCCCTGAATGGAGCTACATCCGGCGCCGCAGCCTCGACACAGGTGGATGCGACGGGAGACGCTGCCACCCCCACGTGCACGTTTTCAGGCGCTGCATCGTCGCCTGGACCGACCCAGATCACCTCTCAGGCGGCAACTGACGACACCTTTACTCTGAACTTCGACCGTGGCGTCTCTCAATTTGAGGCAACTCCGCAGTCGACTCCGAACTTCACTGCTGATCCGAGCGGCCTTCCGGTCGTTCTTCAGGGCTCCGCGGGGGTTCGAATCGTGCTGAGAGGGCTTCACTTCCCAGGCGATCCAGGCGGCCCCAACTCGTTCATGCCCGGCGGTTCGCTCGTCGACGAAATTCGCAGGATTGGCGATTTCGAAGGTGTGGTGACGTGGGCTGTCGGTCTGAGCGCTCCCGGCTGTGCCAGCGTGACGGCGGGTGGATCAACCCTGACGTTTCAGTTCATTCCTCTGTCCGGCAAAGGCTGATCAACCCGCTGTCCTGGGCAGGATTCCGTCGCGCCGGCCGCGTGCCGGTGCGCATTACGGGTTATCGTCTTACCCGAGGAGGGATGACGCACCAGTGGCACACGCCGTTGTCGAGCAGCTTCGGTTCACTCGAGGCGAGTGGCGTCGAGGACTTTCCGGCGTGACTGAAGCGGACGCCTCGATGCACTGCGGTCAGATGAACTCGATCAGCTGGATCGTCGGCCATCTCACCTGGCAGGAGCAGCGCTACCTGCTGCACCGGTCCCAGGGCATCATGCTCCTCCCTGAAATTCAGAAGCGCTTTGCATTCGGCGCCCCGATGAGCACCCCGTCGCTCGCCGAGGTTCTGAAGGCGTGGCGTACCGTCACGGCTGCGACCGAAGCCTTTCTGGATTCGCTGACGACCGGGGACCTGCTTCGGGACCTCCCGCTGAACGGCCGGCAAACCGGGCAGAGTCAGGGCTCTGCCATCCGGCGGCTCACGTACCACTACTGGTTCCATATCGGGGAGATTCAGGCGATACGGCAGATCCTCGGGCACAAGCGTCTGCCGGTGTACGTCGGCGACATCGAAGGAAAAGCGCCGTACCGGCCTGAGCAGACGATCGACTAGGGGCAAGCGTGCCGAGGGCCGGCGGTGGCTCTGATCGGAGGGCGGGCCGCGGTGTACGTCAGCTCAGCAGGATGCGCACGATGTCAGCGGCCCTCGAGAGGTCGGGCTCGTCGCCAGTGATGAACTCTCGCCAGATGAACGATTCGCCGATTCTCACCATCACATAAGCCAGATCACCGGCGTCGACGCGGAGGGCGAGATTGCCGGCGGCAGCACTTTCCTCGAGGACCGCTCGCAGGGCGTCGATCAGCCGGCGTTGCTGGACTCCGTGCCTCGAGGTCAGTACACGAAGCGCCGTGTCGGGCTCGGCCTCGACGAACCGTCGAATCGGCTCAAATTCCGCGGTGATCTCCATGAACCGCGAGTAGAAGCGGACGATCCAGTCGACGCCACAGTCGGCCGCGTGTGCATCGGCGTATGCACGCGCGTCAACGAGGCCCGCCTCGCCAAGCGACCACATGATCTCACCCAGCAGCCGCTCGCGGTCGCCCACCCACCGGTAGAGGGTCGCGCGGGACAACCCCAGGTCTGATGCAAGCTCGCGCATGTCCAGGCGCCGACCCTTGAGGAATCTCCGGCGAGCCTCCCGAAGCACGTCGAGTGGGCCGACGGCAGGAGGGGCGCCGTGGGCAAGCTGGAGTTCCAGCACCGTGGGCTTTGCCCGAGAGCCGGCTCCGCGCCGAGATCCTCGCAAGCGCGATGGCATAGCGTCTGAGCGTTCGACAGGTTCCACGGGACGGTTGAACGTTACAACAAATCTAGCACTTGTCTCTCAAGGAGACATTCTGGTATAGTGTCTCAACCCGGGTTGGTGTCCGGGATTGCATTCCAGGCGGAGGCGAAGCTATGGCCCAGGTCAGCCCGGCGGTAATCCAGGGGACGTGTGATCCCAGGTTCGAGGCAGTGCGCCAGGAGTTCGAGCGCAACTTCAGCCAGCGTGGTGAGGTGGGCGCGTCCGTCTCCATCACCGTCGAGGGCACGACAGTGGTCGACCTCTGGGGCGGGTTCTCAGATCCCGAGAGCGGGCGCCCATGGGAGAAGGACACGGTCGTGGTCGTGTGGTCCTGCACCAAAGGCGCGACTGCGATCTGCGCCCACATCCTGGTCTCAAGGGACGAGCTGGACCTGGAGGCGCCCGTAGCAGCGTACTGGCCGGAGTTCGCTCAGAGCGGAAAGGACGGGATTCCCGTCCGCATGCTGCTCAACCACCAGGCGGGGCTCGCCGCCCTGCGCAAGCCGCTCCCGCCGGGCGCGTTCTATGACTGGGACCTGATGACCTCGGCACTTGCTGCCGAAGCTCCCTTCTGGACTCCTGGCCTGCAGCACGGATACCACGGGCTTACCTTCGGCTTCCTGGTCGGCGAGGTCATCCGGCGGGTCTCCGGCAAGTCGCCCGGCCGGTTCTTCAAGGACGAGGTGGCGGACCGCCTGGGCATCGACTTCCACATCGGGCTGCACGAGTCGCAGGAGGCGCGCGTGTCCCGGTGCACACTGCAGCCCCCGCCCGATCCGAACAACCTCACTCCAGCGGAGCGGCAGGTCTTCTCCGACCCGACGTCCGTGACCTTTCTCATGCTGGCCAACAACGGCGGCTACATGATGCCGGGTGAGTGCGACACACGCGCCGCGCACGCGGCGGAGATCCCGTCGGCCGGCGGGATCAGCAACGCCCGCGGCCTCGCCGGGCTGTACGCGCCCATCGCGAACGGAGGCGGCCCACTCCTCGACGAGGGATCGGTTCGCCGCATGGGCGCCGTCTCCTCAGCTTCCGGTGTCGACGCGACGCTGTTCCTGCCGACGCGCTTCTCGCTCGGCTTCGTGAAGGCGATCGACAATCGTCGCCACCCGGCCGGCGGCAACAACAGCCTGATCCTGTCCGAAGAGGCGTTCGGGCACTCCGGGCTCGGCGGCTCGATCGGCTTCGCCGACCCCAGGGCACGGATGTCCTTTGGGTACGCGATGAACAAGCACGGTGCAGGGATGGGGCTCAACGACCGCGGCCAGAGTCTCATCGACGCCGCGTACAGGAGCCTCGGCTTCACGAGCGACGCCTTTGGGACCTGGGCCTAGTGTCATGAGTCAGGAATTCGCCGGCATATTGCGGCTCCGACGGTCGATGCCCGTGTCGGGGGGCCCGGCCCTTCGTCGTCACGCATCTTCAGATGCGCTCCTCCTAGTGCCACCCCCTCCTTGGCCTCGGCCGCCGGACCGGCACCCTTCGGGTGCCTGCCACAATCTGCTCGACGAACTTCTGTCTCACGACACTAG